>JAABSO010000027.1 GCA_011390335.1 Desulfotignum sp. | reverse complement strand
CCGCCCGCCAGGAAAAGATACGGCTGGTAAGTGAACTTGATGATATCGGCGCATCCACACGGGTATTGAATTTCAGATCCCAGGCCCTGGATGATCCATCCATCATGCTGTCCGCCATTAAAACCATTGAAAAAGCCGGTCCTGTTCTGACGCAGTTGCGCAAGGTTTCCACCGACAAGGAGGATATTGACCGGATAGATGCAACAGATGCGGCAGCCGAAAACTACCAGGATGCCATGGACCGGTTCCTGAAAGAGTATAACAAGGGAAGCATGGCCAGTGTCACCCGGCTGAATGATATCCGCAGTGATATGGACAAAAATGCCGGTGCATATGTGGAAAACTGTGATGCCTTTTTACAGGGCCAGCAGGAAAAACTGACGGAAGATATGCTGGAAAGACAGACCAAGATCACCCTGGTCAACGATATCATCGATCTGGGCAATGCCACCCGGATCGGTGCTTTCCGATCCCAGGCCCTGCGCAGCCCGGCAGTCATGGAAGAGGCGGTACAGAATTTTTCCAAAATCGATACCATGTTCGAGGACCTGAAAAAGATCACCCGCCTGCCGGAAGATCTGCAGCGCATTGAAGAGGTAAAAACCGCCGGCAATGGCTACAAGGATGCCATGGGCAATTTCCTGAAAAACTGGATTTTTCTGCAGGAATTGAGCGACAAAAGAGGGGCAGCAGGCCAGAATGTCATCGATGCCTGCAAAGAAACCGCTGATGCCGGCATGGCTGCCACGGACCGGATTGCAAAGGCAGCAGTGGCATCCCTTTCCACAGCCTCGACCGTGATGATCATCGGGCTGGTTGCAGCCCTGGTAATCGGTGTGCTGGCAGGTTTTTTCATCACCAGAAGCATAACAGGACCTGTGAACCGCATCATATCCGGACTGAACGAGGGATCCGCCCAGGTGGCATCCGCCTCCAGCGAGGTGTCCTCCTCTTCCCAGGCCATGGCCGAAGGGGCCTCCCAGCAGGCCGCCTCCATTGAAGAATCCTCTTCCTCCATGGAAGAGATGGCCTCCATGACCAAGAAAAATGCGGAAAACGCCGGCACAGCAGACGGATTGATGAAAGAGGCCAACCATGTGGTGGCCACGGCCAATGACTCCATGGGCAAACTGACCAAATCCATGGAAGATATCTCCAAAGCCAGTGAAGAAACCTCCAAGATCATCAAAACCATTGATGAAATCGCTTTCCAGACCAATCTGCTGGCATTGAATGCCGCGGTGGAAGCAGCCCGTGCCGGAGAAGCAGGCGCCGGTTTTGCCGTGGTGGCCGACGAGGTAAGAAACCTGGCCATGCGTGCGGCAGATGCTGCCAAGAACACGGCTGAACTCATTGAAGGCACCGTGAAAAAGGTCAATGACGGCTCCAAACTGGTTTCAACTACCAATGAGGCATTCGGCCAGGTGGCGGACAGCTCCGCCAAGGTTGGGGATCTGATTGCAGAAATTTCCGCGGCATCCAAAGAGCAGTCCAGCGGCATCGACCAGGTGAATATTGCCATTACGGAAATGGACAAGGTGGTGCAGCAAAATGCCGCCAATGCCGAAGAATCCGCATCTGCATCCGAAGAAATGAATGCCCAGGCAGAACAGCTCAAGGAATATGTGGATGATCTGGTCATGCTGGTGACAGGCAAAAGAGACCGGAATCACACCGTGTCCCGGAAAAAATCCACAAAAACCATTGGGTCCCATCACCCAAACCAGGGAACCGGCAGCAGGAAAATGCTGGCAGGGAAAACCGGAGAAGTGCGGCCGGACCAGGTCATTCCCTTTGATGATGATGACGATGATTTTAAAAACTTTTAATACAATTCAGTAGGAAACACCTCGGGGTCCAGGGAAATGGTGAAACCATTTTTCCTGGACCCTGGGCCCAAAAAAGAATGTGAGGCTTGCGTTATTGACATTATCTGTGCCGTCATTGGGGTCACAAAGACTGTGGAAGATAACGCCAATAACACAAGCCTGACCCATTTTTCCAGAAACCATGCACAAAAACTTGATCATCGAGTTATACAAAATTGTCGGATCAAAGATAGAGCAAAAGGCGGTGGAAAAAATTGAAGAATACTGTCAACATCCTTGTTTTCTGCACATATATATTCTTATGTGCCTCCCTGGAATCATCTGCGGCTTCCAAAGAAATTCGTGTGGGTATATATGACAACAAACCACTGATTTTCATGGCTGAATCAGGACCACAGGGTATCTACATTGATGTGCTTGAGAATATTGCAAAAACAGAGGGGTGGAACCTTCAATACCGTCAGGGTACATGGAATGATGTTTTTACACTTTTGACAAGAAATGAAATTGATATTCTTCCTGTAGTGGCATTCACAGAATCACGGCTGACACAGCTGGATTTTTGTGAACAAACCTTGATTTCAAACTGGGGGCAGGTTTATGCCAAAAAAAATCTTTCCATGGAATCCATTCAAAACCTGGAAGGGAAAAAAATTGCCACCCTATCCCATGATACCCATGGAGAGTATTTCAAGACCCTGCTGGCACAGCTGGGAATATCATATGAAACCGTATTGATTGAGAATTATGCTGAACTGTTCCAGGCCCTGGAATCCGGAAAAGCTGATGCAGGTGTTGTCAACTATCTTGCGGCACGCAATTATGCAGAAAACTATGAATTACAATCCACGCCGATTGTTTTCAATCCGATTCAAATCCGTTATGCCGTACCCAAAGGTGATCCAGCAGGCCTTTTGACTGCAATGGACAGACATATCACAAACTTCAAGGCAGATAAAAATTCAGTATATCACACGTCAATGGCACACTGGTTTGGTGCAGAATCTCCATCCTTTCAGTTGCCCGGGTGGATAAAATGGGTTTTTATTATTCTATCTGGTGTGCTTATTGTTCTTGTTACAGGGAATATAATTTTGCGGGTTCAGGTAAAAGCAAAAACCAAATCCCTGCTGATTGAATTGAAAAATCGTGAACTGGCTGAAAATGTGTTGCGTGAGAGTGAGGAACTGCTGGCCCGATCACAGGAACTCGCCCACATTGGAAGCTGGAAACTGGACTTGATCAAAAACCGTTTGACCTGGTCGGATGAGCTCTACCGCATTTTCGGCTGTGACCCCCAGGAGTTCGCCGCCACCTATGAAGCCTTTCTTGATGCAGTCCATTCGGATGACCGTGAAATGGTGAATAACGCCTATTACAATTCAATCCAGGAGAGGCTTAATGAATATGAGATCCAGCACCGGATTGTTCGTCGTAACACCGGTGAAATCCGAATTGTACATGAGCGCTGTATCCATGAGCGGAATGAAGCAGGAACCATTTTCCGATCTGTCGGCATGACCCAGGACATCACCGAACTCAAGCAAGCTGATACAGAGCGGGAGAAGCTTCAGGAACAGCTCGGCCAGGCACAGAAGATGGAATCAGTGGGCCGGCTGGCCGGAGGTGTGGCACATGATTTCAACAACATGCTGGGGGTGATTCTGGGGCATTTGGAATTTGCCATGGACGAGATTGAGGAGGATCACAACCTTTATTCCGACTTAAAAGAAATCCAAACCGCAGCGAAGCGCTCGGCAGCTCTCACAAAGCAGCTACTGACCTTTGCCAGAAAACAGGTTATTTCTCCCATACGGCTGGATGTGAACGATACCGTGGAAAGCATGCTGAATATGCTGCGCCGGCTTATCGGAGAAAATATTGATCTGATCTGGAAGCCTGCTGCCTATCTGTGGCCGGTGAAAATGGACCCAACCCAGATCGATCAGGTTCTTGCCAACTTGTGTGTCAATGCCAGGGATGCCATTGCCGGCGTGGGCAGAATCACCATAGAAACAGGAAGAAAGTCATTTGATGAGGAATACTGCAGACAACATTCCGGTTTTATCCCCGGTAATTTTGTGCTGCTGGCAGTCAATGACAATGGGTGCGGCATGGATAAAGACACTCTGAAAAATTTGTTCGAGCCTTTTTTCACCACCAAGGAGGTGGGCAAAGGCACAGGCCTTGGACTTGCTACCGTTTATGGTATCGTGAAACAGAATAACGGCTTCATCAATGTTTACAGTGAACCAGGCATGGGCTCAAACTTCAAAATTTATCTGCCCCAGTTAGTTGTCACTGAAGATAATGCCAAGGCCGACTCTGAAAAGAAAGCAGCTGCCGGGGGAACAGAAACTATCCTGCTGGTGGAAGATGAACCTACTATTCTCAGAATGACCAGCATGATGCTTGAGCGAAAAGGGTATACCGTTTTATCTGCTGGCACACCGACAGAGGCTGTGGAAAAGGCAAAAAGATATTCCGATGCCATAGCTCTGCTTATCACCGACGTAGTTATGCCGGAGATGAATGGACGTGACCTGTCGGGGCAAATAACAGATCTTTATCCGGACATCCGACTTTTGTTCATGTCCGGTTATACTGCCAACGTCATTGCTCATCATGGGGTCCTGGATAAAGGGGTGGCATTTATCCAAAAACCGTTTTCTATGGTGGATCTGACAGAAAAGGTGCGGGAAGTTTTGGACATGGCCCCGGATAAAAATCAGACCGGATAAAAATATGGACTAAACAGACCCATTTATTGAAATAACCGTGTTTTTGTATTACAAATTGAAATACCGTACTCTTTGTTGAGTTCACGTCGTTTCGGGCATTTATCCAGACAGACAAACCGATCCCCTGATGGCAGTTCAAAGGTATGGTACCTGCCCGGTCCCCTGAAATGAGATGAGATCAACCTGGCTTTGTATTCAGAATAAGAATCAATGCTGATATCTTCGGGTCGAAGAAAAATTCTGACCGGGATATTGATATCAAAACCATTTACATGTTTTAAAGAGAATTGACCGATTTTTGATTTGATCACACCGCTTGCATCAATATTACCTTGAATAAACGCGCCTTCACCTACAAAAGAGGCAACATCATATGAAGTTGGCTTGTAATATAAATTATCGGCTGTATCCCACTGCAGCAGTTGTCCGTTCTTCATCACACCGATTTGATCAGCCATTGCAAATGCTTCATGCTGATTGTGGGTGACAAGAAGACCGGTGGTACCATACTCCTTTAAAATGAAACGGACTTCTTCAGACAAGGCTTCTCTTAACGCAATATCCAGGTTGGAAAAGGGTTCATCCATCAGGAGAAGTCCAGGTTTGGGGGCAAGTGCCCTTGCCAGTGCAACGCGTTGTTGCTGACCGCCTGATAATTCATGGGGATATTTTTTTTCAGAACCTGATAATCCGGTTATGCTGATCAGTTTTTTAATTTCTGATTTTGTACTCTTTTCAGGACCAAAGGTGATATTTTCATGGACGGTCAAATGGGGGAACAATGCATAATCCTGAAACACCATTCCTGCCATTCGTTTTTCAGGGGGAATATTATGGCTGGCAGAAACCACTTCATTTCCGCAAATAGCGATGTCACCGGCATCAGGTTTCTCAAACCCTGCGATCATACGCAAAAGAGTTGTTTTCCCGCAGCCGCTGGGACCTATCAAAGCCCCTAATTCACCATCCTTTATTTTGAATGAAATGGTATCGGCAGCAATTACATTTTTCCCGAGTTTTTTACTAATGTTGTTAACCTGTAATGACATTTTGTTTTTTGTTCCTTCCTAAAAAGGTAAGGGAAATGATGGGAATCATACCGGCCAACACGAGTGTAATGGCTGGAAGAGCAGCACGCTCCCATTCTCCTTCTGAAGTGAGTTCAAATATTTTGACAGCCAGCGTGTCCCAGCCAAATGGCCTGAGCATTAAGGTGACAGGCATCTCTTTCATGATTTCAACGAACACAAGGATGCTCCCGGTGATAATCCCTCGTCGAATTAACGGCAGATGAATTTTTGTCAGCAGTTTAAAACCGGTTACTTTCATGATTCTTGCAGCCTCATCCATTGAAGATGTCAACCGGGTCATATTGCTGAAGACGGGATTGTAACCTGCTGTGAGAAACCGTATCATATAACAGATCGGTAACACCCAGAGTGTCCCCTTGAGAATTCCACTGATTGGATATCCCCCAAAGATGCCAACCATTCCAATCAATGTTTTATCAAGCCAGGCAATAATCCCCATCATGCCAACTGCAAGTACGGTTCCTGGAAGCGCGTATCCGGACAAACATAATTTTGAAACAATACCGGTTTTGATATCACCCATAGATCTGTTGGAATAGGCCAGAATAATGGCAACCCCCATGGTGAAAACAGTCCCCAGGACCCCCAAAACAATGGTGTTTTTAAGTAGTGTCACATAGTGGACGTCGATTTCAACCTTGAACGATGTAATGGTCCAAAACAACAGTTGAAAAACAGGAACGATAAACGACAATCCAAAAATGATTGAACAGAACCCAAAAGCGAAAAAAGATCTGATTCTGTTCATTTTGATACGCGTCACAGCCTCATACCCCTTGGTAAAAAATTGCTGTTTCTTTTTGAAATATGACTCGGTAAGAAAAATAAACAGAACAATGGCAACCAATATAGATGCCAGTTGGGAAGCGGCGCTGATGGAAAAAAATCCATACCATGCTTTATACACCCCCGTGGTGAAGGTATCATAATTAAATACTGATACAGCCCCGAAATCAGCCAGTGTTTCCATAAACACCAGTATCAGTCCCCCAAAAATCCACGGGCGGGCCATGGGTATGGTTACCCGGAATAAAGTAGACAACCGGCCTGCATGCAGAGACTGAGAAGCCTCTATCATGGATTTTCCCATGGAACGAAATCCGCTTGAGGCCATAAGATAAACATAGGGAAAAATGGATAACGATATAACAGCTATCACACCCCATGCTGAACGAATTTGGGGGAAACAAGGAGCGATAGACGGCATGGTTGACCGGATAAAGGTTTGGACCGGCCCTGAAAAATCAAGCAGGCCTGTATAAATAAAGGCCATGACATAGGCAGGAATGGCCAGCGGGAGCAATAAAATCCGGTGAAATATGCTTCTGCCAAAAAAATCATAAAATGATGTCAACCAGGCTAAGGATATGCCCAAAACTGCTGTGGTGGACAATACGCCTATAATAAGAATCACCGTGTTTTTAACCAGATCCGGTAAAACATACTGCTTAATATGCGTCCAAATTTCAATTTCAGCCTGGAATCCGGAAAGTAAAATAACCATTACCGGTGAAATAATCATCACGGCAAAAAAAAGGGATACAATGAAATTTCTGTTGTTATTAATAAGTTGAAGCATGGCAGTTCTTAAGTTGATGACCACCCTTTCGGTATTAAAGGTGTTACTGTGGGCCGGGTGGTCATCTTTTTTGAGGTGGTTTATTTGTAGCCGACCTTATCCATCAACTTGACAGCATCTGCCTGCAGTTGACCGGCTTTGGCAAGGTTGACCGTGCTCTCTTTAAAAGTTCCCCATGTTTTGACATCTGCATGGGGGGCCACTTGTGTATTCACAGGATATTCCATGTTGGCATCTGCGAATATTTTCTGCGCGTCTTTTGCCGACAGCCACTCGATAAATCTGACAGCTTCTTCTTTGTTCTTTGAATGGTTGAGTATGCCGGCCCCTGAAACATTGACATGAACACCCTTGTCATCCTGGTCAGCCCAGAAAATTGCCAATGGCAGATCAGGATTCTTTTTCATCAGCCTGCCGTAATAATATGTATTAACGATGCCTACGTCACCCTGACCGGCTGCTATTGCTTCAAGGACCTTTGTATCACTGGAATATGGCGGCGCAGCAAGGTTAGTTACCCAGCCCTTTACGATTTTTGTGGTTCTATCTTCACCCACTGTTGCAATGAGCATGGCCACAAGCGATTGATTATAGACTTTTTTGGATGTTCTCAATAGAAGGCGGTTTTTCCACTTTGCATCTGCAAGATCTTCGTATGAATGTAAATCAGCTTTTTTTACTGCATTTGTATTATAAACAATGGTTCTGGCCCGGACAGACAGCCCGAACCATCTATTTTCCGGATCTCTGTAATGGGACGGAATATTCTCTTTGAGTATCTTTGATTCAACGGGAACAAGAATATCTTTCTGAACTGCCTGCCAGAGATTGCCGGCATCCACGGTTAAAAGAATATCTGCGTTAGTACCACTGCCTTCTGAAAGAATTCGCTGCAAAAGCACCGCTGCTTTGCCGGTGATGTATATGATTTTAACACCATGCTCTTTTTCATATTTTTCAAAAAGATCTTTGATCAAATGCTCTTTTCTTGCCGTATACACGACAAGTTCCTTTTCAGATGCGGCTGCATAGCCGGTAAATATAAAAATTGATATTAGAACAATAAATACACTCTGCTTCATGATTTTTTAACTCCCTGATTGTAGGTTTTAATTTTGGGCGCATATGCGCTACATGATATTGCTTTTTATATCAAAAAATATTATGTGTCAACAAAAAAGTTATATCTACCAAACTTTTTTGTTGACACATAATATTCCAAAACCACCTGACTTTTTTACGGCATTCCTGAATTTTAGATAAAAGCTATGTCAAGTCGCTATTACTTTTTCAACAGGTAAAATCGGCATCAGTTCTGATTGCAAGTGCAAAGCTAATTTGTACAATTATGAATCTCAATCGTCGTGTGTTTGAGCTTGGTGATATGGGAAAGTCGGGAACAATAATCCGGTGGGATTCTTTTTTCCTCTGTGACGACTGTTATTGCAGCCGCAAGAGCGTTCGAATTGAGCGGCCAGATGTGAAGATCGCCGACAAGGCTGTCACCATCTGATTCAATCGCAGTAACGACGGCATCCCGGATGTTTTTGTCTCCGTTTCCATCCAGCAGAATGAACGCACTGCTCTGGAGGAGACCCCATGCCCATATGGCTATCATAACACCCCCGACAATACCCATAGCCGGATCGAGAAATGACCAGCCAAAAAACTTTCCCGATACAAGTGCCACAATTGCCAAAACGGAAGTCAAAGCATCAGCAAGAACATGCAAGTATGCAGCCCGAATATTATGGTCATGATGATGGCTGTGGCCGTGATGATTGGTTTCTTTACCGCGAAGCATCCATATGCTCAGAACATTTACCGCAAGCCCGATTATCGCGACAAGAATAGCCTCATCAAAGGCGATAGGAACCGGCTTGAAAAAACGTCCAAACGATTCGACAATCATATAAAGGGCCGTACCACCCAAAAACAATGCACTGGTATAGCCCGACAAGATTCCAAATTTTCCCGTTCCAAAACCAAATTTCGTTGAACCTGAAAACTTTCTCGCCATCACATATGCAAAATAGGTAATACCCAAGGCAAAAGCATGGGTACCCATGTGCATTCCGTCAGCCAGAAGCGCCATAGATCCAGTCAAGAAACCGGCTATGATTTCAACACACATTGTGATGCCGGTAAGGACAATCACTTTCAATGTCCTTTTTTCGTTGTCATGTGCATCACCATCGAAATCATGTTCATGACTTATTTGTCTAATCTTATCGACATGCATATCAAATCATGGTACCTTATTTTCTGTTTTTGCTCTTAGCCTCTACCGCATTTTCCCGAGATGCTCGATGAGTTCATCCACCAGATGATCCCGGTTATCGTTCTGGAGCGTCGCGTTTTGAATGCATCCTCGCAGATGATCTCCAACGATTTGCGTCCAAACCCCACGGATGGCACCTGAAACGGAGACTACCTGACGAAGAACCTCAATGCAGTCTCTGTCATTTTCAATCATTTTGCACAGTCCCCTGACCTGTCCTTCAATTCGGTTAAGCCGCTTGATCAGGCGTTCTTTGTCCTGGTCGGTTCCGCATAAAGCCATAAGCACCTCCGATAATATAGTATATAGGGGTATGCCCTAAAACAGATCAAATGTCAAGACCGATTTTAACATTTGTTGGAAATCCTTTCCCCCTTCTGAAATCAAGTATCATTCTATCTGAAATTCTGAAAACCTTTGAATTGTCAATGATACCATCAACCAAAAAAGAATAGCATAATTTGACACGAACACAAGATATTGTGGTAGAAAATCCAGTCGTTTAATCAACTATATTGGAGATAAAGGGAAGATGACATCCATTCTGTTATGGTGCGAACTTTGTCTATGATTTTTCTCCGCTAACGATGGATTTAAAGGTCAACACTAATTATAACTGTCGGGGAATTTTCCCCGGTGATGGCCCGCCACATCAGCGAGTTGGCAATATGTGGGCCAGAAGCCAGTTCACGGTATCCGGCCAGAGGTCTTTTCTGCCCGCTGCCCTGAAGAAACCGAAATGGCCGATGCCGTTCTTATGAAGATCTTTCGCCCGGATATATCTATCCTGGATATCTGCATTTTTCAGGAGGGAATTTTTTCCTGCCGGCGCCCAGGACAGGGATCAGAAGATGAAAGAAAAAAAACATCAGCAGGTTTCGCGGAAAAGGCCACCGCCGTCAACAGGGAAAGGATGCCCCCACCAGGATAGCGCCCTGCAGATTGACAGCGTGCCGGCCTCAGTGGCTGGGCGCTATCAAGCTGCCGGGATCTAGCGGGATCTATCAAATGGATATTATCGGTCAACTTGGCGTTTCACCAAGGAATATATATGAATTGTGTCAAACAGCTGAATGTTGTGCCCTTCCCTTATGTCTTTCCGGAACTGCTGAAGTTTTGCAAGAATTTTGGAGCGGCCGGTGTCATCGGCCGGGGATTGGTCAAAGGGATATTGATAAAGGTCTGCCAGGTCATCAAATTCTGCAGGCACCGCAAACTCCTCTTGGCGGATCAGGTCAAACGGACTGTGGCGTATGGCGTGTACGGCGGATGTCAGTGCATCGGTCTCGTCATCGAACAGGTGGAAGAACTGCTGGAACTCACCTTCTGCCAAAGGTTCCAGAATAATCACCCTGCCGGTTGGGGTCAACACCCGGTGGGCTTCCATCAGGGCCTGCCGGCTGTTCTGGTGATGCAGCGAAAGGATGAAAATAACCCTGTCAAATGACGCATCCCCAAAGGGCAGCGTTTCCCCGGAACCGATGAAAAATTGGGCATTACCAGTCTGCTGCCGCGCTTTGGCAACAGCCGCTGTGTCCGGGTCGATGGCAATATAGCAGCAGGTATCGCGGGCCAGCATTGCGGACAGCCCGCCTTCACCGCACCCGATCTCCAGGACGGTACAGCCAGTCGGGGCTGCAAAGCCCTGGATCATGGCCATCTGCAAATTGTCTTTATCGTATATCATAGGCGGTTTTTCTGCGTCAGATCAGGCCGGTGGAAAAAGCAATCAAGAACTGGCCCGCATAATACAGGGGCAGGCCGGCAGCCCGGTTGACAAACGCTTTTTTGACAAACCGCTGGCGGGCCACGAATATGTCGGAAACATAAAACAGCAGGGCCCCGCCAAAGACCAGGGCACGGGCTTTGGGATCCAGACCGGGGTTGTTCATGAGTGCGGCAGCACAAATGACCATGGCCGTGATGATGACGATGTAGGCGATCACGGGAATACGCATCTCTCCCAGGTGGGGCCGCAGCCACAAAAAGACATAGAAGCTCAGGCCCAGGCCGATAAGGGCTGCCGCCCATACCAGGGGACCGGTGACACCCAAGGTCACAAACGCGGCCACATACATCACATGGCCAGCCAGAAACGCGGCCAGCCCTGCGGTAAAAACCTTTCTGCTGGAAAAGAAGATCAGGCAGACATCCCCGATCAGGCACAGGATCAGGCCTGTCAGGACAAAAGGATAATAAAGGGTTCCGGCATACGGCTGGATCACTGCCGTGGCAATGAACAGCACAGACAGCAGCGGCTTGGTAAGCAGCTCGCCGAATAGGGACTCCTGTCTGGATGCATACAGCAGTCCTGCCAGAAGCAGGGGCGCGGCAGTCAGAATCAGATATATCATATGGCACCTCCTTTGAACAGGATCAGGCAAATTACATAAACACTGGACAAAATGAGCGTTTCCAATGCCTGTGTATTTTACCCGGTAAAAATGACGGTGTCGATGTGATTTTACAAGGCAAAAATTACAAAGTGACAGTAATTTTCAAGGGTCACTTGTAACATCAGAACTGTAAGGCCCCCAAAAAAGCAGCGGCAGGAAGGCTTATACGCCCCGCTGCCGCTGTGGGATGGGAGAACGCAAAAAAAAGGTAAAAAAGGTAACTTCTGACCCCTAGCGGTTTTTCCATTCAGGTCTGCGTTTTTCCTCGAAGCTGGCGATGCCTTCCAGGGTGTCCTCGGTTTTCATGAGGGTTTTGAGAAAATAGTTGGATACCAGGTCAATGCCCTGGAAAAAGCTGGTGCCGATGTGGCGCTTTACGGCCCGTTTGTTGAGCCGGATGATCAAAGGAGATGCCATGCAGATCTCCTTGATATACGCTTCCACGGCTTCGGTGAATTCATCTTCATCCGCCACCTGGCTGACAAAGCCCAGTTTGCGCGCTTCCTTGGCTTTATAGATTTTGCCGGTGGTGACAATCTCGATGGCCTTGGCAGGGCCCACCAGCTCGGGCAGGCGCAGGGCTGCATAGGGCGGGAAAAACCCCAGCTTGATCTCCGGCTGGCCGAATTTGGCTTTTTTGCTGGCAATGATGATGTCACAGGCGATCGCCAGTTCCATGCCCCCGCCCAGGCAGGCGCCATGGACCGCGGCAACCACCGGGATATCGATCATGTTGATCAGCTCAAAAATCCGGTTGAACACGGCCACCATTTCATCCACCTGGTCGGGTTTGTGGTCCCCGACTTCCACGCCGGCGCAGAAGCTGGGACCTTCGCCTGCGATCACCACACATTTAAGGGTATCATCCGCGGCAATGGCTTCCAGCTCCGCGTTCAGATCCTTCATCATGGGGATATTGAGGACATTGTGTTTGGGCCGGTTCAAGGTGATCCGGACCACCTGGTCCTCTTTCTGGATAATTAAAAACTCAGATCCTGACATGGGTGCCTCCTGTAATTCTTGGGTTATGGGTATGGCAGTCGGCTGCTGTCACGTTTCCGGATGGATGGTACCGATCCGGAAAAACTTATCATAACCGGACCGGTACCACATGTCCATACCCTGTGTGAAAATGTCTTTGCCCTCACATACCGATTATCCCCGGATGATTCTGGGGGTGATCAGGTGGTGCTGGGGACAGATGGATTTCGGGTTCTGGTAGGCGGACCCGGCAAAGGCCTTGAGATAGTTTCTCAGTTCCTTCATTTTTACCACCTCATCCACCATTCCATGCTTGGCGCAGTAGGCCGGTCTGGAATTGTCGTGATATTCCTTGGCCAGGGTGTTCATCTTCTCGATGACCGGCTCCAGGGGACGGCCGGCATCTTTTTCCTTGACCAGGCGCCGGGAATAGCTGGCAGCAGCCGCGGTTTCCCCGTGCATCACATAGATCTCGGTGGTGGCGATGCCCAGGGTAAAGGTGTTGTGCCGGTTGGCTGTGGGACCGCCCATGACATAGTGGGCTGCAGCCGTTCCCTTGCGCAGGGTGATCAGGATCATCGGGATGTCTGTCTGCTGGATGGAGTAGATCAGGGACTGGCCCAGGCCTAAGAGTTCGGCTTTTTCCGCAATATCCCCCACGTCGATGCCGGAGGTGTCCTGGAACCAGATCAAAGGTATCCGGTCCCTGCCGCACAGGGTGACAAATTCGTTCATCTTGATGAGGCCCTGGCGATACAGCTTGCCGCCGATGCCCGGGTAATCCGCATATTCAGGATAGCCTTCCCCCAGCCAGCCCTGGTTGTTGCCGATGATCCCCATCAGATAGCCGTCTATCTTTACCAGACCGGTGTAAATTTCCGGACCGTATTCGGGTTTGTATTCCATGTGCTCGCTGCCGTCCACAAGGCGGGAGATCACCTGCCGGAAATCATAGATCTGTTTCTGGTTGTAGGGGATCAGGCGGGCCACATCTTCGGCTGCAAATGCCGGTTCCTTGGGTTCTGCCACCCGGAAGAACTTGGGATTGTAGGCAGGCATATCTTTCATGTAATCCTTAAGCCCGTCCAGCACCCCTTTTTCCTCTTCATACACATACCGGAAAAATCCGGTGTGGTCATGGTGGACCTCCACAGATCCCGGGGGTTTGGATTTGTACTGCTTGGCTGCGGAAATCAGCTGCTCTGCCCCTTCCACATCAAAATGGCCTTTGGGGGACATGCCGCTTAAAATCCCGCCGCCGCCCACGGCAATGTTGCAGTTTTTATGAGCAAACAAAATGGTGGGGCTGATGCCCTGGTACCCGCCGCCGGCCGGGTTGGTGCCGTAGATGCCTGCCAGTACGGGAATACCCATCTGTTCCAGCTCTGCATGGCGGTAGAAGGTGGTGCCCGAACCCCTGCGGTTGGCATAGAATTTTTCCTGTTCCGTAAGCTTTACCCCGGAACAGTTCACCAGCCAGACCAGAGGGATGTTCAGGCGCTTTGAAATATTGGTGGCCCGGAAAATATTTTCCGGCTGGCCCGGCAGCCATGCACCGGCCATGACCTTGTTGTCAAACCCAATGACAACCGCCCATTTGCCGGAAATTTTTGCCAGACCGTCAATGACGTTGGTGGTGCCTTCCTCATTGTCTTCCGGGTTGAAAAGGGTGTGCAAAGGGTGCCAGGTGCCGGGATCCACCAGGTATTCCAGGCGCTGCCACACGCTCATGCTGCCCCTGGCATTGATTTTTTCCTCGGGCATACCCGCATTTTTCACCTTTTCCACTTCCGCATCAATGCCGTTTTCCACTTCTGCAATCTGCTGGATGTTTTTTTCCGAACTCAGCATCTGGCCTTTGTTGAGTTCCTTGCCGAATGATTCCATTTTTTCAAAATATTGTCGCATAAAAGACTCCTGAAGAAAAAGTATTATAAGATCTGTCCGGCATCTTCATTCCAAACCGCTGAATCAACCGGAAAATATACACGCTTGACTTTAATTTTTCCTTTAAGTATAGGGTTAGACTGTCTTGTTTGAAAAAAAGTGTATTTTCCCAAACAATCTGATCAATGATATTGTGAACAATTTTAACAAAAAAAACAAAGGAGAAATGGATGAGCACTGAAATTTTAGCCCCCATGCCCGGCACCATCATCGATGTCATGGTTTCCCCCGGAGATGCAGTTGTGGAAGGCCAGGAACTGGTTATTTTAGAGGCCATGAAAATGGAAAACCCCATCGTTGCAACGGCTGACGGGACTGTCAAGGAAGTGGCCGTGAACGTGGATGACAAGGTGGCCACCAGCCAGGTCATGGTAATCATCGAATAATTTTTCGGGGCAAAGTGCTGTTTTTTCTGTGTGCACTTTGCCCTGTTTTTTTTTGGACTTCTGTAATTTTTCATCCGGCTTTTCCAGGCATTCTGCACATAACCATCTGAATATTCATAACCTTTTAATTTCCAGGCTTGTTCCGCAGTATAAAACACTGTTTTATTTGATATAAAATAGAAAGAAAGAAACCCCTTTGTCAAGATATTTCTTAATCATATTTTTAATCACATTTTTTCTTGACAAACCCACCTGTTTTTTGGTTAGCTAAATCATTATATGAAACAACGTTTTAATGGATAAAACAAAACAGCGAGTATTCCTGCACCCGTGAGTGAAAAAACAGCATCCGCAAAAACCGCCGGCAGCAAAAAACGCAATGCCATTGAAAAGGCCATGGAAATTTTGCTCAAATTCCAGGATATCAAGGCCAGTTGGGGCATTCGGGAACTGTCCACTGAACTGGGGTTTTCCCCGGCCACGGTGCAGCGGATCCTGTCCGTTCTCAAGTCCTATGGATTTGTGCGCCAGGATGAACAGACCCGGCAGTATTTTGTGGGCAATATTTTTTACCGGTTTCTGGAAAACCTGAACCACGCCAACAACCTTCCAGGCATCGGCCGGCAGTTCATGGAAAAGGTTGCCATAAAAACCCGTGAGACCGTGTATCTGAACATCATCCAGGGGAACCTGCGCATCTGCATCGACACCATCGAATCCCCGAAAGCCCTCAAGGCGGGCATGCCCATCGGCAACCAGTCCCCTTTGTATGCAGGGGCCTCGGCCAAATGTCTGCTGGCATTTTCCAGTGCGGCATTCCAGAAGGAATATTTTGCCGCTGTCGCCCCCAGACCGTTGACCGATGCCACCATTGTGGATCCCGATGCCCTGGCTGCGGAACTGGCAAAAATTCAGGCCCGGGGATATGCCGTGAGTCTGGGCGAGCGCACCCCTGGCCTGGGCTCTGTGAGTGCCCCGGTGTTTGACTACAAGGGAAATATACTGGCCAGCCTCAGCCTGGCCGTACCGGAAATCAGGACCAGGGACAAAACGCATTTTTCCCACTGTATCACCATATTGACGGATGCGGCCCGGGCCTTTTCTTTGGCCATGGGCCAGCCTGTCACCCAGCTGAATTCCACCCAACATCAATTAACCGTTTAATTAATTTTTTAAGGAGAAAACATGGATTTTACACTGCCCAAAGACCTTCAGATGATTCAAAAAGAGATCCGCAATTTTGCAAAAAAACAGATCGAGCCCTATGCGGATGAATGGGATGAGAAACACTACCTGCCCATCAAAGAAGCCATGCGGCCCCTGGGACGGGACCTGGGATGTTTCGGCACCGTGATCCCGGAGGAATACGGGGGAGAAGGCATGGAAAACGGATTCCTGGCCGCCATGATCATCACCGAGGAGCTGGCCCGGGTGTCCTCTTCTTTGCGTGTTCAGGTGAACATGCAGATGCTGGGCTGCGGCTACACCATCTACAAGTACGGCAATGAAGCGGTGCGCAAAAAATATGTGGAAAAACTGTGTACCGCCGAATACATCGGCGGTTTCGGAATCACAGAGCCGGATGCGGGTTCCGATGTCATGGCCATGGCCTCCACGGCAGAAGACAAGGGAGACCACTGGCTGATCAACGGTTCCAAGACCTGGATCTCCAACGCCAATGTGGCGGACTGCCTGCTCTATTATGCCTATACCGACAAAGCCGCCGGCTCCAAGGGCCTGTCCGCATTTGTCATCGAGCCCAAAAATTTTGACGGCATCAAAACCTCTTCTCTGGAAAAACTGGGATCCCATTCTTCTCCCACCGGCGAGCTGTTTTTAGACAACGTCAAGGTGCCCAAGGAAAACCTGCTGGGCAAACCCGGTGACGGCGCCAAGATCGTATTTTCCTCTTTGAACCAGACCCGGCTGTCTGCAGCCGCCGGCGGTGTGGGCCTGGCCCAGGCCTGCCTGGATGCAGCCATCAAATACTGCAACGACAGAAAACAGTTCGGAAAGAAAATCGGTGAGTTCCAGATGAACCAGGACATGATCGCCCAGATGGCCGCAGAAATCGAGGCAGCCCGTCTGGTGGTGTACAAGGCGGCCGTGGCCAAGGACAACGGCCAGCTCAATAACGGCCTGGATGTGGCCATGGCCAAATACCTGGCCGGTGAAGCAGCCACCAAAGCCTCCAATTTTGCCATGCGCATCCTGGGCGCCTATGGATACTCCACAGAATATCCAGTGGCACGCTTTTACAGAGATGCCCCCACCTATTCCATGGTGGAAGGCTCTGCCAACATCTGCAAATGGATCATTGCCCTGGACCAGCTGGGATTCAGGAAAGCCAACCGGTAAAGGAGGGCACAATGGACCCCAAAGATATTGCAAAAAAAACCGGGGAGACGGCCACGCTGTACTTTTCCACGGTCAAGGACGAAGACAAGCCCTACAACCTGTGGCGGTTCTTTGACAAGGACCTGGCCCGCGACATGTCGTTGTACATCACCGGCCAGATGTATGCCAGAGAAAAGATCCCCCATACCACCCGGCAGCTCATCACGGTGGCGGCGCTGACCGTGCTGTCCAAACCTGAAGAGCTGGCCCTGCACATCCATGCAGCCCTGAACGTGGGATGCACAAAAGAGGAAATTGCAGAGGTGATTTTCCAGACCAGCATCTACGGCGGGGTGCCGGCGGCCAACACGGCGCTTTCCACCCTGAAAAAAGTGCTGGAGGAACGGGATGGGCAGGAATAACTTTTTGTAGGTCACAACGTAAAAACAACAGCAGCCCGCTTTTCCTTGCATTGGCAAAGCGGGCTGCTTTTAGCTTTTAGCTTTTAGCTGTTAGCTGTTAGCTGTTAGCTGTTAGCTGTTAGCTGTTAGCAGGGGAAAATTTGTTTGTTTATTATAAGCTGATAGGTGAGTTGTGACGGATTTCAGATAAACCGTCATTCATTTTCAGTTGGACCGGATTTGTGCCGGATCATGGCGGCTGCCGCAAAGGCGCAGACAATCAGACAGATGCCCACTGCATAGAACGCCCAGGCAATACTGAACAGATCCACCAGGGCACCCACACCCATGGCCCCGATAAACACGCCCAGGTTCATGGCCATATTGAACACCCCCATCATCGATCCCTGCCCGAATTTTCTCCCCTCTTTTGCTGCCAGAGCCCCCATGGCCGGCCATGAGATGGCCTCACCCAGACCGATCACCCCAAACAAAAGCAGCAGGGGAACAAAGCCTGTGGCAAAGGGGACACAAAAGATAGTGACACCGATCAAGATGGTGCCAGCCAGCAGCAGCCGGTTTTGATTCCGTGTGTCGGCAAGTTTTCCGAAAGGAACCTGGAGAACGGCATTGACCAGCGTACGGCAGGCGATGACCGTGCCGATTTCAGAACCGCTGGCTCCCATCTGCCGGGTCATCAAAAGCGGCAGAAAGGCAAAGGTGGGCACCATGATGATCATGGTGGCCATGCGTGCCAGCAGAATGCCCCTCACCCGGCGGCTGTGCATCATAAGCCGGAACACTTCAAAAATCCGGACCGGCCTTTCAGTGACACTGGAAGGGTCCCGTCCGGGAAGAATCACAATCACAAGGGCGGCAGAGATAAAGCTGAGCACAGCCATGGCGTAAAACCCCGCGTTTTTTCCCAGCAGATCCAGAAAAAACCCTCCCAGCACCGGCCCGGCGCCGATGCCGGCAAAAATGGCAATATTGAACCACCCCATGTATTTGCCCACAGTATCTTCAGCTGATGCTTCGATGATGTACGCCATGGCAATGGGAAAAATAAATGCTGATCCGGCCCCGTGAAAAAAGCGGATCAACACCAGTTGTCCCACGGATCCGACAATCGTATAGATGTACCCGGTCAACCCGAAAATGATGAGTCCGGCAGTCAGAAACCCTTTTTTGCCATGACGGTCCGAAAGGCTGCCCACAAACGGCTGCAGCAGCCCGCCGCTGACCGCATATGCGGCCATGATGATACCTAAGGCAAAGCCGGTGGCTCCGAGTTCTTCCGCATATATGGGCAAAATGGGTGCAATGATGCCCATTCCCACAAAAACGATGAATATGGCCGATAAAATGGTGAGTAAAATGGATTTTTGCATGGCCTATTGTAGCAACAACCGCCCCGATCGTCTACAGAGATGACAGGTATGCGGCAAATGCCGTCAGGTTTTATCTGCGCCGCCGCCTTTGCTGCTGGTGGCGCCGATGTAGATGGCGCACAGGGCCAGGGCCACCCCGGCCCAGGCCATGGGGGATGTTTCCCGATTGAAAAACAAAACATCCCACACAAAAGAAAGAGATGGCTGAAGCAGCAGGATCAGCCCGGCAATGGCAGCCGGTATTTTTGGCATGGAATGGCCGATGAGAAGCCATCCCAGGGTCTGGCTCATGAGGGCCAGACCCCCTAAAGCCGCCAGGGACTGTGTGTCGGGAATGGCAAAGGATGCACCGGTGCGCACCATGTCCAGGGCCAGGAACAAGGCAGTGGCAAAGGAGATCACCATGAGATTATACACTGCCGGCGGGGTATCGGCATGGGCCTGCATTTTTCTGAACATCATCAGAAACCCGGTGTAAAACACGGCGGTGGCAAGGCCATAATAGATGCCCACCCGAAAATCCGGGGACAGCTCACCCCAGGGTGTGCCCACGATCATGAACAGACCTGCCATGGCCGGGGGCACCGAAAGAAGCAACCGGAAAGGCGGTTTTTCCCCATAGAGGAAAAACCCCACCACCGGTACCATGAACACCTCGAAATTTCCCAGAATGGTGGCCAGACCCGGCCCCACATACTGGATGCTGCGATGCCAGGCATACAGATCCAGGGCAAAAAAGATGCCGGTTACCAGGGCCAGCCCCAGAAAATGCCATCCATACCATCTGAATTCCCTGCGAATCAGCAGAATGACCAGCAGAAAGCACCCGCCGAAAAACACCCGGTAAAACCCGGAAACCGTGGGGTTCACATGGGCCAGTTTTACAAAAACCGCGGAAAAACTGATCATCATGGCGCCAAGTGTGGTTCTCAACAATGCCTGGTGTGCGTCTGCAGAATAACCGGATGACATGCTTATTAGATAAGTCCTTTTATTGAAGTGGTCTTTATTGTAATGAATGGTTATTGTCTGTCAAGGGCATTGCCAAAAAGGTGTTCCAGATGCCGTCAGGACACCTGTGGTCAAGAATGCACACCTGCCTTTTTTCCAGCGTTTTTTTTACCTTCCGGGCCTGGGAAGGCAAAAGTCCGGACAGGACAAGGTATTTTTTAGCCATCAGGGCTGGATGGGCAATCAGGTGCTGCATGATATCATAGTGGATATTGGCCACCAAAAGATCACAGGGCAGGTCCATCATGGTTTCTCCTCTGGCCTGGAATGCCAGGACCCTGTCCTCACACCGGTTAAGCAGAATGTTTTTACGGGCGGTCTGTACAGCCAGAAGGTTGAAATCACAGGCCAGCACCCGGCGGCAACCCATGGCGGCAACCCCCAGGGCCAGAAGGCCGGTGCCGGTGCCGATATCCACCACGGTCTGTATCTTTTCTGCGGCACACACCTGATGCACCAGTTCCAGGCAGTCATGGGTGGTCTGGTGCCGTCCTGTGCCGAACACCACCCCGGGATCCATGATGATATGGTGCCTGTCCGGATCACTTGAACCCTGTTCCCAGGGGGGATGTACATAAAATCCTGCCACGCCGTAGGGAACAATGCTCTCCCCGTGCCACTGCTCAAAGGTCATCTCATACACATCCACAAGCCTGGCACCTGGATGGCAGACAGCCATCTGTTTTGCAAAAGTCGGCACAGGTTCACAAAAAAACACAAAAGAGGTATCAGACTCCTGCCAGTTTCCCAGAAACCGGGGGTCAGCGGTCACAGCCCTGTCCGGGTCAATGATGCCCTCAAAATAGTAGATGACCAGGTTCTGGTAAGGGTTTTTCATGTGCATGGCAGCCTTTATTGCAAAATAAAATTTGACAATGCCAAAAATTTGCAAAATAATCTTTATCATAGGAAAATTCAAGAAAGTTTAATTAAAGACCTAAAAACAGATGAAATTTCAAAAATTCACTGCTGCTTTTACCGCTGATAATCCAGCCCTGGCTGAAGAACGGATCTGTGATGTTTTTTTCTCCTTGGGCTTCACAGGGGTGGAATGCAGCGTTCCTCTGGATGAACCGGATGAAGGCTTCGGCACACATACCCTTGCGCTGCCGTCTGAAAACGCTATTGTGGGGTATATGGCCGAAACACAGCTTTCAGATGCGGTGCTGGATGATCTCCAGCACCGGTTCCAGGACCTGAAACAGGATAGTATCCAGGTTGCGCTCCGGTTTGACACGGTGGATGACCAGGATTGGGCTGATGCCTGGAAGCAGCATTTCCATGTAATGCGCATCACGGACCGCATTGTGGTGAAACCGGCATGGAAGTCCTTTGACCCGGGTCCTGACGACATCGTGATCCACCTGGATCCGGGCATGGCGTTCGGTACCGGCACCCATCCCTCCACCTGCATGTGCATCCGCCAGATCGAAGAAAACCTTGTCCCCGGCCAGACCTTCCTGGATGTGGGGTGCGGTTCCGGCATTCTCATGATCGCGGCAGCAAAGCTCGGTGCAGCAAAGCTCACAGGCATCGATACAGACCAGACTGCCGTGGGCATCACCAAAGAAAACCTTGAAAAAAACCATATTTCTCTGGATCACTGTTTTCTGTTTACCGGCACCCTGGACCAGATCCCAGCAGTCCAGTATGACCTGGTTGCCGCCAACATCATTGCCCAGACCATAGCAGCCATTATGAAGGACATCAAAAAATGCATGGCGCGCCATGCCCGAGCCATACTTTCGGGCATTATCCAGGAAAGGCTGCCGGAGGTGGCTGATGCCCTTTTTTGCCATGGCCTGGAAATCATGCACCAGGATACCAGCGAAGAGTGGGTGACCCTCACGGTGCTCCACAAAAACTGATGTGCCGGTTCCAACAGACCGGGATCCTTAAGACAGATGCCATGACATATGCCCCCAAAACCATAGACTGAAACCAGCGAACACACAATGACACAGCATGCAGCCTTGACCATAGATCAGACCGACAAAGCCCTGGTGTTTGCCTTTTCCGGAGATCTGGATGCCACTGGTATAGCCGGTGTATGGGGAACCGCCTGCAGCCGGATAAAAAAGGCTTCCGGACCTGCCCTGGCCATTGATCTTTCCGGCATCAGTTATTTTGATACGGCAGGGGCTGCCTTTATCGCCCACCTGGAAAAGATGGCCAAAGACCGCAACTGGGAAAAAACCGACATCACAGGGCTTGATCCCGCCGCTTTTGCCCTGGTGGAGCGGATACGTCAGACAGAATCGGAAACACCCCGGGAGGCCGCCGCCCCTGCGGGCGCCCTGCGCACTTTTGTGGAAAACAAAGGCAGGTCCCTGGATAATTTTTTGTATGATGCCCATACATTTATCGCCTTTTTCGGGGAGATTTTCTGGGCCTTTTTGACCAGCCTGGTGCACCCGAACCGGGTCCGGTGGACAGAAACCCTGCGGATAGCGGAGCGGGCCGGGGCAGACGCCCTGCCCATTGTGGCCCTTATCAGCTTTATTGTGGGGCTGGTCATGGCGTTCCAGTCCGCCATTCCCATGAAGATGTTCGGGGCGGAAATTTACGTGGCCAACCTCATCGGCATAGCCATGGTTCGGGAACTGGGGCCCCTGATGACCGCCATTGTTCTGGCAGGCCGGTCTGCATCCGCCTTTGCTGCAGAAATCGGGACCATGAAGATCAATGAGGAGATAGACGCCCTCACTGTCATGGGCCTGGAACCGGTGCGCTTTCTGATCCTGCCCCGGGTGATAGCCTCTACTTTGATGACCCCGCTGCTCACGGTGTTTGCCATACTGGTGGGCATTCTGGGGGGAGCGATAGTGCTTCTTTCTTTGGGCCATCCTTTTATGGCCTATTACAACCAGGTTGCAGGATTTGTTTCCTGGGGAGATTTTGTCGGCGGCATCACCAAATGTTTTGTGTTCGGGGTGCTCATTGCCGCCACCGGCTGCATCCGGGGGTACCAGACAAGCCAGGGCCCGTCTGCTGTAGGGGAGGCCGCCACCCGGGCCGTGGTGTCTTCCATTGTCCTCATCGCTGTTTTTGACGGTATATTTTCAATCCTTTACTATGCGTTAGGCGTGTGAAAAAAACCATTATACAAGTGGAAAACCTGTATGCCGGGTACCATGACCAGGCCATCATGGAAGACCTTACCTTTGCCGTCAAAAAAGGGGAGATCTTTGTGATCTTAGGAGGATCCGGCTGCGGCAAGAGCACGGTACTCAAGCATATGATCGGACTTCTGCCCCCCATTTCCGGCCGGGTGTTGATCAACGGACAGGACATGGTCGCAGCCACAGGAAAAAACAGACACCAGATGCTCCGGCAGATCGGCGTGACATTTCAAAACAGTGCCCTGTTCGGCTCCATGACGGTGCTTGAAAATATCATGCTGCCATTAAAAGAATTCACCCTTCTGCCAAAGGATGCCCTCACCACCATTGCCCGGGCCAAGCTCAGGCTGGTGGACCTTGCCGGCCACGGCCATCTGCTGCCGGGTGAACTGAGCGGGGGCATGAAAAAGCGGGCTGCCATTGCCCGGGCCATGGCTTTGGATCCTGCCATTGTTTTTCTGGATGAACCATCCGCAGGCCTGGATCCTCTGACCGCTGCTGAACTGGACCTGCTCATCATGGACCTGGCGCGGACCCTGGGCATCACCTTTGTGATCGTCACCCATGAGCTGGAAAGCGTCCTCACCATAGCTGATGCTGTCATCATGCTGGAAAAGGACTTCAAAGGGATCATAGCCAGAGGCAATCCCGAAGATCTGAAGGATGATCCTTCCAATACCTATGCGTATCAATTTTTCAACCGGAAACCCAAAAGAGAGAAAAAACCATGACCCGTAATGCAAATTATTTTAAACTCGGCCTGTTTGTCATCCTCTCCTTTTGCATTGCTGTCGGTTTTCTCATTGTTTTCGGGGCGGGTGAGTTTTTAAAAAAAGAGATGCTGGCAGAGACCTGTTTTGATGAATCGGTCCAGGGCCTGGATGTGGGATCCGAGGTCAAGTACAAGGGGGTGCGCATCGGCACGGTTCAAACCATTACCACACCGACCAAAGTGTATGGCACACCATCCAACTATGTGCTGGTCATTTTTTCCCTGGAAGAGGGTGTTTTTGCAAAATCAGGGGGGACAGATCCGGAACAGGCGGTGACCGATGTCATCCAGAAAGGGCTCAAGGTGTATTTGAGTTTCAAGGGACTGACCGGGGCCGCCTATCTGGAAACCGATTATTTTCCTGAGACAACATCCGGCCTGGACATCACGTGGGAACCCCGGCACCTGTATGTGCCTTCCCGGAAAAGCAGCATAAAGCGCCTGGGGGATGCCGTGAACCTGATCCTGGAACACCTGTCCCAGATCAATATTCTCGGAATGACCGCCAATCTTGAGGAGCTGCTGGAAACCCTGAACACAAAAACCGCAGAATTCGATCTGGCAGGCATCTCAGAGCAGACATCAGCCATGCTGGAAGAATTCCGCCTGACAAACCAGCAGTTGTCCGATACCATCGGGTCCCCCGGGTTCCGTCAGATGATCCAGGATGCCCAGGGATCTTTTGCAGGCATCAGGAACATGGTGGACAAAGCCGAAAAGCCGGTCAGCCAGACCCTGGAGGACCTGCAGCACACAGCAGCCAAAGCCAGGACCCTGACCAGCGGGCTGGAAACGCGGACAGATAAAAAACTCACTCAGGTGTCAGAACAGGTCGACACCCTGATGCAAAGCCTCAACAGCACCATAAAAATGCTGGAAACCCTGGTCTGGCTCAATACCGACACCATCAACCGGACCATTGACAACTTTGAACATACCTCGGAAAATCTCAAGCAGTTGAGCCTGGAAATCAGGCAGTACCCCGGCCGCCTGCTGCTGGAGCGGCCCCCGAAAAGAGAGCCTGAAGGCAGGTTCGGGGAGGGACAATGATGAACCAGAACCTTTGCAGGGGCGCATTACCATCGGGCGCATCGCGATACGCCTCCACGGGGCGAATGAACCGGACAGGCATACCCGGCAGTATCATCGCCGGGCTCATTTTTCTGACAAGCCTGTGCCTGGCAGGCTGTTCCGGCATTATCAAAGATTTTCCGGAACCAAACCTGTTTGCCATTTCCCCGCCCCGGATACCAGGAGAAGCCGGTACCCATGACACAGGAAAAGGCATTCTGATACGTCAGTTTGATATATCCCCTGAATTTGAAAGCAGTTTTTTTATCTATAAAGAGTCTGACAACCGTTTCACAGGTGATTATTACAACAAATTCATGGTATCACCGGCCCGGATGATCACAGATGCGATAAAAGAGGCGATGTACAATTCCGTTTTTTTCAGGCCTGCGCCGGCCAGTGCACCGGCCGCCATAGAATACCGGCTGTGGGGAAAAATAATTTCCCTGTATGCAGATGTCCAACATCCGGAAAATCCCCGGGCTGTCATGGCCCTGCGCCTGACCTTAGAGCAGGAGACCGGTACCGGTTTTGTCCCGAAGATCAACCAGGTCTACACGGTTTCCCGGCCCACGGCCAAGCCCCGGCCCGCAGATCTTGTGCAGGCCTGGAACCGCTGCCTGGAGCAGATTCTGACAGATTTTTTCAGGGATGTTGCGACCCTGGAGTAAGCAGCAGTTCTTTGGCGGAACTAGCGCCGGCTATGCAGGAAATGTAAAACCGCCGGGACCGACCTTCCAGGTGCCATCTTCCTTCACCGCCGTGACCGTGGTTTCAAATTCATGTTCCTCCAGCAGCCCGAACACATATCCCACAATGCGGTACAAAGGATTGATGCTGCGGATCATGACCGCTCTGAATGCAATAACAGCGGTATCTTCATCTTCGGACATTACCCGGGTTTTCATGAGAATGGGACGCATTTGCAAATAGCTGAAGTCATATCCCCGGGCGGCAGCCTCCTGTTTTTTTATCCGAAAGTACATATCCACCCGGTTGACATCATTCACATTGTAAAGGGCATCTTGGCTCATGTAGTCAGCCATTGTTTCATCCAGCATAAAATACGCGCCGGCAAATGCCTTTACCACGCTTTCCGGGGTTTGGCCCTCTTCAGCCAGAGCTGATGAAGCATGGATGCACAGGCCCGTTATCAGGGCGGTCAGCAGAAATATCAGTCTGGAGCGTTTCTTCATGGATTTTTCTCCCTTTATTTTGCGTTTGTTGTATTGTATAGCATAATGTGATTTTCTAATAGCAAAGAAAATTTTATTGTTCAATGGCAAAATATTAAAACTTGATTTGAAAACCTAGCCATGGTATGGATGCAGCGGATATTACATATCACATACTATGTGATACACAAGTCCCGTATCCGGGGTAACACAGGGGAGGATGGGGTAAGATGCTGCGCGTGACCAATGTCACCAAAAAATTCGGAGAGCTGACAGCTGTCAACAATCTCAGCTTTGAGGTCCGCCAGGGTCAGATTTTCGGCATTGCCGGTCCCAACGGGGCAGGAAAGTCAACCGTGTACAACCTTATCACAGGACTGTATGATTTTAAAGGAACAATTTGCTTTAAAGACCAGGACATTTCCGGCCTGCCCCCCCACCGCATTGCCAGATTGGGCATTGCCAGGACCTTTCAGATCCCCCAGACCTTTCCCAGCCTCACCGTGGCAAAATCCATTGAAGTGGGCAGCCATTTCGGCAGCCAAAAAGGGTTTGACAAAGACCATGTGGACCAGGTGCTCGCATTTGTGAACCTGGCAGAAAAACGGGATGCCCCCACCGGCAGCCTGAACCTGCTGCACAAAAAAATGCTCATGATCGGTGCGGCCCTGGCCACCCGGCCTGAGATCCTCATGCTGGACGAACCCATGGCCGGCTCCAATGCCAAGGAGATCATCCAGCTCATGGACCTGATCCGGCGCATCAACCAGGACTTAGGGGTAACCATCATCCTCATCGAACATTTCATGAAGGTGCTCACGGAACTGACCCAGACACTGCTGATCCTTGAAACCGGCACAAAAATCTGCTGCGGAGATCCCAAAAAGGTCACCTCGGATCCCCGGGTCATCGAATGCTATCTGGGGGACTGTAATGATTAAGCTTACGGATGTAAATGCCTGTTACCAGGATTTTCATGTGCTGAAAAATGTGTCCCTGGCCGTGGAAAAAGGACAGATCGTTGTCATGCTGGGCCCCAACGGACACGGCAAAAGCACGGTGCTCAAAGCCATCTGCGGACTGGTAAAAAAGGTCAGCGGACTGATCAGGTTTGAAGGTGAAAACATCACCGGGCTTGGATCTGAAAAGCTGGTGGACATGGGGATCACCTATATTGCGGAAAACAGAGAATTGTTTCCCCAGATGAGCGTGCTGGAAAACCTCAAGCTCGGGGCCTATTCCCGGTCTGCCCGGGCCTTTGAAAAAAAGAACCTGGAAAAGGTGTTTGACCTGTTTCCCCGCCTGCGGGACCGGCAGTCCCAGCTGGCATCCACCATGAGCGGCGGAGAAGCCAGGATGCTGGCCATTGCCAGGGGGCTCATGTCCAATGCACGGTTTCTGGCCATAGACGAACCCTCCCTGGGACTTCAGCCCAACCTGAGAGACGAGGTGGCAAAGATCATCAAACAGATCAACGGCCAGGGCATCACGCTTTTGGTGGTGGAGCAGAACATTCCCCAGATCACGGAGCTGGCTGACACGCTCTATGTGCTGGAAGAGGGCCGCATCAGCTTTGAAGGCTCAAAAGAGGATGCCCTGGGCAATGACCATTTAAAAGAAATTTTTTTGGGCATGTAGGAGGAACCCCCATGGTCATCGAAATTGCGGATGTCATTATCAGCGGCCTGATCAACGGGTCTGTCTATGCCCTCATGGCCGTGGGCCTGACCCTGATTTACGGGGTGTCCAAAGCTTTTAACTTTGCCTATGGCTCCTTTTACAGCCTGGGCGGATACATCGCGTTTCTTTTGTTCGGCCTTTCTTTTATCAACAACTATTTTCTGGTGTTTCTGTTGGCTGCCCCCATTCTGCTGGTCTTTGGATTTTTTGTGGAAAAAGTCCTGGTGGCACCGCTGCGCAAAAGAGATGACTGGGAAATCAAGGTGATGATGATCACCCTGGGCCTGGCCCTTTTCCTGGACAACTCTTTCCAGGTGATATTCGGGTCCCGCATGAAATCTTTGCCCCCGTTTCTGGAAGGCGGGTTTGAGGGAGGGAATTTTTATCTGTCCCACCAGGATGTGGGGATCTTTTTTCTGTCCATCGGCGGCATTCTGTTGTTCCGCTGGTTTCTCAACAACACCCGTACCGGCATGTCGGTGCGGGCCGTGGCCCAGAACCCTGCCGGGGCGCAGATCGTGGGCATTCCCAAAGAGTTTGTCTTTGCCGCCACCTTCGCCATTTCCACGGTCATGGTGGGAATGGGCGGCATTCTGCTGGCCCAGAAATATTTCATCACCCCCATGGGCGGCTGGGATATCCTGGTCAAAGCCTGGGTGATCACGGCCTTCGGCGGTATGGGCTCCATCAGGGGCGGGCTGTATGCCGCATTTATCGTGGGCATGCTCGAGGCGTTTGTGGGATGGTATTTCGGCATGACCTGGACCCTGATTGTTTTGTTTGCCGTATTGTTGACCACCCTGGCGGTCCGTCCCCAGGGGCTTCTGGGAAAATGGGGATAAATTAATGGATCACAGGCGCATTTCATTTCTGCTGGCAGTTATCTGGACAATTGTGGCTGTTCTGCCCCTGTTTTTCGGGGGCACCAATTTTATCATGCACATTCTGATCATGTGCCTGATCTGGTCGGTGGTGGCCTCGTGCTGGGACCTGATCATGGGATTTGCAGGCATTTTTTCATTCGGCCAGGTGGCCTTTTTTGTCATGGGGTCCTATGCCTCGGCCATAATTTCGGCACAGTTCGGCATCCCCCCCATATTTGCGGTGTTCATTGCCGGCGGCATCACTGCAGGCATCGGCATCCTGGTGGGGCTGCCCTGCCTCAAGCTCAAAGGGGCCTATATCGCTCTTGTCACCTTTGCCGTGCACATGATCCTGGAACCGGTCCTCAAAGGAGAGATCGGCCGGGCCATCGGCACCGGCGGCACCCGGGGGCTTCTGACTATCGAGCCCATGACCATTTTCGGATACACCTTTTCCACGGCCAGCCCGGTGCCCTATTTTTACCTGATGCTGCTGGTGGCCGTGATCTGCTCGGTCATCATCCTTGTGGTGATCAAATCCCACTGGGGCACGGCATTTCTGGCATTGAAAGATTCCCAGGAATTTGCCGCCTGCCTGGGGGTGTCTGCCTTCAAGTACAAGCTCATGGTGTTTGCTTTGACCTCGTTTCTCACCGGCATGATGGGCGGTTTTTACGCCCATTACGTGGGCATGCTGTCCACAAGAATGCTGGGTATCGACCTGTTTGTCACCCTCATGGTGATTCTGGTCATCGGCGGGGTGGGCAAATTTCCCGGTGCTATAATCGGGGCCTTTATCACCATTGCCATCAACGAACTGCTCTCCCCCTTAGGTCCATACAGACCCATCACCATGGGGGCCATGGTGGTGATCCTGGTCCTGGTTCTGCCCGACGGCATTGTGGGGCTGTTTGAACGGTTGTTTTCCAAAAAGCCGCATGACATAACCCATTAACATACGGGGGCAGGGTTCAGCCCTGAAGCCCCGGCAATCTCAATAACACTTCAGGAGGATGAACATGAAAAAAGCACTTGGTATTTTTTTGATTCTGGCACTGGCTTTGATGCCTGCCACAGCCCTTTGGGCCAAAGACACCATCAAGGTGGGTGTGCCGCTGGCCATGACCGGACCCTACACCGACACCGGGGACAACTACTGGAAAGGCATCAAGATGGCCATCGACGAGATCAACACGGCCGGAGGGCTTCTGGGCAAACAGCTGGAGCCCATCCGTTTCGATACCCAGGAATTTGCACCCGAACGGGTCATGCAGGGTGCTGATTACCTGTGCGGCCAGATAAAGGTGGATTCCGTGCACGCAGGCTGGGCCGGATGGGGCCAGGATGTCCGGGCCTACGGCAAATACACGGCCCCGTTTTTTGCCGATGACGGATCCCAGTCCGCCGTGGACGTGTTCAAACAGAACAAAGAAGAATACAAGAACATCTTCCAGCTCACCGACACCGGCATCAACCAGGCCCAGTCCATGTTCAACGTGCTCATGGCCCTGCCCTATGAATACCCCAACAAAAAAGCGGTGATCATTACGGCCGATGATGCCTGGGGAACAGAAGTCGGAGACACCCTGGAAAAAAATTTTAAGGAAAAAGGCTGGGAGGTTGCCATGCATGAGCTGGTGCCCTACGGTACCAACCAATGGGGACCGCTGCTCACCCAGATCCGCAGGATCAAGCCGGCCATCATCCATGTGGAGATCGTGTCTGCCCAGGAAGTGATCACCTTTTTCCGGCAGTTCATGAAACGGCCCACCGACTCCATCTTAAGCTACGGCTACTCCCTGGTGCCCAGGGAAGTGGTGGAAACCATGGGCAAAGAAGCTGACGGTCTTTTGGGGGAAGTGCCCACAGCCATGCCCACGCCGGAAGCCCCCACCCCCGAGGCCCAGGCGTGGCTGGACAAATTTGAAACCATCTGGGGACATCTGCCCCAGGCCGGCTCCTGGGCAGCCTACTCCGGTGTCAAAGCTTGGGCCGCCGCAGTCGAGGCAGTCGGGGATGAGAAAAACCACGATGCCGTGTCCGACTACATCGCCACGAACGGCTACAAAGGAGAAACCGGTTGGTGGAAATGGGATGAGGACCATGTCATGCGGGCCGGCGGAGATGTGCCCATTGCCCATTACCAGGTGCAGAATGGTGAAATGGTGGCCATCTTCACAGACCCCCCCACCAAACCCTATAAAAATTACCAGTTCCAGGTACCCAGATGGATCAAGCAGTAGGAACAGGTCCACGCCCCTGATCCCGGGTCGATTTTCGGCACCCCCGCCGACATCCGGCAGAAGGGATGCTGGCAATACATACATATCATAGCAAATAACAAAACAGCTGTTCCTGCCCATTGGCCGGGACGGCTGTTTTATTTAAACCAACTCGGTGATACAGCTTCATGGTGCCCCGCCGGAGACACAAAAGGCTGAAAGCAGCGGTTGAAAAAGGATGACATCGTGACCGGATTTGAAAAAAAATGCCAGATATGGGGATGGAGCCTGTTCATCATCTCAGCGGTTTTTTTTATGGCTGCCGCAGTCCAGGCAGAAGACTGGCTGGGATTCTGGGGGGGACTGTTTTTCTTTGTGGCCTGTTTTGTATTCCTGGTGCCGGTGCTGCGCAGATGACCGAACCAGGCATGATACAACATACGGATGCGGATTCAGGCCCAGAAACAAACCCTGTTCAGCACCCGGTTATCTCTTGTAATCATTGACATGCCGTTATATATGATATTTGTGACAAAATAGACAAACGGAAGCATGCAGTAAAAGGCTTTCGGCATCCATGCCCAGGAGATGATATCATGATGGAACATGCTGAGGTCGAAGCGCTCAAGCAACGGATCAGGGAACTGGAACAAAACACCTGCGACTGCAGGCGCATCAAACAGGATTTTGACCACCAGAAACAGACCCTTGACATTGTGTTGAAAATCGCTGCCGACTGTATCCATACCTCCCTGGAAAAAATTCCGGAGACCATACAGTCATCCCTGGCCCGAATCGGTGAATTCACCGGAGCTGACCGGGCCTATGTCTTTGACTATGACTTTGACAAGAATATCGGCGTGAACACCTTTGAGTGGTGCAGAAAAGGGGTGGAACCCCAAATCCATCATCTGCAGGCCACGCCCCTGGAAGCAGTTTCCGAATGGGTTGAAATTCACCGCAAGGGCGACCCCATGATCATACCCGATGTATCGGCCCTGCCCCGTGGGAATCTGAAAGAAATTCTGGAGATACAGCAGATCAAAAGCCTGGCAGCGGTACCCATTTATGATGATGACCGGCTGGACGGGTTTGCCGGTTTTGACTCGGTTCATCCCTTTCATTCCTACTCTGATCGGGAGGTCGAACTGCTCAAGATCTTTGTGTCCCTGTTGATCAGTTTGAACAAACGCCGTCATGCCCAGGATGTCTGGTCCCGCTTGACCGCCATACTGGAAAGTACCAGTGACCTGGTTTTCACTGCCACACCGGATGCACAACTAACCTACCTGAACCGGGCCGGCCGGATCATGGTAGGATGGGATGCCGACGAATCCCTTGACGGCCGCCTGATCGACGACCTTCATTCTGGCGGAGTGCTGGAACGGATCAAATCAGAAGGGATGACCGCTGCCCGGGACAACGGCTCCTGGAAGGGAGAAACTGCCGTCCTACACCGTAACGGCCGCCAGGTACCCGTATCCCAGGTGATTCTGGGGCATTCTTCTGAAAAAGGGGATGTGGCGTTTTATTCCACCATTATGCGTGACATCAGTGACCGTGTCCGGATGGAGACGGCGCTGCGGAAAAGTGAAGAAAAATTCCGGGGTCTGTATATCTCCATGGGTGAAGGCATGGCCCTGCATAAGCTGGTATATGACCCTTCGGGAAGGGCGGTGAACTACGTTCTGCTGGATGTGAACCCGGCCTATGAAACCATCACCGGTCTGCAGGCTGACATTGTCCGGGGACAGCAGGCCACCGATGTGTATGAAACCGATCAAGCCCCTTTTCTGGATATCTATGCTAAAGTGGCCGCCACCGGACAACCAAAGCGGTTTGAAATTCATTATGCCCCCATGGACAAATATCTGCGCATCAATGCATTTTCTCCGGCAAGGAATCAGTTCGCCACCGTATTTGAGGACATCACCCAGCAGAAACAGGCGGAAGTGGAACAGAAAAAACTCCATGCCCAGCTGCTGCAGGCCCAGAAAATGGAATCCATAGGAAGGCTGGCCGGCGGCGTGGCCCACGACTTCAACAACATGCTCAACATCATCCTCGGGTATTCAGAGCTGTCCCTTAAGAAACTGGACCCGGCAGATCCGCTGTATGGAAGGCTTCAGAAAATTCACCATGCTGCAGACCGTTCCGCCGGCATTACCCGTCAGCTGCTGGCCTTTGCAAGAAAACAGACCATAACGCCCCGCATACTGGATATAAACCAGACCTTGGAAGGGATGCTCAAAATGCTGCGACGGGTCATCGGTGAGAATATCGATCTGGTATGGAAACCGGGAAAAAAGCTGCAGCACCTGAAAATGGATCCTGTCCAGATCGATCAGATACTGGCAAATCTTTGTATCAATGCCCGAGATGCCATTGCCGATGTGGGAAAGGTCTCCATTGAAACAGATATGGTATATATTGATGAATCCTATTGTCAAAATAATGCCGCATTTATTCCCGGTCATTATATCCTGCTGACGGTGAGTGATAACGGCTGCGGAATGAATGCACATACCCTGGACAATCTGTTTGAACCTTTTTTCACCACCAAGCAGAAGGGAAAGGGGACCGGACTGGGTCTGTCCACGGTGTACGGCATCGTCAGACAGAATAACGGATTTATCCATGTTTACAGCGAATCCGGGCGGGGTGCGACGTTCAGAATATACCTGCCTCCCCATCAAACAGCATCCGCTGATTCGCCTGAACCGGATATCATCGACATCCCAACTGGAAACGGAGAAACCATCCTGATCGTGGAAGATGAAGCCGTCAACTTAGAAATGCTCGGCTCCATGCTCAACCAACTCAATTACCAGGTGCTGACAGCGGAAAAACCCAGCCAGGCAATGGATCTATGCCGGACCCATACCGGCATCATTGCCCTGATGATCACCGACGTGGTCATGCCGGAAATGAACGGAAAGGATCTGGCCGTGCAGGTCACCGGTTTAGCCCCGGATATCCGCATTCTTTTCATGTCCGGCTATGCAGTCAATGTCATTGCCGATCAAGGGGTATTGGATGAAAATATACCCTTTCTTGAAAAGCCCTTTTCCCTGCTTACGCTCGCCCGTAAAATCCGCCAGGTACTGGCCATGCCCAGACCGGAAGTGCCTGCATGAGTCATGAACTGATCCGGCTGGATCTTTTCAGGGCTGTCAGCATTCTGCCCACACCAACCAGAATCAATGGCACCGATCATACCAGGGTATCCGGTCGTACCACGTCCTTATCCGGCTCAGGTCTCAAACAGATGCCGTATTTTTTCATCTTTTTGTACAGCAGGGTCCGGTGAATGCCCAGGAGCCGGGCCGCTTCTGCCTTGTTGTATCCGGTTTTTGCCAGGGCCTGGTAGATCGCTGTGATCTGGGCTTCATCCCGGGCAGTTTTCAGGGAGGGCTTTGACCGCCTGCCGGAAACACCCCGGTCGGAGGTCAGTGTGAAGGGCAGATCCCCTTTGTAGATGGTACCGCTGCCCGAGGCGTACATCGCCCGCTCCAGCACATTGGACAATTCCCTGGCATTGCCGGGCCAGGAATACCGTACCAGTTCCCGGGCCGCCTTTTTTTCTATCCGCATGACCGGCCGGCCCGCTTCTTTTGCAATTTTTTTCAACATATGCCGTGCCAGCGGCAGGATATCCGCCGGTCGTTCCCGCAGGGGCGGAATATGGATGGGGATGACGTTGAGCCGGTAGAACAAATCCCGCCGGAACCGGTTTTTCCCCATCATCTCTGCCAGGTCCCTGTTGGTGGCGCAGATCACCCTGAAATCGGACCGAATGACCCGGGTCCCACCGATACGCTCAAACGCTTTGTCTTCGAGCACCCGAAGCAGTTTGGGCTGCATCTCCAGGGGCAGGTCCCCGATCTCGTCCAGAAAAATGGTGCCTTTGTTTGCCAGTGCAAACTTGCCGGGCTTTCCTTTTGCCCCGGCACCGGTGAACGCCCCTTTTTCATACCCGAACAGTTCCGATTCCAGCAGGTCCCTGGGGATGGCGGCACAATTGATTTTCACAAACGGGTGTAGTTTCCTGGGGCCGGCATTGTGGATAGCCTGGGCAAACAGCTCCTTGCCCGTACCGCTCTCTCCGGTCACCAGCACGCTGGAATGTGTGGCCCCCGCTTTTGCCGCTTCCTGTTTCAATCCAATGATGGCATCACTGTCACCGACAATGCAGTCAAAGGTGTATCGGGTGGCCCGAAGACTGAAAATCTCCTTTTCAAACAGCTGAACCTTGGATTCCAGCAAAGACAGTTCTTCTGCCAGGTCCCGCACCTCTGCCACATCCTTGAACATGACCTGGCCGTAAACCGCAATGACCTTTCCGTTCTTTTTAATGGGAATGCGCTGGACTACCATGTCCTGGCCGTTGATGCGGTGGGAATGGTTAATTTCCGCCTTTCCGGTGCGTGCCACGATGTGCATGCGGGTGTTTTCAACCACGTCGGTACAGTGCCGGCCGATCTGGTCCCTGGGGTCCAGGTTCAGGAACCGGCCGTACTGCGCATTGAAATGGGTGATATATCCGTGGACATCGATCACCAGCACCCCGGCCTTGATATTGTCAAATATCCGCTCGTACAGTGCCAGTTTTTCCCTTAGTTTTTCAATTGTATTCATTTTGATACACCTGGTGCCGTTATAGTACCGGACGTCTGAAATGTCGAGAAGAAGTTGTGGTTTCAGGTAAAAAAACGGCCGGAATGTATCATATCAACTACATGTATATCTCTTGATACGCTGTTGCAACTGCTGAATCTCGGTGGTCCGGCTGCCGGTAACCGGCCCGGAAGCCTGTTTCCTGGCCTTTTGCTCATTCCGACTTTCATCCGGCTCTATCTGGCCTGAAACTTGCTCGTGATAAATAATAAGAATATAAACTTTGAATCCGGTTTATTTATTGAATTGAAAGGAAGGTCCCATGAAGCATGATGCCGACACAATCGTGTCTTTGTTCATCTCATCTTCCATGTCTGAGCTGCTGCAAGACAGCGAAGCTCTGTCCGGCATGACCCCCAAACAGCAAACCCTTCTCCAGACCGTCTGCCGCGCCGCAGCCCAGGATGCACTGGCATTGTCCGGCACTGTTTCTGCGCGACAGGTGCCCGTAACAAAGATGTCAGTGATATGCCCTCTGGGCCTCTCTGATAAAAACGCCTGTGCCTGTTGACAGGAATGACAGACCGTGGTAGCTCATTTGGGCAAATTTGAACCCTATCTGAACCGGAAACCATGGATGGAGAAAAAGACACAGCCCAAAGCCGGGAATGAAGATTTGACCCTGAGGGCGATAAACAGTATAAAAAACATGCTGTTCAGCAACGAGATCACCTCTGCCCTCCGGCTTAACGCAAGGGATCTTTCCAAACGGCTGGATATGAGCCCCACACCGGTGATCCAGGCCCTGAAGCTGCTCCACTTTCAGGGAATCCTGGGGCATGTGCCCAACAAGGGGTATTTTCTGGAAACCAATACCCCACAGATGATCCAGGATATCTTTAACCTGCGCATGGCCTTGGAATCCGCAGGTTTTGAAACCATTCTCAGCCGGATAACATCAAAAGGCTGGCAGGAACTTGAAAATGCCGTGGCCACTCATCTGGATGCCCTGGAAAAAAATTCCGCCCGGCATGTTCTTATGGCAGATATGGCATTTCACATCACCCTGGCAAAGATTTCCAGCGGTTCGGCCGGTGAGCGGCTGATGCGCAACCTTTTTGAAATGCTTTATCTTAAAAATCGCGGGGTGGTTCTCTATATTTCCCCCAGGCAGCGGTTCGGAACCCACCACCAGGTTATCCTGGAACATTTGGAAAAAGGCGACATCAAAGCCGCCCAAAAAGCACTGCGAAATCATCTGACCGCCGTCCGCGATGCAGTCCTTTCCAGTATGGAATCCCAGACAGACCAGGACTTTAACCTAAACTGGTGACTCTGACTCCAGCCCAGATCCGACCGCCTATTTTTTTTCAGAAAAGATCTCGGCCATCATGCACCGGGCACTGCCGCCCCCCACCTGTTCAATGGTGTCCAGTTCCATGGCCAGGATCTTGCCGAACCGGGCCAGGCGCTCGAGCTGGGATGGTTCAAACCCTTGTTTGGCCCGCCGGGACATGACGATCAGGGGACGTCCCCCGGCTGAGTTGACCTGGAGGATATTGCCGCAAAAATGGTTCTCCATCTGGTCCATGGATATTTCGACAACCGCAAACGATTGTTCCAGGGAGGTTCGGACCCGTTCCCGCTGGGCCGGGTCCGGAATGCAGTCCAGGCATATCACGGCGAACCGGTCCCCGATGCTCATGATCACGTTGGTATGATAAATGGGCCTGCCCCTGGAGCTTTGGGTATCAAACAGAATGCCTTCCTTGTAGAACCGCAGCCGGATAAAATTATCAAACTGCGCTTCATGGCAGCGGTGAGACCGGGCTGCATACACCACCTCGGCCCGGTGATCGATCACCATGCTCCCGGTGCCTTCCAGAAATTGTTTGCGCTCGTCCAGGGCGCCCACGTGAATGACATTCCGGATTTTATATCCATTTGCCACCAGCAGTTTTTCCACCTCCTCGGGCCGCCGTTCGTGGCGCCGGCTCACTGCAGCCATGGGATAGGTGAGCAGGGTACCGTCATGTTCAGTGGAAAACCAGTTGTTGGGGAAAATGGCATCCGGGGTCCGGGGATATTCTCTGGTAGGTTTTTCCAGGATCAGTACCGTGATCCCTTCTTGTCTGAGGGTATCCACCATGGCCTGAAACTCGGCATTGGCATTCCGGTTGATTTGGGTTTCCGATACTTCCGGTTGATGCTGGAATTCATTATCCTGCCCGGTTTCCTCGTTAAACCCGAAGTCATAGGGCCGGACCATGAGCACGGTATCAGTGGTTCTAGACACATCCAACATGGCATTGCCTCACCTGGTTTTTGAAATGGCACTTTTACAAATTCAATTTCATTTGTAATTGCATATTTATCATGGTAAACTCTTTGCGTCAAGTGGACCCATGGAGACTGCAAATCCATGTGTTTTTCCGTTTGACAAAGAACCCGGCTGTCTGCATCCGGCCTGGTTTTTTCTGAAAAAATATGGTAGGAAGAAAATAATTATAAAAAAGTGAAAACAACAGCCACCCATGGAAACCAAAAATCAAACCAGCCCTTACACCTGCCGGGAATACAGAGAGGAGATGATCCTTCTGTCGCTGCACAAAAAACTGTCCGCCCCGGATCTGACCCCGGAAGAAAAACAACAGCTTCTCACGGAGATTGCTGCGGTGGAATCCCGGATGGGCATGGATTGAACCGTTTCAGGCAAATTTAAGAATATTCACAGGGACATTCGCTATGAAAACAACAGAACTGATAAAAAAAGAAAACCAATTCGGGGCAAAAAACTACAAGCCCCTGGACGTGGTGCTCAGCAAAGGATCCGGCATCTGGGTCTGGGATGTGGAAGGCAATAAATACCTGGACTGTCTGTCCGCCTATTCCGCCGTGAACCAGGGCCACTGCCACCCGAAAATTTACCAGGCCATGGTGGACCAGGCCAAAAAACTCACCCTCACCTCCCGGGCGTTCCGCAATGACCAGTTGCCCCTTTTATATGAAGAACTGTGCGAACTTACCGACTCCCACAAGATGCTGCCCATGAACTCCGGGGCAGAGGCTGTGGAAACCGTTATCAAATGCGCCAGAAAATGGGGATATGAATCCAAGGGCGTGGCAAAGGACAAAGCACAGATCATTGTGTGCGCGGACAATTTCCACGGCAGGACCCTGTCCATCATCGGATTCAGCACCGATGAAAATGCCCGGCAGAACTTCGGACCGTTCACCCCGGGATTCACCGTCATTCCATTCGGGGATGCTGATGCCCTGGAAGCCGCCATCACGCCGGATACTGTGGCGTTCCTGGTGGAACCCGTCCAGGGGGAAGCCGGGGTCATCATCCCGCCCAAAGGCTACCTGAAAAAGGTCAGAGAGATCTGTACACAAAAGAACGTGCTCATGATTTTAGATGAGATCCAGACCGGCCTGGGCCGCACCGGCAAACTGCTGGCTGAAGAACATGAAGGGGTGCAGGCAGACCTCTCCCTCATCGGCAAGGCCCTGTCCGGCGGGTTTTACCCGGTATCGGCCGTGCTGTCCAATGAAGCGGTACTGGGCCTGCTCCAGCCGGGTCAGCACGGCTCCACCTTCGGCGGCAACCCCCTTGCCTGTGCCGTAGCCCGGGCTGCGCTCAAGGTGCTGAAGGAAGAAAACATGATTGAAAACGCCGCCGACATGGGAGCCTATTTTCTGGAACAGCTGCAGAAAATCCAGCATCCGGCCATAAAGGAGGTCCGGGGCATCGGCCTGATGATCGCCATTGAGCTGCACCCGGAAACCCCCGGCGGTGCCAGGGCTATCTGCGAAGCCCTCCAGGAAAAAAGGATTTTGTGCAAGGAAACCCATACTTACACCATCCGGTTCGCCCCGCCCCTGGTGATCACAAAACCGGACATCGACTGGGCCATGGAACGGATCAGGCAGGTGTTTGCAGACCTGGACTGATGGATTTCTCCCGGGATGATCCGCGCCGGCCATACCGCCGGCCGGTTCAACAGCCCCTGTAAAGCGCCCCGATGGGGATCAGGCGGATATCCCCATACCGGTCATATGTATCGCCTGAATAAAACAAAAACCCATTGACCGGCCGCTCTGACTGAAGCATGAACTGTCTGAGATTTCTGAAGTCTCTGGGTCCCGGGCGCCTGGTATGTTTGATTTCAATGGCGTTCAAGGTATGATCCTTTTCAAACACCAGATCGATTTCACTCCCGCCGGCACTTTTATAGTAATAAAACTGATCTGTTTTGATAAACCCCAGTTTTCTGCGTTTTTCAAGTTCGGCAATAACGAAATTTTCAATGCGCTGACCCTGGCTGACCGGGGAGTTGAAGCTGGAGAAAATGCCGGTATCCGCCAGATAGATTTTGGCGGCTTTGACAAACCGTTTTGCCGGACCATACTGATATCCGTACAGCTTGAAAGTCAACTGCGTCTGTTGAAGTGCATTAAGGTATTTTTTTGCCGTAGGATGGCTCAGGGCCGACTCCCTGGCGAAATTTGAAATCTCCAGGTGGGAACCGATGGACCGGTTGATATGGTGAAAAACAGCCAGCAGCCCGTCCAGGTTTTCAATATTGGACAGCTGCATCAGGTCCCGGGTAAAATAGGTGTTTTTATAATTGGTCAACAGGTTCTTTTTTTCTTCCAAAGCCGTCACTGACAGAACTTCCGGGAACTGTCCATAAGTGATGGCATCTTCAAGGCATCGATTGGCTTCCCTGATCTGGGGCAGCCCCGCTGTTTCATGAAAGATTGAATGGGTCGGCTCTCCCTGGTTTTCTCCCCAGCACGCTGTGGGCAGCGAGATGATCTCAATTCTGCCTGCAAGGGTATCTGCGGCAGCATCCATAAGGCCGATGGTGCTGGATCCGGTCATGAGAAACAAGGCATTCTGATTGTCAACCGCATATTTTACCGCAACGGTGAGCAGGGGATGTCGCTGGATTTCATCAATGACTGCGTGATCACCCAGGCGGCTGATAAATCCCTTGGGATCCTGTTTGGCCCAGTCCAGCAGATCCAGATCATCCAGGGTTGCATAGGGAATGCCTGGATACCGCTGCTTGAGCAGGGTCGTTTTTCCCGACCGTCTGGGACCGATGATCAGGCAACTTTTATGTACGGGTAAAGATATCCATCTTTTAAACATAGTTAAAAAATAACATGGATAATTTGAAAGTCAAGTTTGATTTTGGATCGCCTCACCGCCTTTCCGGCCAGATGGTTTCCGCCATTTCCGTGAGTTTGTATTTCTGGATTTTACCGGACGCGGTCATGGGATAATCGGTCACAAAATGCACATACCGGGGGATTTTGTACCGGCTGATCTTGCCACGGCAAAAATCGATGATATCACTGGGCTCAAGATCTGCCCCGTCTTTGGAAATGATAAACGCCCCCACCTCTTCCCCGTATTTTTCACTGGGCACGGCCGCCACCTGCACATCCCGGACCCCGTCCATGCGGATGAGAAACTCTTCGATCTCTCTGGGATAAATATTTTCCCCGCCCCGGATGATCATGTCCTTGTGCCGGCCCGTGATGGACAGATTGCCCTGTTCATCCAGAACCCCTAAGTCTCCGGTGTGCAGCCAGCCGTCTTCATCAATGGCTTTTTTCGTGGCTTCAAGATTGTTGTAATACCCTTTCATGATGTTGTACCCTTTGCAGCAGATCTCTCCCTGCTGTCCCGGCCCCAAAATGTTGCCGGTGTCCGGGTCCGTTATTTTCACCTGGATATGGGGCAATGCCCGGCCCACGGTCTCCACTCTTAGCCGGATGTCGTCATCGATGCGGGTGTAGGTCACCACCGGAGAGGCTTCAGTGAGCCCGTAGCAGATGGTGACATCGGTCATGTGCAGCCGGTCGATCACCTGTTCCATCACATGCACCGGGCAGTTGGACCCGGCCATGATCCCGGTGCGCAAAGAAGAAAAATCAAACTTGTCAAACAACGGGTGGTCCAGCAGCGCAATGAACATGGTGGGCACCCCGTAAAGGGCCGTGCACCGCTCTTTTTCCACCGAGGTCATGACCATCACCGGATCAAACCCTTCCAGGATCACCATGCAGGCCCCGTGGTTCACGGCGGCCAGAACCCCCAGCACGCACCCGAAACAGTGGAAAAGAGGCACGGGCAGACAGACCCGGTCCTTTTCCGTGAACTGCTGGTTTTTCCCGATCCAGTACCCGTTGTTCCCGATATTGTAATGGGTGAGCATCACACCCTTGGGAAACCCGGTGGTGCCCGAGGTGTACTGCATGTTCACCACATCATGGGGGGACAGGCCTTGCTGCCGTTGGGCATACTGGTCATCTCCCACCATCACGGCCAGGGAGCGAATCTCGGGGATGGTGTACATGCCCCGGTGTTTTTCCTGGCCCAGGAACCCCACCCGCTTCAGGCAGGGAAATGCATCACTGTTCAGGCTGCCCCGCTGGCAGGTTTTGAGCTCCGGCACCAGGTCATACACCGTGTTCACGTAATCAGTATCCTGGAACCCGTCAATGATGAACAGGTTTTCCGCTTCCGACTGTTTGAGCAGATAGGCCAGCTCCGCGCTCTTGTAATTGGTATTCACCGTGAGCAGCACAGCCCCGATTTTGGCTGTGGCAAACTGCAGCGTCACCCAGTAGGGAATATTGGTGGCCCACACCGCCACTTTTTCCCCTTTTTCAACGCCCAGGGCCATGAGTCCCTTTGCCATCTCATCCACCAGTCCACCGAACTGCCGGTATGTGAGGCGGAAATCTCTGTCCACATACACCAGGGCATCGTGGTCACCGAATTTTTCCACGGTCTCATCCAAAAGATCCCCCAGGGTGATCTTCCGCAAATCTGTTTCTGTTTCCATGAAATCCCCTTTGTTATTCCGGTATGTAGATGACCGCGTGGATAGCGGCTTTTTCATCCCCGTGACAGCTCACGTAATGGGGCACGATGGAGTTGTAGTAAATGGAATCCCCGGGTCCCAGAATATGGGTTTCTTTGCCGTAGATAACCTCAATCTCTCCTTGGACCACCACGATGAACTCCTCCCCTTCATGGGAGGACAATGATTTCTCCCGGGCGGATTCCGGCAGGATCTCAACGAAAAACGGCTCCATGTGCCGGTCCATCTTGCCTGTGCCCAGGGCATAGAAATTCAGGGCCGGGGATTTGCCGGAAACAGAAGGTACGCTGAACTCCGCCGCCCGGGTGCTGTGCCGCACAATAAAAGGATCCGCCTCTCCCTGGTCATCCAGAAAAGTGCCCAGCCGCACGCCCAAGGCCCTTGCGATCTTCATCAAAGGCCCCAGGGGCGGGTATACGTTTTCGAAGAGCATGTTTTCCAGAAACTGCACAGAAAGTCCGGTCTGTTCCGCCAGACCGGCCAGGTCCATGCCGCGTTTATTCATATATGTTCTGATGCGCTGACTGATTTTTCCTGTCTGCATAATATCTCCAGTTTTCCATAAAAAAACCTGTTTTATAATACAATCCGCAGGACTTGTCAAAATCTGGATTTCCAAGCAGAAAGGACTGGCCGCAGGTTTTTTCTATCACGATGGATCTGCCGGATCTGCTGATTTCGACGTCAAAAAAGCAGATAAATCAATGGCCCCGGGCGATGTGCGGAGGCTGGTTGGTACCAATTTTTTTGTCAAACCAGGCGGCCACAGCCTGTTCGATCCGTGTCAGTATGTCAGAAGGAGGAAGGGTTTGGCAGATAGACTCCACATAACCGCGGTCCCTGACCTGCTGCAGGGCCGGCGTAAAATTGATATCAAACACCCACCCGATCTGGAGCAGTTTGAAATCATTCAGATTTTTTACATGGCGGGCTTCCACAATCTTTGCATTCACCACATTGTCATACACCCGGTCTGAGATCCCGGATGTGTCGGGCAGGCCCAGTGAAATAGCCGGGTTGTCATCAAGGTTTCCGTGCTGGTAATGATCAATAAGCACCCGCCAGATATCCAGCTTGTCCGCATCCCGCAACAGCCGGGTATAAAACAGGCATTCTTTGGTTTCGTCTTCGGGAAGGATGGCACGGTTGTGATATGAGATCACCCGGCATATCAGATCCGCCCTGTCAGTGGGCAGGCTCTCCAGCACTTGGTGCTGTTGCAGTATTTTCACCCCCAGCTCGGCATGATTTTCTGACTTGGAGTCCACAAAGGTGTGGTACCGTGCATATTGCTCAAAACGGCCGATATCGTGAAACAGGGCCATGACGGCTGCCAGGTGCCGGGCCGTACCATCCAGGCCTAGCTGTTTGGCAATCCACAGGATCTCCTGGATCACCCGTTCTGAATGGCCCTTTTTCAGCCGGATATTTTTCACCAGATCCGGGGCCGCATCCCCTCCGGCCGTGAACCCGCCCACATACTGGTCAAACCAGTTTCTGAATGCATCGTTTTCCATTTACATCCAATCATTCGGCTGCTCTGATTCCATGGTGTACAGCTTTTGATAAAAACATGACCCCATGCAAATGTCAAATTAAACCGGGCAAAGGATAAACAGGTAATGAGCTCTTTGATTTAAAACCGGTCTCAGTCATCGCAGGGTATAAGTTTTCCCTTGCCCTGACCGTAGACGATCTGGTTTTTCTGGATCATTTGGGATAGAAAGGGTTTTCCCCTATTGCATTTTTACAGTCTCCTTACTATACAAGAATACAGCATCGGCTGACCCCGGCCTGTAGAGCCAGCGGATTTCCGGCCTCTTTGACGGGTGTTGATGCGGAAGCGGCCGGAGCACGTATGGCCCGTGCCGTTCCCCGGGACACTGATGCAAGGACAACAAAAAAAATACAGAGAGGCAATATGAAAACAATCGGCCTTCTGGGCGGCATGAGCTGGGAAAGCACGGTCGGGTATTACCGGATGATTAATGAGGGTGTGAAAAAGGCCCTGGGCGGACTGCATTCAGCAAAAATCGTGCTGTACAGTGTGGATTTTGATCCTGTGGAAAAACTGATGGGACGGGGGGATTGGCAAGGGGTGGCCGAAGATCTTTCAGAGGCCGCCGTAAAGATCCAGGCTGCGGGGGCTGATTTTCTTTTGATTTGCACCAATACCATGCATCAGGTGGCTGCTGAGATACAGGATAAAATTGATATTCCCCTGCTGCATATTGCCGATGCAACGGCCGAGGCCCTGATCCGATCCGGAATTAAAAAGACGGGCCTGCTGGGCACGGCGTTTACCATGGAGCAGGATTTTTATAAGGGCCGCCTGGAAAGAGACCACGGACTTGATGTTCTGGTGCCGGAAAAAGCAGACAGGGCTTTTATCCACCAAACAATTTTTGAGGAACTGTGCCTGGGAATCGCAAAACCCGGAACCAGAGAAGAATATCTTCGGATCATCGATACCCTGGCAAAACAGGGGGCTGAAGCCGTCATCCTGGGCTGCACGGAAATCGGGATGCTGGTGGGCCAGAAGGACACACCCGTAAAACTCTTTGACACCACGGCCATTCATGCACAAAAGGCGGTGCAATATGCGATCATCCCCGGTAATTGCAAATAAACGAAACCAAAAAGGAGGCAGCATGCTCAATTTTCAATTATCCGACACCCAGAAGGATATACGCAGCAATGCCAGGAAATTTGCTCTTGAGGAAGTTCTGCCCAGGGCATGGCAGTATGACCAGAAAGACCAGACACCCATCGATGTGCTTGAAAAAGCCTTTCATGCCGGGGTGATGAATTCGGACATCCCAAAAGCCTTTGGCGGCATGGGGTATGGCCTGCTGGAAGGGGCCCTGATCACCGAGGAGATATCTGCGGCCTGCCCGGGTATTGCCACTTCGATTTTTGATAATTCACTGGGCATGGAACCGATTTTCCTGTCGGACAATGAGAAGGCAAAGCAAAAATATCTCACCGATATTGCCAAAAATTTCAAACTGATCTGTTTTGCCACCTCTGAGGCGCTGGCCGGCTCTGATGTATCCGGTATCCGGTGCCGGGCCAAAAAAGATGGCAATGAGTATATCCTGAACGGCACCAAATTCTGGATTACCAATGGCGGCATTTCCGATTACATGACAATTTTCGCCACTGTTAATCCGGACAAAAAACATGACGGGATCTGCGCATTCGTCGTTGAAAGAAACTGGGAGGGTGTTACTGTCGGTGAACCCATACCGAAAATGGGACAACGCTGTTCAAACACGGCAGCGCTGTCCTTTAAAAATGTCCGGGTCCCGGCTGAAAATGTGATTGCTGAACCTGGAAAGGGATTTATTCTGGCCATGAAAACGTTTTCCAGGACCCGCCCCATGATCGGTGCCTTTGCCGTGGGCGCAGCCAGATCGGCCATGGAATTTGCCATAGCGTATGTGAAAAAACGCAAGGCCTTCGGCACCCCGATCGTCAGCTTTCAATCCCTTCAATTTAAAATTGCCGAGATGTTCCAGAAGATCGAGACCTCCCGGCTGCTCGTCCACAAGGCCGCCTGGGAAGCGGACAATCTGCCTGATGCCACCATATCTGCATCTGTTGCAAAGATGTATGCCACAGAAGCTGCCTGGGAGGTGGTGGACGAAGCACTCCAGATACTTGGCGGTTTTGGATACACAAAAATGTTTCCCGTGGAAAAGCTGATGCGCGATATCCGGCTTTACCGGATTTATGAAGGCACCAGTGAAATCCAGAGAATGATACTGGCAGGCCATGCTTTGAACACCTATGAACCGGTCATGCCTGAACTGTCTGAATTTCCGGTATCAAAGGATAAAACGCTTGAAAAAGATGCCGGTATCTGGCGCTGTTCCATGTGCGGCCATGTCCATTATGGCGAAGAACCGCCTGAGACGTGCCCGGTCTGCCTGTTTCCAAAAGGGGCATTCCAGCTGCACTGACATGGTATGGGGCAAAGATCCTGACCAGCCCGGTCAACAAATACATACGTCGAACACCTGCAATCTGAAGGGCAAGGGGTTGTTCGGAAAAACCAAAGAAAGCTGAAACAATCATGGATGCGATCTGTATTTTTTTAGGCTCCAGCGCCGGTGCTGACCCGGTGTATGCCAGGGCGGCCAAAGAAATGGGCACAGAACTGGCTGCACACGGTATGACATGCGTATACGGCGGGTCGAACACAGGCCTTATGAAACTGCTGGCAGACAGCGCTCTTGCGGCGGGTGGCCGGGTGGTCGGCGTGACGGTGCAGGCGTTGCGGGACAAGGAAATTTTCCATCCCGGACTGACACAGCTGCATGTGGTACCCACCATGCATGAAAGAAAGAGGCTGATGGTAGAACTGTCTGACGGATTTGTGGCCCTGCCGGGGGGAATAGGTACGTTTGAGGAGTTTTTTGAAATATATACCCTGTCTCTGTTAGGATTCCATTCCAAACCGTTTGGACTCCTGAATGTAAACAATTATTTTGCCCCCATGGATGCCCTTCTGGACAAAGCACAGCAGGAGGGATTTCTGAAAGCCCCCCACCGACAGGTAATCCTTCGGGCAGACACCCCTGCTGAAATGATCAGACGTATGCAGGGCACCTGATAGATCTGATGGTGGAAACCTACATCCAGAGAGACTTACAGGAAAATTAATATGGATGCTATAAAACAAAAACAGACTCAATTATATCAAAGCATTGTTTTCTGCGACTTTGACGGAACGATCACGGAACAGGATACTTTGGAGCGGGTTTTCAACAAATTCGCACCTGAAACCTGGCAACCCAGCAGAGAGGACCTATCATCCGGCAAAATCACCGTACGGGAAGCCGTAACCAAAACCATCAATTCTATCGGTTCTTCCCACTATGACGATATTCTCGATTATACCCTTACCTTTTCTATCCGCCCGGGATTTGAGGCCTTGCTTGATTTTCTGGAATCCCAAAATATACCGATGGTGGTTCTTTCAGGGGGCATCCGCGGAATGGTGGAAACCAGGCTTGGGAACCTGATAAACAGAATGCTCTCGGTTTTTGCGGCAGATGTGGATACCAGCAGACAATATCTTCGGACCAACTCAGCGTATGAGGGGAAAACAGAACTGGTAGACAAGGTACGTGTGATGAAATTTTTTAACGCAAAACAAAAGGTTGCCATCGGTGACGGTATAACCGATTTCAACATGGCCCGGGCAGCGGACCTGGTTTTTGCCCGGGGACGGCTTGCCGGTTTTATGAATGAAAACAATTTGCCCTGTGAATCCTGGTCTGATTTCTTTGATATTCGTGATCATCTGCAAGCGCATTTTTCCAATTCTAAGCAGGGTTAACTGCGTATTTTACACCTGATTTTCTTGACAAAGAGCATCTTCCAACCTTACACAAATGGGGGTTTTCCCCCATTGCATTTTTAAAGCCTCTTTACTATACAAGGATACAACATCAGCTTTCCATCGGCCTGCAATCCCTTGTAACCGACAGAGCGGAGCTATTTCCCCAGGCCAGAGCCGGCAACTCTTCTAGGAAAGCATGCTCCGCTACCAGGGTGATCCAAAACAGATGGAAAAGACACAAAAAGCCGTCGGATATTCGGGAAAAACAAAATAAAAAGGAGAAGCCACCATGTTAAAAAACATCCAGGAAATTTTAGGGAAAGACGATACAAGATCGCTCTTGTATCATACCTGCAACACCATCAAAAAGGAAAATCTGCATTTGCCCGGACCGGATTTTATCGACCGGGTGTTGGTGCACACCGATCGTTCTTCCACGGTTTTGAGGAATGTAAACACGGTGTTCAATCACGGCCGCCTCCGCGGCACCGGCTATTTATCCATTTTACCGGTGGATCAGGGCATCGAGCACTCGGGCGGCGGTGCCTTTGCGCCGAATCCGATCTATTTCGATCCGGAGAACATCCTCAAACTGGCAATTGAAGGCGGCTGCAATGCTGTTGCATCAACACTTGGCGCGCTGGGCGCAGTTTCGCGCAAATACGCCCATAAAATTCCGTTTCTGGTCAAATTGAACCACAACGAGCTGCTCACCTATCCCAACAAATACGATCAGCGCATGTTTGCTTCGGTGGAACAGGCATTCGACATGGGTGCGGTTGCCGTTGGTGCCACCATTTATTTCGGCTCGGAGGAATCCATGCGCCAGCTCGAAGAGGTGACCGAAGCCTTTGCCCGTGCCCACGAGCTTGGTATGTTCACGGTTTTGTGGTGTTATCTCCGCAACACGGACTTTACAAAAGGCGACAAAGACTACCACGCAGCTGCGGATATGACCGGTCAGGCCAATCATATTGGAGTCACGATAAAAGCCGATCTGATCAAACAAAAAATGCCAACCAACAATGGTGGCTTCAAAGACATCGGCTTTGGCAAAACCCACGATCTGGTCTATGAAAAACTCACCAGCGATCATCCCATTGACCTGACGCGGTATCAGGTTGCCAATTGTTACATGGGACGCATCGGCCTGATCAATTCCGGCGGGTCCAGCGGCGAAAATGATTTGCAGCAGGCTGTTCGGACGGCCGTCATCAATAAACGTGCCGGCGGCACCGGTCTCATTTCCGGCCGCAAAGCGTTCCAAAAACCGATGAAAGACGGCATTGAACTGCTGCATGCCATCCAGGACGTGTATCTGGATGCTGATATCACTGTGGCGTAAAACTTGATCGGTTGGAATCCGCCACCTAAGGGGCCAACATTGTGCTGCTGCAGACTGCTAAAAAGGAAAAGAGAGAATTAATGATGCATAGCACGGTCCAATTCTTCTCGAATGACCTGACGGATAACATCCTCATCAAGCGGCTTTCCACTTTTCTTAAGGTACTCAACAGTGAGGCTAGAATGGAGTAAAAATACATGAACCGGCGCCCAGCAAGGCAAATGCACTCAGACGGCGAAAATCCTGACGCGAAAACCACGGACGTGGAGGTGCTGAAACGCGAGCGATACGAACTGCTCCACCATTTGGAGGGCTGGCTGGAAACACCGATGGTGATTCTCGCGTTCGTTTGGCTGGTACTGTTGGTCATGGAGTTGGTTCGGGGCGAGAGTTTACTGTTCGGTGTTCTCGGCACGATTATCTGGGTCATCTTCATTCTCGATTTTGCAGGAAAATTCATCCTGGCTCCGGATAAGGCCGCTTACCTCAAGGGTAACTGGCTGACCGTCATTTCACTGCTGATCCCCGCGCTGCGGATCTTCCGCGTCTTCCGTGCGTTTCGACTGCTCCGTCTGGCCCGCGCGGGGCGGGGGTTGCGGTTGATTCGCGTCGTCGGCTCGCTGAACCGCGGAATGAAGGCACTGGGCGCAAGCCTGAACCGACGGGGTTTCGGCTATGTGATCGCCCTCACGGTACTGGTCACCTTTGCCGGCGCCGCCGGGATGTATACCTTCGAGAACCAGGGGCCCGACGGCCTGAACAGCTATGGCGAGGCACTGTGGTGGACCGCCATGATCATGACGACGATGGGCTCGCAGTACTGGCCGGTGACAATCGAGGGGCGTATCCTGTGCATCTTTCTGGCGCTATACGCCTTCGGTGTCTTCGGCTACGTGACGGCGGCGCTCGCCACCTTCTTCGTCGGCCGCGACGCAGAGCATGACGATGGCGAGTTGGCAGGAACCAGGCAATTGGCTGCGCTCAGGGATGAGATGACCGCCCTGCGCGAAGAGATCCGCGCCCTGTTGCGGCAGCCGCCGGGGGTCTGAGGCGAAAACAGGTGTAAATGCAATCAGGTGCTTGACACCATATCAATTTTCTTTATAATTGATTTTATTTAAGTTGCTCTTTTTTAAAGATTCACCTGTAGTTTTCGAGCAGACAGATCCACACTGCTCATAACGCGCGTCGTTTGTTAACCTTTCCCCATAGCAATGAGGATGTAGTTATATGAAACGTACGTCAAAACCCATTTTTTTTGTTATTCTCGGCATTTTTCTGGGATTTCCCATCTTCAGCATGACCTATTACACCATGGTCCGGACCTCCACGCCTGAATTCTGCGCATCCTGTCATGAAATCCAGTTTGCCGTCAACACCTGGAAAACCTCCACTCACGTCAACAATGCCCATGGGTTTGTAGCGGACTGTATGGACTGCCATCTACCGGCCCCCCATGATACGGTCAACTTTTTTTATATGAAAACCCTGCATGGCGTCAAAGATGTTATTGCGCATTTCACCATGGATGAATACGACCATGCTGAACAGCGGGAAGCAGCATATGAATCAATTAAAAATTATCAGTGCATGAAGTGCCACCGGAACCTGCTGTATATTCCGGACAAGCGGGGGGCCATGCTGGCGCATCGCAGTGTTTTACATGCTTTGCCCGGCAGGGAAAAAAAATGCGTGGACTGCCATCGGGACCTGGTTCACAATCAAACACCGATATATAATTACAATCAGTTTCAAAGATTTTAATACCAAATATACCAAGAAGAAGGGAGGCAGAAAATGAAACGATTGATGCAGGTATCAGGACTGTCGGTTTTTTTCAGCCTGGTTGTTGTCACTGCGGGATTTTGCCAGTCTCAGAATTCCATGGCCAAGGAAAAAGAATTCCGGATTGAACGCAGCATTTCCGAAGCCGGGATTGCATGTATTCAGTGCCATAAGCAGGAACATCCCGGCATATTTGCGGACTGGGCCAACAGCCGGCATGCCAATGCCAACATCACCTGCATTGACTGCCACCTTGCCGAAGAATTTGATCCGGATGTCAGCCAGGCCCACTACAAACAGTATGAAAAATCCGACTCAAAATACGGGCGACCGGAATACAAGGTCCCGGTTGCCGGGGTGGTAACCCCCAAAGACTGTTCCCGGTGTCATCCGGATGAAGCCAAACAGTACGCAAAAAGCAAGCATGCCAATACCATTGAAATTATCTGGAAGATTGATCCATGGCTCAATGACGGCATGAACAGTGATGTGGAACGTACCACAGGTTGTTATTACTGTCACGGAACGGTTCTGAAAACAGAAGATGGCGAGTTGAGCTCAGACACCTGGCCCAATGTCGGGGTGGGCCGCGTGAATCTGGACGGCAGTCTGGGCAGCTGCACCAGCTGCCATACCCGTCACCGGTTTTCCCTTATGGAAGCCAGAAAGCCGGAAGCCTGCGGCCAGTGCCATCTGGGGCCGGACCATCCCCAGATTGAAATCTACATGGAATCCAAACACGGGGACATTTATAAGGCCTTCGGAGATGAATACAACTGGACTTCAGCCCCGGGCACCTGGTCGGCGGGTATTGATTACAGAGGCCCCACATGCGCATCCTGCCATATGTCGGGTTCCGGCACAGTTAAAACATCCCATGATGTGACCGAACGCCTTTCCTGGGAACTGCAGGCCCCGTTCACGGTCCGGCCCGAAGATTTTGCCGCATTTCCGGCCAAAACAAACTGGGAAGTGGAAAGAAACAAAATGAAAGAGGTCTGCACCCAGTGCCACGGGGACAAATGGGTGAACGATCATTATATAAAACTGGACCAGGCGATTGAAGAGTATAATTCCGTGTACTTTACACCGGCCAAGGCGCTGCTGGATGAACTGTATGAGAAAGGCCTTCTGGACAACACCCGGTTTTTTGATGAAGCCCTGGAAGTGGAATATTATGAACTCTGGCATCACGAAGGCCGCCGGGCCAGGATGGGAGCGGCAATGATGGCTCCGGATTATGCCTGGTGGCACGGATTTTATGAATGTAAAAAACGCTACAACCTGTTCATGAAAGAAGGCCGCGAACTCATTGAGCACAACAAAAAAGCCTACAAAGCCCCGGATTTTCCCAATGCCACAGGAGATACCACAAGACCGGCACAAGTGTTCGACAAAAAGCAATAATACGATGTCTATTCCATGAACCGGAGCCGGTTGTTTCCAGGCTCCGGTTCTCTTTTCTGCACCCTCCCCACCTCCTCACCGGGTCGGATTTCCGGTACTATTTCCAAGCTCTCTGTATGCGCCGAAGCAAGGAGCTTGGGCACTGGCGGCCAAATCGCCAGACATTCGAAGATTAAGCATTATTATACAATTGCAAATCGAGGCATACTGGCAGACAGAACTGAGCATGTCCTTTCCAGACTTAATCAAATAACGAAATGGCAGCCTTCTAAGATATTTCTCATGATCGGAACAAATGATCTTAAATTCGGCGTAAAACAGAAAATAGATTCGCCAGACGGTGTCTGGCGATTTTCCGGCCTCGATGTGCCAAACATAAAAAAAATCGCAAAAACTCCAAGTCCTTGATACAGGAATGCTGAACTATGTTGCTGGATTTCAAAAAGATCTGTTTGGGACCAATAGTATTGATTGACAAACCGACCCAACAACGAAAATGAACCGGATGTGGTCGGTTATTTTCAAGTTCATGGCGTTTGTGACACAAAAACCTAAATAGAGTACAGCTCATTAACCTAAATACCACTTGACTGAATAACCTAAAAAAGATACAACGCAATAATCTAAAAATAACATGTACATGGGTCGACAATGCCAACGTTACAGGATAAACTTGCAGAATCCCTCGCTGTCTTGAAAAAACTTCAGGACGAAGGTATTGTTGCGATCCAAACAAAAAATTTATCACGAACTCACCGGGAACGCCTTGTCAAAAGCGGCTTTATTAAAGAAGTGATGAAAGGCTGGTATATTCCAGCCCGCCCTGAAGAGTCGGCTGGAGAGAGCACAGCCTGGTATACGTCATTCTGGAGCTTCTGTGGTGATTATCTCAAATCAAGGTTTGGAAATCTTTGGTGTCTCTCCCCTGAGCAATCATTGAGCATTCACAGCGGCAACTGGAACGTACCAAATCAACTTCTTGTTCGCACTCCAAAAGGGGGGAACAAGCCAATATCTCTTCTTCATGAGACATCGATAATGGACGTTCGCCTGAACCTGCCGGATAAAAATGATATGGAAATCAAGGAGAACATACGGATTATGACCTTGCCTATTGCTTTGATTTCATGTGCTCCCGGATATTATTCAAATAATCCTATAGATGTCCGCGCTGCGCTGTACATGATATCAGATGCCTCCGAGATCTTGCATAAGCTCCTTGAAGGTGGGCATAGTACGGTAGCAGGAAGGCTTGCGGCAGCTTTCCGAAATATTGGGAAAAATGTTATTGCTGACAATATCATTGATGCAATGAGAGCTGCCGGATACAGCATTACGGAAAATGATCCCTTTGAAGAAAAACCTACTATCATTTTTAACGAGTACCAACTTTCTCCATACGTCAACCGGATACGGATGCACTGGGCGGATATGCGCGGTATTGTCCTTAAAACCTTTCCGCAAGCGCCCCTATTAAACCAGAACGCGGATGAATATCTTAAACATGTCGATGATATATATTTGACTGATGCCTATCATTCACTTTCTATTGAAGGCTATCGCGTCAGTGAAGGATTGATTAAACGTGTTCGCTCAGGGGCGTGGGACCCGGAAGCCAACCCAAAAGATAAAGAATACGCAGATGCTTTGGCTGCTCGTGGTTACTGGCAAGCTTTTCAAGCTGTAAAGAAAAGCTTGACAAAAATTTTAAATAAAAAATCTTCGGGTGAGGTGGTGCGACATGATCATTCCATATGGTACAGAGAATTATTTGCCCCGAGTGTAAGCGCCGGTCTTATAAACGCATCCGACCTTGCCGGTTACCGAAACCAACCTGTCTATATCCGAAAATCAATGCATGTACCACCCCGGTACGAAGCTGTGCGAGATCTTATGCCTGCGCTCTTTTCTCTTTTAAATGATGAAGAAAATCCGGCTGTAAAAGCTGTTTTAGGCCATTTTTTCTTTGTTTATATTCACCCTTATGTTGATGGAAACGGCCGCATGGGCAGATTTCTGATGAATGTTATGTTGGCCAGTGGCGCCTACCCATGGACAGTTATTCCACTTGAAACCCGCAATGATTATATGGAAGCTTTGGAACAAGCAAGTGTAAGAAAAAATATAGAACCGTTTTCCAGATTTTTAGCCGAACTTGTCCGAAAAAGTATAACGAATATTCAACAAGCCAAATGAACCGGATAAACCGGTTATTTGGAATCGTGTGTGCTCAAATGATAAAAAAACTGGTTTTCGTTAGTGGATGTGCAGCGGAGCCCAAAAAGCTGCGGCCGCTGAAAAAACATGAGTTTAATGCATGCCTGCGTGAACTTGAACATTGTGCTGCAGCAAACAGCCAGGGCCGGACACCAGAAAACAATAGATGGGTGTGTAAAAATGGTGTGTAAAGATTGTGAAGCCACGAAAAACGCGCCATTTAAAAAGGTCTTTTGCGGTCCAACGCAAAAAAGTCATGCATATTCGGACTTTTACCCTATTGCATTTTTAACTCCCCTTTACTATACAGGGATACAGTGTTGTTTCCCCATCGGTTTCAATCCCTGTAACCGACAGAGCGGAGCTATTTTTTCACCTAAAGACACTCTTTTTTTCATGCCAGAGCCGGTTCAAAGAAAACATGATCCGCCAGCTGACCCGTCATGAAGGCCTGCGCCTCAAACCCTACCTTTTCCCGACTGATTGAACGACTTTCCCGGGATCTGACCGAAGAATTCGGCAAGGGCTTTTCCCGGCAGAATCTGCAATATATGCTGCAATTATAACCTGGCCCAGCTGGCCGTTGGGCTGGGAAAATTTCAAAATTGTCGTTATTTGTATTGAACCAGTGTTTGTATCGGAAGGAATAATATGAGTGGGTTTCCATTGAGGGAGATAAATCCGAACTGCTCATAGTATCCTTTGGCTTGATTATCTTTTGCGTCGACAAAGAGCCCGATTATTCCAACATTTTCTGAAATAACAATGACTTTTTCTACAGCATTTCCGATCAAATAATTTCCATAGCCTTTGTGCTGATAATTTTTTAATACAGCAAGTCTTGCCAATTTTAAAGCAGGGACTTGATCTGGATATCTTTTAGCGATAGTGGGAGGTAAGTAATCCGTTTCGACTTCACAAATAGACAGAGTGTAAAATCCTAGAATTTTTTTCGGGTTTTCATCATTAATCAACACAAAGGTGCGCGACATACCTTTAGTAATATGCTGCCTGGCAGTCTTTTGCAGAAAGATGTTCAATCGGGTGTTTCCGCAGTCAAACTGTTTTCTGTTATGCGACTTATCCAAAAGTTCAATTTTTAGCATTTCAAATCCTGTTTACACTGTTTCATTGCCTGGGCCAATTTTGGATTTGATTTTGGAGGATTTTCAATCAATGTAAACAGGTGTTCAGCAGATTGTTTATTTAACCTGATTTTATTTTCATGTTCAATAATAGCCTGGGCTTTTTCAAGCGCTGCGTGTACTATAAATTGATTTAATGTAGATCCCGTGATTTCAGATGCCTCGGTTAATGTTTCATAGACACTTGGTGATATCCGTGCTGAGACACGGGCAGTTTTTGTTTCAGCTTTCATTTTGGGTCCATCTCCTAATTGTTTGTATTTTATGGTCCATTTTTTATCTGATCTTTATATCATAAACATTCGGTGCCATTTTGGCAACATATACGCAATAAAAAAGAACAAATCATCATTTGCCTCAATAGGGGCACATGGCTTTATTAGAAGAGTGAGCCGGTTCAAAGAAAACATGATCCGCCAGCTGACCACCCATGAAGGCCTGCGCCTCAAACCCTAACACTGCCCGGCCGGCAAGCTCACCATCGGCATCGGCAGAAACCCTGACCGCCATGATGGCATCGGCACAGCTGCCGGATGACCCGGAATCCTCGGTATGACCTGCGTGCGGGACCTGCTCGGGCTCGATGGCGCCGACACCTTTGGCCCAGGCCCTGGAAACGGGATGTGAAAACCTGTTCCAGCACACCCTCACCGTGGGCATCCGGGACAGCGACGCCGGTCACGGCCGCCTGTGACCCTTTTATTTTTCGGCTGCCCATTCTGGTGTTCAAGATCGAACAGAGTACCACAATAATTTGTTCTGTATTAAAAAATTCTGCATAATCAATTTGACATATAATTATAATATATTTACAGTATAATTATGAAAAAATTAATCTTTGAATGGGATGATACCAAAAATAAAACCAATCTTACGAAACATGGTGTAACCTTTGAAGAAGCACAAACTGTCTTCTTCGATGAAAGTGCAATTCAATTTGACGATCCAGATCATTCCATTGATGAAGAGAGATTTTTACTTTTAGGTTTCAGCCAAAAGTTTGAAGTCTTGGTTGTTTGCCATTGTTATCGCAGTGATGAATCAATGATTCGTATCATTTCTGCAAGAAAGGCAACCAGGAAAGAACAAAAAGTGTATTTCAGGAGGCCATGATGAGAAAAGAATATGATTTTGAAAATATGAAAAGCCGTAAAAATCCTTATGCCAGGAATCTGAAAAAGCAGGTTACCATTCGAATTGGTGTAGATATTATAGATTATTTCAAAAAGCAGGCGGAGGAAACAGGTGTTCCCTACCAGAATTTGATTAATCTTTATTTACGAGACTGTGTTCAATCCAACAGAAAACTGTCTATAAACTGGACCCAGTAAGATATTGCATTTTTAATGTGCCCCGATGGTCTGACCCGGGCATGATCCAAAAATGATTGTTGTTTGATCGTTGTTTGACTGGGCGCCTTTCTTAAAGTGTGGGATTTTACATAAGTTGTATAAAATCAGATAGTTGTTTTGTTTTCAGTTGTTTGACTGGCCAGCAAGGTCCTGGATGATAAAGAATTAAATCTTCGGCCGTAGTTTTACCTGAACGCAAAAGGAGGAACCCATGGAAAAATACCTGCCCATCATTTACGTGCGGGGGTACGCCGGAAGCCAGGGGGCTGTGGAGTCCACTGTGGACCGGCCGTACTACGGCTTCAATCTCGGCTCCACCCAGGTGCGGACCGGCCCGGACGGTGATCCGGACTTCTTCATCTTCGAAAGCCCCCTGGTCCGTCTGATCAAGGACCACGGCTACACGGATCTCTTTGCCAGGACCGGCAATGGCGGCGCCGTGGAGCTGCTCAACGGCGAGGATAAGAGGTATGAGGCCGGCAGGTTCCCTGTCCGGTCCCTCTGGATCTTTCGCTACTATGACCGGACCTCGGAGCGTGCCGGCGACGGCACCCGGGATGTCATCGAGACCCTGGGGGAAAACCTGGGCTGCCTGGTGGATTTTGTCCTGGCGCAGACGGGTGCTGAGCGGGTCCACCTGGTGGCACACTCCATGGGCGGGCTCATCTGCCGCTCCCTGATCCAGCGGGTCTTAAAGAAGGAGGCCGCAAAAAAGATTGACCGGCTCTTCACCTATGCCACACCGCACCGGGGCATCCACTTCCGGCGTGGTCTCGGCTTTTTGACCAGCGTGCGCGACCTGCTCGGGCTCAATGACTCCAACACCTTCGGCCCTGACCGGATGTGCGAGTTCCTTGGGTTCTCCAAGGATTGGGATCAGAACCGCCTGAACGAGATCGGCGGGCACTTTCCTGTTGACCGGGTCTTCTCGCTGGTCGGCACCAACCACACCGACTACAACCTGGCCCGGCTGGCCGTGGGACCGGGCAGCGACGGCCTGGTGCAGATGGACCACGCCTATGTCAAAGACAGCAGCCGTGCCTTTGTCTTTCGCAGCCACAGCGGGCCCCTGGGCATTGTCAACTCGGAAGAAGGGTACCAGAACCTCCAGCGCTTCCTCTTTGGTGACACCAGCGTGCGCATCGACCTGGAAAACGTCCGCCTCAAGAACGCCCTGCGCAACGACGAGGATCTGCGCTTTCTGCTGATCGAGACCACGGTGCTGATCCGGGGTGAACAGATCGTCATGACGGACCAGCGCGAGGAGCACGGCTCAGCCCTGACCGTCCCGGCCCGGGCCCTGGAGACCGGATGTGAAACCCTTTTCCGCACCTATCTGATGAAGGCATACCGGCCCAGCGCTCAGGACCGCTATTCCAACTTTCAGATCCGGCTGCGTGTTCTCCCCCTTTACGTGCGCAACCGCCGGGTGCTCCGGGACCGCCACTACTTTGGTGAACACCTGTTTCAGCACACCCTCACCGTGGGCATCCGGGACAGCGACGCTGGTGACGGCCGCCTGGTGCGGGCCAGATGGGCCGGGCTCGACAGCGATCTTCCCGCCACAGGCAAACGCTATCCCCGCAATGACAACATCCGCTTCCCCCTGCCATCAAAGAACCTGGACCAGGGGGATCTGGTGCTTCGTGTCCGGGATGAGCGTGGGGATTCCACCTGACATTTGCT
>JAABSO010000026.1 GCA_011390335.1 Desulfotignum sp. | reverse complement strand
CTAAAACCAGCTGGCGTTCGGTCATGATAATGGCCACCGGATTGTTGATTTCATGGGCCACTCCAGCGGACAGCTCCCCGATGGAGGCCAGTTTACTGGCCTGCATCAGCTGGTTGTTCAACCGGGCCGCATGTTCATCCCGTTTCCGTATGATCCCCACCATATGGCGGGTGATGAATATAGCTGCCACCAGAATGCTCAGAGCGCTCAGGTGCAGAAAGAGGAGATTGACAAACCGGGCACGGTCCATCTCCTCAAAGGTTTCGGCACCGGCCTGCTTGACCACCAGCAGCCATTCCGGGTTTGTCAGCCAGAATTTTCCCACCACCTGGCCGGAAAAACTGTCTGTCTTGGCATTTTTGTAAACATCGACGGCAACCGTGTCCTTGAACGGTTCCACAACCACATCGGTAGGGTCCATGATGGATCCGCCGAACCGGGGGGGTAGTCTGATAAAGCCCCTGGGTGTTGACCAGATAGACTTCGCCGGTTTCACCGATGCGCACATTTTCCACCAGGGTACGGAATGCCTGGGTATTTATCGTGGCCCGCAGAATCCATTTTTCATCACCTTCCCGGCGGAGTACGGCAATGATGAAATGCGGTTCCTGCCGGAAACCCCGGTGGACAGGGATCGTTTCAGCACGGCCCATTTCAGGGATGGCGGTCAAAAGTGTCTATGAACACGGGGCTGCCGGACGGCATTGAAGAATAAAATGTACCATACTGAACCGGACAGGTCTTTCATCTAATAAAAGAGACTGGCTGTTTGGCAATGTTTTGAAAAAGGGCATAAAACTTGCTATGTTATTTTCTCAGGACCATGCAATGCAAACAGGTGTGTTAAACCAAACCAGTCAGGATGGAATCAAAAATATGAAAAAATATGAAATTCTGGATAAAGATATGGTGCTTTCATTGATCAAAAACGGGGATACCGTCGCATTCTCCGGATTTTCCCCTGCCGGCGGTGCAAAGGTTGTCCCCAGAATACTGGCGGAACATGCAGCGGCGGAACACAGTCAGGGCAGAGATTTTCGTATCAGGGTGCTCACCGGGGCATCGGCAGGAGATTATATTGATAATGATCTGGCAAAGGCCAATGCCATTCAGTGGCGGGCCCCTTATCAGGGGGGACGTGAACTGCGGGACCAGATCAACCGTCAGGAGGTCGAATATGTGGATATGCATTTGTCCCACCTGGCCCAGACCGTGAGTGCCGGTTTTTTTGGTAAAGTGAATGTGGCAGTTGTGGAGGCCACAGAGATCACCCCGGACGGGCGGGTGTACCTGTCTACTTCCATCGGTGCCTCTCCCACGTGGCTGGCCTGTGCTGACAAGGTGATCATCGAAATCAACCATCACCACTCCCACCGGCTGCGGGAACTGGCGGATATTTTCATCATCCCACCGCCTCCCCGGCGGTCCCCCATCAATGTGCACACGCCATTGACCCGGATCGGGTGGCCCTATTCCCAGGTGGACCCGAAAAAGGTGGTGGGAATCGTTGAAAATAATCAGCCAGATCAGGTGGGGGCCTTCGGGTCTGAAGATGTGGTGAGCCGAAAGATCGCAGATCATGTGATCCGGTTTCTGCTGAAAGAAAAACAGGCCGGCCGGATCCCTGAACAATTTTTCCCGTTCCAGGCCGGGGTGGGCAATACAGCCAATGCCGTGCTGGCCGGGCTGGGGCATCATCCTGATATCCCGCCGTTTTATATGTATTCCGAGGTGTTCCAGGATGCCATGGTGGACCTGATGTCAGAGGGCAAACTGCTGGGAGCATCCGCCACAGCCCTGACTGTTGTGCCGGAAAAACTGACCCGGATCACGGATAATATGGATTTTTTCGGAAGCCGCATCGTGTTGCGGCCTCAGGAGATATCCAACCACCCCGGCATTATCCGCCGCCTGGGCGTGATTGCCATGAACACGGCCCTGGAAATGGACATATACGGCAATGTCAACTCCTCCCATGTTTTCGGCACCCATGTCGTGAACGGGGTAGGGGGCAGTGGCGAGTTTACCCGGAACAGCCATCTGTCCATCTTCATGACCCCGTCCGTGGCAAAAGGAGGTAAAATCTCTTCGGTAGTTCCCATGACGCCTCATGTGGACAACAACGAACATTCCGTGCAGATCGTGGTCACGGAACACGGCCTGGCAGACCTGCGGGGCCTGGGACCCATGGAACGGGCCAAAAAAATCATCAACACCTGTGCCCATCCGGCCTATCGTCCCTTTCTGACCGATTACTTGAAACAAAGCCCCAGGGGGCACATCTGCCATGACCTTTCCCGGTGTTACGAACTGCATCGGAATCTGATGAAATCCGGGGCCATGCTGCCGGATCTGACAGATATTTAGTGCACGGGCCGAGCAAGAAAAAGACCAAATACTATTTTCAGTTGCCATCCAGAAAACCGTCTGCATTTGCCGGGTTATGGGATACTTGGCAGAAAGATTATCATGGCTGCACCATCCTTCCATGAACTCGGTTCCCCGCAGGGGTGATACGTTATCTACAAGAAAGACCCGGATCGTTCACCGGGTGTCTTAACCCTAGTTCCTGAATCCGTTTTACCAATTCTTCATAGGTGGGTTTCACTGTCATATGAGACTGCCCCTTTTAATGTCCGAAGCAGGCATTTTTTCCATGTACCTGATATTTCTGGCTGAGAATACTGCTACCGAAGTACCATTTTCTTTAGCATACCGTTCAATCCTATGATTTTTGAAACGTTACATATTCATCCCGGAGCAGACTGCTATCCGGCACCTTTTAATTCTTGATAAACTGCCAGAAGCCGTCCCATAGGCCCAGAAAAGCTGGGTATCGGACGGAATCCGAATCTCCCGGATCAGTTTCGAAGATAGCAGTTCAACCATGCAGGGGCTTTTCATCATCCCGTAGGTGAACACAATGGACTCTTCCGAAGGAACCGGTTGACCATGCCGGCGGTCCTCCGGTTCATGCTGGGTGTTACCCTATAAAATAGCAGGGAAGAAATTCCTGAAAATGGCTGGAAATTAAATTCGCGTCCCCCAAAGAAGGTCTCCGGTCTAATGAAGTCCATTCTAATCTGTCGTCCCAGCCCTTCCGTCTGTCTTTTCCCATTCTTTGCTCTTTGCCTGGATATCCAAGATTTACTATTCTTCGATTTAAAGACGCTCTTCTATCCAGTGGACATCGTTTTATATATTTTTTTGGCAACATGGAATTTCCTTTTTTTTATTAAAGTTACTGGCTGACCAATACCATAAGAATCCGGATATTTTTTTCAGGACCAAACCATTACAACTTCTGTATTTTTTCCATCCCAAAATCAGAACAAACGATATGCTGGAGCTTTTTTAAGATAACATATTCATAATTCGTACCAAGGCCTTAAAAACAATTATAAATGCCATCTCCGGCTTTTATAGAAGCCCCCCGACGGTGACCACGGGACCGTAGCCACCGCCCGCCCCTTTGTTGAACCCGGCCAGGGATGCCCAGAGCACCATTTTACCGGGTTTATAGGGACGGTCTTTTTAGAGGAGATCAGAGCAGTCACCCCCATTTTTTTTAATACGGGTGACCTCTGGCGTACCGGGTAGCCGGTCCCCTTGCAGTCCACTGCCGATTGACAGAATCTTGTTCATTGAAATTTTTCGTGGACATTTATGCATTGGATGGTATCCTTGGCCGGTACCTGTTTAACCGGGCCGGTTGCGTGTTTTTTTTCTTACAGGGCCCGCAGTTGTGGACCGGTTTCCCCCTGGTGTGTCAACCGTGTCCTTTTCTCTGTGAATGCGGCATATGTTTTGCTGTAACAGTTTTGGACCTGCTGGATTGATTGACATAGTAAACGCTGTTATGGCCATGTATGTGTTAATTTCACATAAATTAAAAGGAGGCGGACATGTGGTTGCAAGTTGTTTTGTTGATTGTTGGGTTCGCACTGCTTTATTATGGTGCGGAATGGCTGGTGAAAGGTGCAGCCAATCTGGCCCGGAGCCTGGGGGTGACCCCGGTGGTGATAGGCTTGACTGTGGTGGCCTTTGGCACTTCAGCACCCGAACTGGTTGTGAGCGTGGTCTCCTCGCTGGCTGGAAAAAGCATGATCGCTGTGGGCAATGTGGTGGGCAGCAATATCTGCAACATCGCCCTGGTTCTTGGAGCGGCGGCATTCTTGATGCCGATTACGGCGGACAAGTCTGTGATCAGGCGTGATATCCCCTTGATGCTCGGCATTTCGATCTATCTGCTCATACTCTCCATGGACTCTCGCATTACCCGGATTGAAGGTGTGACACTCTTTGCCGGCGTGATTCTTTATACGGTCTTCAACTATTATATTTCTGCACGTGAAACCCGGCTGGCCAGGGAGGCATCCGTTAGAGAGACATCCGCCAGAAAAGACACAGAAGCCGCCCACGCCCGGGAACTGGTTGCCGAGGCTGAAGAAGAACTCGAAGAGATCGGAATCATCGAATCGCGGCCAAAACAGATTCTTCTGATCATCTTGGGCATTGCCGGGGTGGTGATCGGGGCCCAGGTCCTCATTGATGCTGCTGTGGTGATTATGAAAACCTTCGGGGTGAGTGAAAAATTCATCGGGCTCACTATTGTTGCTTTGGGCACATCCCTGCCGGAACTCGCCACCTCCGTGGTTGCTGCGCTTCGGAAGGAAATGGACATCAGCATCGGCAACCTGATCGGCAGCAACGTGTTCAATATCCTGAGCGTGATCGGGGCAGCCGCAATTGTCCGCCCCATCCCGATACCCGGCGGTTTTTTCGAAAGCGGTCTGGTATACGATTATCTGGTGATGCTGCTTGTGAGTTTACTGCCCTGGCTGTTGATGCGGGGAGACTATACGATCCGCCGAAGCGGCGGCTTTCTTCTGCTGTGCTGCTATGCAGGCTATATGGGGTACTTGGTATATACCGTGTAAATGGGTCCGGACTTTTGCTCTCGAGGGCAGTTTTAGACTGATTGGCGCATCCGCAGTGATCTCCCGGAAAATTTTTCCAGGTAACGGTGAATGCGCCCTCGACATGTCCGAACAGCTCGCTTTCAATCACATTTTCTGAAATAGCGGTGCAGTTAACCGTGATCATGGGGTTGGATTTGCGCAGGCTGAACCGGTGGACGGCCCGGGCTGCCAGTTCCTTTCCGGTCCCGCTCGGGCCGGTATCTCCCACCTGCCGGGCCGCCCGCATATCCAGCCAGGCACTGACCCCCAGACAGAGCACGGTGGCGATGACCACACCGGTAAGCACCTTTCGGACATTTCGATTTCCCTGAAATATGTTCAGAAGGTATCCGGACCGATGCGCTGCACCGGTCCGGCTTGTAACTCCAAAGAGCTTCCCGGAAGACAGAATCATTCGACAGGCAGCATGCCCCTTTCCAGGATCAGAGCCTTTCCCTTGTCAGATTTGATAAAATCCGCAAAAACCTTGACAGTGCCGGCAGGTTCGCCTTTGGTCACCAGATGGAACATCTGGTAAAAGGAGTAATCGGCATCGCCGGGTTTTTTACCGTCGATCTGCACCACCTTCACCTTGGGATGGGTGATCTGGGCGCCTCTGGAAATAAAGGATACCGCACCCGGAGGCAGGGATTCAATTGCTTCCAGCACCCGGGTGGAGGTGTAGGTCATGTAATCATATTGTACGTCATTGTGGCGCATCACCTGGCGCCTGAAGTTTTTGTGGGCCCCGGTCTGTTCTCCGGGCACCACCAGGGTGACGGCCAGATCAGGCCCGCCCACCTCTTTCCAGTTGTCGACATTTCCTGAAAACAGCATCTGAAGCTGTTCGGTTGTCAAGGAATCCACAGGGGTGGACTGATGGGTGATCACCGCCAAAGGATCTTTGGCAAAGGGGATGGCCTCAAGTCCGAAATTCTTTTCCCGCTGGGACAGGGGCCGGACCGAACTGGCCACATCGGTCATGTCCTGCAAGAGTCGATAGACGCAGGACTGGGATGATGACACAAACAGGTCGATGGCAATGCCTGTGTCCTGGGTAAAAGTGTTCAGCCTGGCATTTTCAAATGCCTCAAAAACCTGGGCAGAACTACTGTACCGCAGCGTTTGGCCAGCCGCCGCAGTCATGGGCACAATAAGTGACAATACCAGAAATCCCACACCCATTAAACATGATGCAAACAGTGATTTTTTCATAATCTTTCCTCCATTGTAATTGAGTTGTCCGGGTTTTAGGCAAAAACCTCAAAACCTTTTTTGCCTGTTTTGAGGTTTCACTAATTCAATTTATATGCCAGACAATGAAGGTTGTCTGTTTATTGCCCTAACTTATTGTATTTAATAATAATATTTATATATCGTTTTGTATTCGCTTCAGGATAATCCAGGTTATGAATCCGGCCTAAAAAAAATCCCGTCATGTTTTTTTTCCGTTCGTAAAAAAACATGACGGGATGATTCCGTAAATTTCTTATTTTATAAAAAAAGGGGGGATTCAGCCCAATTCATGGGTGAGACGTTGCTTTTGGCCGGCCTTGGTTCACCGGGTGTCAAAATAGTACATGCCTTCGTTACTGGACCCGTCCTCGGATATGTCAGGGGGGGTGGCATAAGCGTCTCTGGCAATTTTACCGAGCCTGGCCAGCCGTTCCAGGGATTTTCTGAAAACGTTGATATCCGCCATGAGCTCTTCCAGTGCCGTATCCAGATGTTTCGGATCCTGTTTCAGATCGCTCAGATTTTCTTTCATCAGGCCGATAAAAGAGAAATAGGTCTGGGCCAGGTTGTTGATGGAGTCTGCCAGTCCTTTCATGGTTCTGCGATAGGTTTCGATCTCTTTTTTATGGAGGGTGACAGTGATATCGTGAATAATTGCCTGATAGCTTTCAAGATCTCCGGTATCCCAGTCTTTTTTGGCACCGGCGGTGATGGTTACTTCACGGATTTTTCCGGAAACAGTTTTAATCCGTATGGGATAGTCAGTAATCTCTCCATCTGTCTTGATTTGACGGATCACATATGCCCGCTGCTTCAAATCCAGATAATGGTCATTGATATTGGCGGCCAACGCCTGTTCCAGGTCTGTGAAGCCGAACAGCTTGATTCCGGCAGGATTGATCTGCTGGAATCGGCCTTCAGGGGTGACGATGAATATGGCGTCGGTGGCGGTCTCAATAATGTTCCGGTACCGTTTTTCACTGACCCTCAGTTTGTCCAGTGCCGAAGTCAGCTGCTGCATATGCATCTTTCGTTCCGTGACATCCCGTATGAAATGCAGAATATTTTCTATTTTACCCCGGCCGCCTATTTTGTAGATCACTTCCGCAGAATCATTGACCCATTTGGTCTGTCCGTCAGCTGATATAATCCGGTACTCCAGCGAATCAAATTCTTTGTCAATGATATCATTATAGAAATGAACCACCGCATCATAATCATCCGGGTGGACAATATCAAAAATGTGAAAGGCACCTGAGATAAACTCCTCCGACGGGATGGCGCACAGTTTTTCCGTGGCATTGGAAATATTGACGATCCGGGTAATGTCTTCCGGGGAGGTGGTTAACACCACCTCAGGGATCAGGTCCAGTAATTTTTTAAGCTTGTTCCGTGTTTTTCTCCGTTCGGTGATATCAGACACCGAAGCCAGGATACTGTTTTTATTGTCATGGGTGAGGGTCCGGGCGTTCATTTCAACCAGATATTCAGTGCCGGAACGGTTCTTGAATGAAAATTCCGTGGTGTCCTTGATGGACCCGGAAGATTGGATCAACTGAAAGAAAAAACGCGCCACCCGCTGCTTATCCTGACGGGCAACAAATTCTGTAAAAAGCATGTTGGTCAGGGAGTGGTTGTCAACGCCGCTGAGCTCAGCAAAGCTGTTATTGGCAAAGGTGATCCTTCCATTTTTCTGAATAAGAACAACCCCCTCGGTGATCATATCCAGCAGTACTGCAGTATCAAATTTTTTTAAAGGGCTCATTTCTCCTCTGTGCAGAGATTTCAAAAATTAACACCAATTAACACGAACCAGGTATGTGGTTGGGTTTTCTGCCACATGTTCAATCTGCTTCTCTGGGTTCAGTCAGCAGTCGAATGCCCTGAAGAACCTGAAAGACACGATCTTTTGATAAGATGCCTATTTTTTCGTACAAATCGCTTGTGTTGACTGTGAAGATCTGTGAAATATTCACGACGCTTTTTTGGGGTAAGTTCGCTTCCTTTGTTCAAAGCTACGTTGCCAGGCGCGCTGGCTTTTTTCATATTGGACGTGAGCGTGCAGACAAAAACAGTGTTTATGTGGCTGCGATTGAACAGGTTGTTTTGAATGACCAGATGCGGATTGCGGTATCCTGGCTCTGATCCGTCAGGGAATTTGAACTCTATCCAGAAAATATCTCCCTGGTTGATTACCATTGATCTTTTACCATTCCATAGTGATTTGAATGCATCCTTGTAATCATTGGGTCAGTTTCAGATGAATCTTTGTATGCCGCATTTATCTGTTTGAGAAGCGCCATATTGTTATGGCGCTCAATAAATTCCCGGGCTGCAATTGCAAAAAATCGGCTTCTGGAAACACGCAATTTTTTAGCAAGAACATCCATTTGTTCAAAAACGGGTTTTTCAATTGATATGGTTGTCTTTACATTCGGCATTTTTTATTGGCACCTCTTAATACCTGAAGTATAACTATTGGGATGATTTTAGTCAATACACGTTCATCTGCAACTTCCAGAACTCCGGCACTACCAGGATGCTGACGGGATAGATTTTTAGTCTTCCCGGCAGCATGCACCAGGCCACTGAAAAGGCAATTGCTCTTCAGACGTATCCCGAACCTGGCGGGATCCTGTGTCTGGCCCGGGATTGCGAAACCGGATGGTCCAGTCACAGAACCTTGCCAGGGGCTCATCGTGATTAAGAGGGAAAGCGTTTTCAGGACGGGGCACTATTTTTCATTGTCATCCATTTTGGTCAGTTCCCGCAGGATACCTAAGGGAGACTGGCCGAATGCCAGGGACTGGATTTTTTTCATGCGCTTGGTATCGTTTTCAAATTTCTTTTTCAGTCGGGATTCATAAGCTTCCTTGATGGTTTCCACCAGTTTGTCAAATCCGCAGGGTTTTTCCAGCACCTTGTATGCCCCCAGTTTGGTGCATTCAACTGCGGTATCGATGGTGGCGTGGCCTGACAGGATGATGACTTCCAGGAACCGGTGGCTTTTCTTCAGGGTTTTGAGCAGCTGCACCCCGTCAATACCGGGCATCTGAAGATCAACCACGGCCACATCAAATTTTGCTTTTCTTGCCACATCAATGGCATCTTCACCATTGGTCACCGGGGTGATGTCAAAAAATTTGAGCTTCAACCGGTCGGTAAGGGCGTTGAGAAATTTTACCTCGTCATCCACCAGTAAGAGATGAATTTTTTCTGTGTCGGTCATAACTGCCTCCCATATGTGTTGTATGTTGTATGCATTCTGCTGTATGTTCCATCTATTTGCCGCTCTGGCTGCATGATCCGCTCAGATGGATTTTTGCACCGGCTGCCTGTCAGCAAGTGCGGCGGCAAGGTAGTCATTTGTCCGGGGAATGAACAGTTCAAGCCCGGTTTTTGTTTTTTTGAATACCGCCTTGAGCGCATCTGCCACCTCAGCGGTCAGCGGGTCCGGGAAATCCGTTAGATCGGCGGGCTGCCCGTGGGAGAACACCAGGGTGACACCTGATGGATCAGGGCCACCGAACGTCGGAATCAGTGTCAGTTCGTCGCCGGCATTCAATGTCTTGTAAAGGGCGCCCAATGTCTTATATGTCAGCGCCTGAAGCAGGAACGGGCTGGTAAAAACCGTGGTGTCAACCGATGTTTCATTTAGGTGTGTCTTTTTGGCAAAGCTCAAAAAACCGGTCAGTTTGACAGCCAGGGTCAGGGTGTCCAGGATGCTTGTTTCCCTGACCGGATCATCAACGCTGTGGGCAAACTGGTTCATGCGGCGGATGGTATCAAATCCCCGTTCGATCTCTTCGGAAATGCTGTTGCAGCAGTTTTCCAGCACAGACAATTCAAGTTGTTTGCCCTGTTTGGACAACTGGGTCAGGTCATTTAGAAATCCGGCGGTTTCCGAAATAATAGCAAAAATATTTTTCAGTTCATGGGAAATGCTGGCATTCACTGATCCGAAAAACTGCAGTCCTTGTTTGTTCACAAGGTCAATGGTGTGCTGGTTCATTATTGTGTCCCCCCGTTTTATTGTTTATCCGGATGGATGGTTTGGTGGATGGTTTTAATCAGGGTGTCGATGTTCAACGGTTTGGCCAGAAAGATATCATCTGAATGGTCATGGTTTCCGTTTTTATCGATGGCGCCGTGCCCGGTGACAAAAATCAGTTTGATTTCCGGCAGCATCTCCAGCAGTTTTCTTTTTAATGCAAACCCGCTGATGCCGGGCATCTTCAGGTCCAGCACAGCCAGATCGTAAGGAATCCGGGCCGCTTTTTCAACAGCCTCTTCCCCGGAATAGGCCACATCCGCGTTCAATTTGCGGAGGGACAGTCTTTTGGCCAGCATATTGACGAATTTTTTTTCATCATCCACAAGAATAATCTTCATGCCTTGTCCTCTTTTTTCATCTTGACCGGTAAAGTGACAGTAAATATGGTCCCGACACCTTCACTGCTTTCCACCCGGATATTTCCCTGCAGTTTTTTGACCAGTCCGTAAGTGATGGAAAGCCCCAGTCCGGTTCCCTTTTTTTCTTTTTTGGTGCTGAAAAAAGGTTCATGTATCCGTTTGAGGTTTTCTTCTGGAATGCCGCATCCGGTGTCTTTGATCTCTATGAAGATGTGGTCGGGGGACAGGTGCGATACCGTTATATCCAGGCATCCGTTGGCCTCTATAGCCTGGAAGGCGTTGTTGATAAGGTTTAGCAGGATTTGCTGGAGTTTGCCCCGGTCGGTCTCGATGGCAGGGGTATCAGGCGCAATGTCAGTGGTGATATGGATGCCTTTGTATTCGGTTTCCTTTTTGTGGAAATTCAAAATACCGGTGATCAGTTTTTCCACATCCACGTTGGAGGTCTGAACATCGAACTGCCGGACAAATCCCAGCAGCTGGCTGGTGATGGTGCCGCATCTGGAAACTGCCTCCAGAATGTCATCCAGATGTTCCATGATCTCCTGGTCGTTCTGATGTTCATCTGCGAAATGATACAGGTCTTTGAGGTATCCGGCGGTTTCATTGATCAAAGCCAAAGGGTTGTTGATCTCATGGGCAATGCCGGCGGACAGCTGCCCGATGCAGGCCAGCTGCTGGCTCTGTTCCATTTTCATCATGGTTTCCGCCTTGGCTTTGTCCGCTAAATACAGCTTGTTCACCATAAAAGTGGAAACCAGGGTGATAATGATCATCATCACCAGACAGCTGATGCTGATGATCCAGTTGAAGGTTCTTCCCAGGTTCAGCCAGGTACCCATGACAACGGATTTTTCCTTGTTCACCAGGAGAATGAACGGGGTGCTCACCGCCTCGGTGATAATGTAGGAATATCCGGTGATAAAGGCATGGTCACTTTTGTTTTCAGGCGGAATCACGTTTGTCGTGGTCGAAAATTCGGGAATACCCAGATGGGTGGGAGTGAAAATTTTTCCATAGGTGCTGGAAGGGGTCTGCAGCACACCTGCGTGATTCATCAGAAAAATATCGGTGTGGACATTGGTTTTATAGGAGAGCAGGGTGTCCATGAGACGCTGGGTGTCCAGGGTGGCCCGGAGAATGAAAAGCCGGCCCAGGGCATTTATAGAACGGACCGCAATGATGATGTGGGGAACATCCCGGTATCCGGTGAACACCTCGCTGATGAAATTGTCACTTTCAATGCTTTTGGTGAACCAGGGCTGGGTTTTATAGTTCTTGCCCTCCAGGTTGAAGGGGCCGGCATAAGCCACCTGGCTGCCGTCGGCATCGATGATGCTCAGGTCTGTGAATCCGCCGAATCCCAGCTTGAGGTTGCGCAGGATTTCCCCCAGGTGTGCATTATCGATCAAAGCGTAATAGGGCAGTTCGTTCACGATGAACCGCAGGGCGTTCAGCCGTTCTTCTAAGAAAAACCGCATGGACCGTTTGGCATTGGAGGTGACCCGCTCGGTCTGGAGAACCAGTTCCGCATCCACGGCCTGCTGGATCAACCGCTGGTTGATGAAGGTGGCCATCACCAGGGGGGACAGGGAGGTGACGGCCAGGATAATGATACTGATGATCCAGATACAGCGGTAATTGGAAAAGGTGTGAAAGGATGCCAGGTGGGCGTTGTGCCGGTGAAACAAAAACGTCAACCACTCCTTTCTCTGCAGCATCTGTGGTTTTCGGATCATTGCACCTCCCCCCGGACATGGGTGAGCAGGGTGGTTATTTTTTCAATGCTCACGGGTTTGTGGATGAATTCGGCCGCGCCCAGCGCAAGACATTCTTTTTCATCCTCTCTGGTACCGTGCCCGGTGATGATGAAAACAGGAACAACCGTATCGGTTTCCTTTATATGGGCCAGTACCTGTGTACCATACATATCCGGCAGTTTCAGGTCAAGCAGGATCAGGGCGGCTGCACCGGGGTTTTCCTTGACCCACTGGATACCGGACAGCCCGTCATAACATGCCTGGCTGGTGATGCCCCGAAGAGACAGCCGCCGGGACAGCATGTCGGCAAATTTGATTTCATCATCAATAATCAGTATATCAACCTGTTTCATAAATCAATCTTTTATGTTGACTGTTTAAAAATTTTAATTTATATCTCAATATAATTATTTTTGTTTCATTTGTAAACATTAAAAATGTAAAAATGAAAATTTTAAACACTAATCCGAGGACCATTATGACATTGTTTAATAAATCAAAAACAAAATCAGGAAAGGTGGATGATCCTGAGGCCGGCACCCGGGACCAGACCCATGAGACAAAGCGTGCGGCATCTGAGGATAATGCCCGTCGGAACATGGCTGTGGCCACATATGAAAGCCTGTTTCCCGATAACATGGTTACCTACACCCTTGAGATGGCAAAGCGGATGGGCTGCGGCATCATCGCTGTGAATTGTGCCAATCTCACGCATGATGTCACCGAATTTTTTTCAAATGCACATGATGTGGCTTTTGATGAATTTAAAAAAAATGCCGATCGGAATGCAAAAAATTTTTGCGCCAAGGCCGGGGACCAGGGCATTGAATTCGCCCATATGGTGCATTATTCCGATATTGATACCGCCATTAATGCTGTCATAAAGGAATATGGTAAGCCTGAATATATTATCACGGAAAATCCGGCTGGCATGGCAAAAGGGACGGCAAAAACCGGAAGCCCTCATTCAAACCGCGCCCGGGAGGATATTCACATATTGCTGGTGGATGATAATCCCAGATTTTTAAATGCTTTGGCGGACAGAATCAGGCTCCAGGGCCATGAACCGCTCACTGCTTTAGATGGTAAAGAAGCGCTTGATATTCTGCAGACAAAAAAGGTCCATCTGGCAATTATCGACCAGCGGTTGCCGGATATGGACGGCCTTGATCTGATTGCCAGGGTAAAAGAAATTGACAGCACCATACCCAGTTCCCTGCTCACCGGCCACGGGGATGCAAAACTCAAGGAAGCAACAGAAGCACTGGAATCCGTTTATTTTGAAAAAGAGGATATGGGAAGTTTCTGGGGATTTTTCAGAAAAATTCTGAACAGCCTGGGGTCCACAGAAGAAAAAGAGCCGGTAATTGCACAGACCTTTTGTGTCTATGCCATAGATTAAGGAGGAAATCATGGATACCCATTTTATTTTCGGATTGTTTTTGATTTTTTCTTTCTCGGTGCTCTGTTTTTTTTTCCGGAAGAAAAAATAGCCTGACCCCGTTTTCCATCGGGAATTATATCATAATAACCATATTGGTTTGAGAGACCACAACAAATGATGAAAGTATAAGCAGTCAGGTATTAGATTTACACTTAAAACTTAACACTTTCATATAACCATAGAACGGAGAATGATTTGAATGACACCTGATATGATATTGACAATGACAGTCCTTGTTTTTGTTATTTTTTTATTTGTTTTTGAATGGGTCCGGGTGGATGTTGTGGGGATCATGATGATGGTGCTGCTTCCCCTTATCGGCCTGGTTACGCCAACGGAAGCTTTTTCAGGCCTTTCCAGCAACGCGGTCTGTTCCATCATCGCTGTTATCATTATCGGGGCAGGCCTTGATAAAACAGGGGTGATGAACAATGTGGCAAAGCCGATCATGGCCCTGGCCGGCAAAAGTGAAAACAGGATCATTTTGTTTATTGCCGGCTCAGTGGCCGTGATTTCCAGTTTGATGCAGAATATCGGGGCTGCGGCATTGTTTCTGCCCGTCACCCAGAGAATATCCAAACGCATGGGAATCCCCACATCAAGAGTGCTGATGCCCATGGCGTTCTGTGCCATTATCGGTGGTACCATCACCCTGGTCGGAGCAAGTCCCACCATTTTGTTGAATGACCTGATGGTGGTCGGGGGTGAAAAACTGGCACCTTTCGGGCTTTTTACCCAGACGCCCATCGGGCTGGCACTGGTTGCGGCCGCGCTCTTATATTTTGTGGTTTTCGGAAAATTTGTTCTGCCTGCCCAGACGGGAAAGTTCAGTAAAGGGGCATCTGAAATGCTGACCCGCGAATACCAGGGGGTAAACAGCATTGTGGAGCTTCATGTGCCTGAAACCGGTGTCACGGGAACGCTGGAGGAACTGACTGTCAGGGCGAAATTTCTGGTCACGGTTATCGGAATCAGTTATCCTTCCGTCAAAACGGTCAACCATGTTCCCCGGAGCCACGAAGCCGTTTCTGCCAACTGTGATGTTGCCGTTGCAGGCAAATGGGAAAACATTGAAAAACTGGCAGAAGAGTTCGGCTGGCAGATAAAAGACACCCTGGAAACCTTTGCCGACACCCTTGCCAATACAAATGCAGGGGTGGCGGAGGCGGTTGTTTCCCCCAGATCCGATCTGATCGGCAAGACATTGAATGAAGTGAGTTTTAAAGAGCATTATCAACTCAATCCACTGGTTCTGTTCAAAGACAATAAAAAATTTTACAGCGGCCTTACCTATATACCGCTGAGCAAGGGAGATACCCTGCTTCTGCAGGGGCCCTGGGACAAATTTCATATTCTGAACAATAAGCCGAAACCACGGTCTCTGGTTTTTGCATCCCCGCTTGAAGGAGAAATTCTGCGTCCCCAGAAAGCGGTATTTGCAGTTTTCTGGCTTGCCATTGCCCTTCTTCAGGTCATTTTCTTTGATACCGCCCTGGCCGTGGCATTGATGTCAGGGGCGCTGGGCATGATCATCACAGGGGTTCTGACCATCGATGAGGCATACGGCGCCGTGGACTGGATGACGGTGTTTCTTCTTGCCGGGCTGATTCCTTTGGGCATTGCATTTGAAAAGAGCGGCACTGCCGCCTTTATTGCCCAGGGGGTCCTGGGTTTTGTGGGAACACCGGTCCCGATCGTTCTGCTGGCTGTGATCGGTATTATGACCACCTTTTTTACGCTGGTTATTTCCAATGTCGGTGCCACCGTGCTTCTCGTTCCCCTTTGCATGAACATGGCGATGATGGCCGGTGCGGACCCGAGAATGGCGGCCTTGGTTGTCGGTATTTCCGCATCCAACAGCTTTATTCTGCCCACACACCAGGTGAACGCCCTGGTGATGAGGCCCGGCGGCTACCGAACCGTGGACTATGCAAAAGCAGGCATTGTTATGACATTTATTTTCCTGACTGTGGAACTGTTGATGATTTATCTGTTCTATGGCGTGTAATATTGGATTTTTCATTTTGATGAATACGCCGGATATGATAAAACACAGGGCATGGGCAGCCTGTATACCATCCTGACCGGGGTGGGCGGGCATGGCCTGAAGGAGTGTAACCGGGAGATTGCCATTGTCATGAAAGACCCTGAGAAAAAATAGATGAGCGAAAACCAAAAAAATATTCTGCTGGTGGATGATGAGGAACGGCTGCTCAATTCCATGGCCCAGCGCATCTCGCTGCTTGGCTTTGCGCCCATCAAGGCCTCTTCAGGCATACAGGCCCTTGAGATCGCCAAAACCACCCGGATAGATCTGGCCATTGTGGACTTGAAAATGCCGGACATGGACGGTCTGGTGACCATCACCAAATTAAAGGAGATGGTCCCGGATCTGAAAACGGTTCTGCTCACCGGTTACGGCAGTGAAAAAACAAAACAGGCCACCGAAGCCATGGGGGCCATGTATTTTGAAAAAGATGCCATGGCCGGTTTGTGGGACGTGATAAAAAAATCCGGCAAAGACGGCAATGTGTTTGTGATCAACCCGCCGTCCTCTGGTCCCGGCATGCCCCTGGAAACAGATACAGCAAAAGCAGGCAAGCAGAATCTGTCCCGTATTATTGGTGAAACCCCGGAGATGCAGCGGCTGCGCAAAAACATCCGCCGCCTTTCCGAACTGGGCTGCACCATTATCATCCATGGGGAAACCGGCACCGGCAAAGAACTGGCTGCCAGGACCATTCACCAGCTGGGGCATCGGAAAAATCAGCGGTTCCTGGCCTTTGACTGCGGATGTTTCAGTAACGATTTCAGTTTCAAGGAACTGGTGGCATCCGTCACTCTCCGGCAGGAACACGCCATGGCCGAAGGCATGATATTCAGCGGTACCATTTTGCTGGACCATATGGAAAACATGCCTCTGGCCACCCAGCAGGAGATGCTGCAGATACTGGACCGCAACAACCTGGCTGATAAAGATGCAGATGCCGGTTCTGCCGGCATGGACGTCCGGTTTATCGTGTCCACCCAGCAGGACCTTGAAAAAAAGGTACACCAGGCCCGGTTCAGCAGGGATCTGTACCAACGGATACGGTCCATTGAGCTGGAAATGCCTGCCCTGAGAGACAGAAAAGAAGATATTCCCATATTGTGCCGGTATTTCATGAATCAGTTCAAGCAGACCTTTCAAAAACAGGTCACCGCTATTTCCGATGACGTGTATGACATATTGGCGGCATACCCGTTTCCCGGAAATATCAGGGAATTGCGGCATATCGTTGAAAGCGCTGTGATCCTGGTTGATGGCAGTGTCCTGGAAAAAGAACACCTTCCCCGTCGCCTGGTTCAGTCCCCAAAAGAAAATAACAATCCAAACCAGACAGCCCTGACAATTGCCAATGGCCCTTCAGACAAGCCGTTTCTCACCCTTCACGAGTTGGAGCAGCACCATATCCTCAACGCCCTCAAAATAACGGACGGCAACAAGACAAAGGCTGCCGAAATCCTGGGGATCAGCCGGGCCGCCCTGTGGCGCAAGCTGCGCATCATATCTCAAAAGGATGGATAAATTTCTGTGTCCCCCGCCCAATGGTTTGTAATCTGATTTTACTGGACGCTGTCCGCCCCCTGCGGTGCCCTGCCGCCTATTTCCAGAACTCCGGCACCACCAGAATAATGACGGTATAGATCTCCAGCCGCCCCAGCAGCATGCACCAGGCCAGCACCCACTTGGCCATGGCCGGCAGATGGGCAAAGTTTTCCGCCGGCCCCACGGTGCCGAAACCCGGTCCGATATTGCCAAGGCAGGACGCAACCGCTCCCAAAGCAGTGACAAGATCCAGGCCCATGGCAGCCAGAACCGCGCTGGCAGCCACAAACAAAAACAGGTACAGGGCCAGAAACCCCATGATGGACCGGAGCACATCTTCTGAGACGACCATCCGGTTGAGCTTGACATGCCGGATGTTTCTGGGGTGAATCAGCCGGAACAGTTCCCTGTAGGCGAACTTGAAACACACAATCAGCCGGGCGATTTTCATGCCGCCGCCCGTGGACCCGGCTGATGCCCCCATGAACATGCAGGCAAACAGAATCACCTGGCTCAGCCCCGGAAACAGCTCATAATCTGCTGTGGCATAGCCGGTGGTGGTGAGAATGGAAACCGCCTGAAATGATGCATAGCGAAAGGCAGCTGCAAAAGAGTCATATACGCTGCCATAAAGATCCAGGGAGATGGCCAGGGTGAACACCAGGGCAAGGGTCAGAAATATTTTGCATTCCGTATCCCGGAGAAATATCAGGGGTTTGCCCCGCAGCATCTGAAAATGCAGGGAAAAATTAATGCCTGCCAGGACCATGAACACCACAATTACATAGTCGAAATAGGCGCTGTCATAGTGGGCAATGGAGGTGTTTTTAGGGGAAAACCCGCCGGTGGGCATGGTGGTCAATGCATGGCAGATCGATTCAAAAACAGACATGCCGCCGATGGCCAGGAGAAGAACCAGCAAAAGGGTCAGGCCGGCATACACCATCCACAGAATTTTGGCGGAATCACTCAGGCGCGGGGCCAGTTTGTCCGGCACCGGACTGGGTACCTCGGCCTTGTACAGCTGAATCCCGCCCACACCCAAAAAAGGCAGGATGGCCAAAGACAGCACAATGATGCCCATGCCCCCCAGCCACTGGATCAGACTCCGCCAGAAAAGCAGGCTGGGGGAGGCTGCCTCGATATTGGTCATGACCGAGGAGCCGGTGGTGGTGAATCCGGAGATGGATTCAAACACGGCATCGGTCACCGACGAAAACTCCGGGGAAAAATAAAAGGGCAGGGCGCCGAACACCCCGATGGCGGTCCAGCTTAAGGCCACCACAGCCATGCCCTCTTTCTGGTTGATGAACGGGGCATCTTCATCCATATGCCGGGACAGCAGTTTGAGCATCAGTCCGGCAACAGCTGTGATCACCATGGACCACATAAAAGAGACCTGTGCTCCGTCTCTGAAAACAAGACTCACCAGCAGGGGGGCTGCCATGATAAGGGACAGAACCAGCAGAAAGATACTGACAATGCCTGAGATATACCGCCACCGCATTTAGAAAAATTCCAGTTTCACGGTCAGCAGTTTTTCCATTTTTTTGACAGCCTGCTTGACCGTAAACACGATGATCTGGTCTCCGGGGGTTACCACACTGTCTCCTGCGGGGATGATGATGCTGCCGTTGCGGATGATGCACACCAGCAGTGCACCTTTGGGCATATCGATGTCTTTTAAAGGGTGATTGGTGATGTCCGAGGTTTCCAGGGCAATGGCCTGGATAAACTCCCCGCGTTCCCCGAATATGGAGATATCGGACAGCACCTTCCCCTGTCTGACATTCTGGAGGATGGAACTGACCGCAGACAGCCGGGGGGAGACCACCTTTTCAATGCCGATGGTGGACAAAAACGGATAATAACTGGATTTGCCGATGCGGGTCACCGTGTTTTCCACGCCCAGGTTCTTGGCCAGCAGCGAGACCAGGACATTTGTTTCATCATCATCCGTCACCGAGATCACCGCATCGATCTGGTTGAGGTTTTCCTCTAAAAACAGTTTCTGGTCTGATCCATCTCCATGGAGCACCACTGTTTTGTCCATCTGTTCCGCAAGTTCCAGGCACCGGGTTTTGCTGGCTTCAATCAGGCGGGTCTTGATGCCCTCTTCTTCCATCTGTCTTGCAAGCCTTGCACCGATGCGGCCGCCCCCCACAATCAGGGCACTTTGTATGGGTTTGACCTGGATGCCGAAGATTTTCAAGGTTGCGCGAATCTGGTCTGCGTGGCTCACAAAATACACCAGGTCCCCCGGGAAAATATAGTCATTTCCCCGGGGCACGATCACTTCGTTTTTGCGGATAATGGCGGCGATCAGGGGCCGGGTGTCACCAAACCGTTCCTGAAAGTCCTTCAGACACATACCGGCCATGACCGAGGCCGAATCAATGCGGATGCCGATATAACGGACCTTTCCGTCTGCAAAATCTCCGGCATCCAGGGCCTGGGGGATGTCCACCAGTCTTCGGATGGTTTTGACCACCTCGATCTCCGGGTTGATGATGGTATCGATGTAGGGAATCTGATTTTTAAATATTTCATGATACGCATCAAAATCGGTGTTCCTGATGCGTGCCAGTTTTTTGGTGGACGGGGAGAGCATATTGGTGACCAGACAGGCGGTGAGGTTGATCTCATCACTGTCAGTGACGGCCAGCAGAATATCGGTTTCCTGGATCCCGGCCTGGTTCAGAACCGCAGGGCTGCTGCCGGAGCCTTCGATCACCTGGACGTCCAGGTCTTCAAACAGCACCCGGGCCAGGTCCGGGTTCTTTTCAATGACAACCACCTGTTTGTTTTCTGATGCCAGGCGCGAAGCAATATTGTACCCGACCTCTCCGGCTCCCACAATGATGATCTTCATATCTTTTCTCCGGTTATGATTTTTGGTCTGTGCATGGGAGGTTCAAGAGGGTATCCCATGCACAGAAAGCGGCATCATAATTACAGGAGAATCGGCATGCCCAGCAGGGGCCAGATCAGCAGGACAGCCAGGGCCACAAGGGCCATGAGCATAATGCTGGCTGGAATGCCGTAGCCGAAGAACTCCCCGCTGGTGAACTGTCCGGAGTTGTAGGCAATGGCATTGGGGGCTGCCCCCACCAGGAGCAGAAAGGGCATGCCGGCGGTGACCAGGGCGGCAAACACGATAACTTCCGCTGCCACACCCAGGTAAGGCGCGACCACCAGGGCCACGGGCACGGAGATGGCAATGGCCGCCACGTTCATGATAAAGTTTGTCATGAGCATGACAAAAAAGGCAATGGCCATGACAAACACAAACCAGTGGGCTTCGGCGAAAAAACCCAGCCAGTTGATGGCCAGCCATTCGGCGGCCCCGGTCTGCCACAGGCAGAACCCCATGCTCATGGCACCGGCAAACAGCAGGATGATGTTCCAGGGTACATCTTCCAGATCCTGAATATCCAGGATTCCCACAATGAAAAACAAAATGGTCGACACCAGAAGGACGGCGGCCTTGTTGAACGGTTTCAATACCGGGATAAACGACTGCAGGGAAAGAAACAGGATCACACCGAAGATGATGGCAGTGGCGATGATTTCATGGCGGGTGAACGCTCCCATCTCACTACTGAGCTGCCGGGCCTTTTCCCGCAGGCCCGGGATGACCGCTTTTTCCGGTTTGAAAAACACCATGAAAAAGCCCCAGAGCGCAAACACCATGATCCAGCCGACGGGAAACATGTAATAAGTCAGTTCAAAAAAGGTGACGGTTTTGTTGGTGATCTCTTCGTAAAAGCCTAAGGCCACAATACCCCGTGCAGCTCCCAGCAGGGTCACGATACTGCCGGCACCGGCCACGTAAGCCATGCCCATGAACAGCCCCTTGCCGAATTTGGTGGGACCTTCTTCATCCGTGTACAGGGCATAGATGGACAGCAGCAGCGGATACATGGTGGCGGCCACGGCGGTGTGGGCCATGACATGGGTGAGCAGGGCCGTGACAACAAAGCATCCCAGGTAGATCATGGAGGTGCGCTCTCCCACGATGATGAGCATTTTATAGGCCAGACGTCTGGTGATCCCTACCTTGGTGAACACCGTGCCGATGATCAGAGACCCGAAGATAAACAGCACCGAAGGGTCCATGAAATCCTTGAACGCATCCGCAGCCGGCCGGATGAAAAACAGGGCCTGGACCACACCGATGGTCAGGCCGGTGACGCCGATGGGCACCACCTCAAATACCCACCAGGTGCCGGCCAAAAGAAACAGGGCAATGGCAGCCTTGCCCTGGGGGGAGAGGGTAAATGCCTTGCCCATGGGATCCACGGCATCAGGCCAGGGAGGAGAAATATACACCACGGAAAATAAAATAATTCCAATCATCAGAAACATGATCCGCTTCCAGTCTATCTGAATACCGGATGAGGCTGTCGCATTTGTATTCATGTCACTCCTACATTTTTTGGTAAGTTAATATTTTGTTGCATATGCAATCATCTTCACAAGGCGTAATTCTTCGCCTTACAGTTCATAAATTGTGTTTTAAATAAGTCAGACACCGGGGTCTTGTCAAGCATTGCCTTAAGGAAGCATGGGAAAATCACATGGACCATGTTCATTGGCCGATGTTAACCCCCGGTATTTTTCTGCATCCGGGCTGAGATCCTGAAGGACTTTAACAGTCCTGCTCCAGGGCAGTGCCAAAGGCGCTAAAGTGGTGCATGCAGTCGGCCTGGAAAAATCTTGCCGGATTATCCGCCGAACCGCTGGAGGATATCCTTTATTTTTTCTTCGGTCTGCTTTTCCACCAGCAGCATTTTTTCAGCTTTGGCCTGTTTGATCCTGGCGGCCAGGGCCTCCAGATCGGCAGGTTTTTCCAGCAGATCCGTGGCACCGATTTTCATGGCCTCCACGGTTTTTTCCACCGTGGCATACCCGGTGAGCAGAATGATCTGCAGTTCCGGTTTTTGGTTCTTGATGTTTTTCAAAGCCTGTATCCCGTCCATGCCCGGCATCTTGAAATCCATGACAATGGCATCAAAGCTTTCATTTTCCAGCATGGCCAGGGCTTTGTCCGCCGAATCAGCGGTTTTCACCGTCATGCCCCGGGCTTGCATCCGTTCGGACATGATATCTAAAAAATCCTTTTCATCATCCACCAGCAATACTTTTTCAGACATGATTTTCTCCTTAATGTTTTCATATATCTCGCTGCCGTTTTCAGGTCCGGCAAATTGTTATTGTGTTTTACAGGTTTTGCACAGGCAGAACCCGCTGCCGGTAGCAGCTTTTTTCATATGCATGTTCACACGGTCCAGCAGTGCCCGGTCTTTTGGGTCGTCAAACAGGGTGTCCCAGCCGGAGGCGGTGCCGGTATCACACATAAAACAGATTTCAGGCACCAGTGGGTCGCTGCCAAAACTGACCGTCACCTGTTTTTGGGTGTCTTCAGGTGTCTTGTCCAGGATCTCACAGGTTATTTCAAACGCCCGGAATATCAGGTGCAGCAGATCAAACCGATGGCCTTGGATGCGGCAGGGAACGGGCGCAGGCGTCACGGTCAGGAAGACTTCGTGGTGACGGATGATCCGTTCTGCCAGCCCTGCCACAAGGTGCACCATCTCTTCCATGTCCACGGTTTCCTGTGCATGGTCCATGCTGTGGGAAAACCGGTTGAACTGTTTGATCATTTCATCTGCCCGGTTCACCTGTTTTCTGATCTTTTCACTGATCAGGGCGGCCTTTTGGGGATCCATGGGAAAATGCCCGTTCCGGGCTCTGGCAGCCAGATCCCCCAGCAGTCCGGCGTTTTCATTGATAATGGCCAGAAAGTTTTTCATATCATGGGTGACGGCGGCTGACAAGGTGCCGAAAAATGTTACCCCCTCCCTGTCATGGGACAGATCATGGTTTGGCATACCGATCTCCCCAGGTGTCATCGTCCACAGGATTTGCGGGCACCGTCATCTCTGATCCGGGCAGATGCAAAGTCCCGTCCGCTGCGGCCGGCCTGGGCGCTTTCACCGGCAGGGTCAGTGTAAAGCTGGTGCCTTTGCCCACAGTGCTTTTCACCCTGATATCACCGCCCATCTCCCGGATCAGGCCGTAGGTGATGGCCAGGCCCAGGCCGGCGCCCCACCGGTCGGTTCTGGAGGTATAAAAGGGCTCGAAAATTTTGGGCAGATCTTCCGGGGATATTCCTTTGCCGGTGTCAGACACCGTGATTGTAACAAGGCCGGTTTTTTCATTGAAGACCCCGATGGTGAGGATACCGTTTTTTTCCATGGCAGTGATGGCATTTTCCGCCAGGTTCAGAAAAATCTGGATCAGGCTGCTGCGGTCACATGCAAATCCCGGGATTTCCGGGACCGGCGGCACCTGGATGGTGATATTCCTTTGACGGGCATCTGTTTCCAGCAGGGCCAGCACCTGGGAGATCACCTCTTCCATATCCACCGGTTCCACGCTGGGTTCCATATGTCTGGCAAAATCCAGCAGCTGCCGGGTAATGGTGCCGCAGCGTTTCACCGTTTCCAGTACATCTTCGGCAAGGGGCAGCAGCCGCTGGTCCGGCTGGTCCTGCTTTCCCAGGGTCAGCAGGTCAATGATCAACCCGGTTTTCTGGTTGATGATATCCAGGGGATTGTTGATTTCATGGGCCACGCCGGAAGCCAGGCGGCCGATGGAGGCCAGGCGGTTTGCATGCTCTTCGTGGTGCAGGGCCTCGATGCGTTGACGTTCCGATGTATGGATGCGGCCCACCAGAAAGGTGGCCATGCCCATGATGGACAGCAGGATGAACCCGATGCTGGCGCACAGAAACCAGAGCAGTTTGAGCCGGGGTTTGAACCACAGATCCCTGAGCCAGTCTGCCTGGCGCAGCTGTACCAGCATCAGCGGGGTGCCGGTGATCCTGGCATATCCGGCCAGCAGCGGGGTGCCGTCCGAAGCCTGGATATGCACGATGCCGTCCGATCCGGTAAAAAGACCGGGATCCAGGATGGTCCGGCTGCCGGAAGTTTCGTAATAAAACGAAGGGGTCAGCAGCCGGCCGGTGTTGTCCATGAGAAACAGATCATTGTTCCTGCCGGTGTTCAAATGGGAAAAGGCCGTGTCCCACAGGGTTTTGGCACCGGTCCCCGGCGGTTTTTCCGCCAGGGAAGCGGACATCACTGCGGCAATGGTGTTGAGGCTGGTGAGCATGCCGGTGTTGGTTTCGGTTTCAATGGTCCGCCGGGTCAGGTTGAAATCCACCAGGGTCATGATCACAAGAGGAGACAAAGAGAGTATGGCAGTGACCAGCACGATCAGCTTCCACTTGCGTTTGAGATTCAGCCCGCTGTGGCTGCCGGCAGTGTCTGGAAGGTCCCAGAAAGCGGGTTTGAGCCGGTGCAGGAGAATCATGGCTGCCGGGAACCTGTCCTGGGGTGTCTGTCACATGTTGCAGTTTTCTGATCATTTGACAGGGCAGTTTCATATCCCTGTTTGATGGCGGTGACTAACTGGTCAATATCCACAGGTTTCTGGAAATAGGCAAATGCCCCCAGATGCATGCAAAGAATTTTGTCCTGTTCCGACCCGTGACCGGTGAGGATAATGACCTGGATCCCGGGATGGGTCTGTTTCACCTGTTTGAGTACCTGAATGCCGTCCATTCCCGGCATTTTCAGGTCGATGATCAGGATCCGGGGGGGATGGGACTGCACCTGTGCCAGCGCGGTGGGCCCGTCAAAGACCGCATAAGAATCCATGTCCCGCATCTGGAGCCGCTCCGCCAGGGTCTGGACAAATTCCTGTTCATCATCCACCAGCAGAATTCGTGGTCCCATGTCAGGAATCTTTCCTGCGGGTGCACCGGCCGCAGCCGGGTATTGCATTCCATTTTGACATATGTTACCTATCCCATGGTTGCTTCTCCCTTTGTCTTTCGGGTGAAAATTAATTAAATAACTTACGGCCAAAAGTCAAGGCGAAACATGGAAAACAAGGTGCCTGAAAAGGCAAAGCTGCTGGAAAAACTGAGGGCCAATGGCTTCACTGTGCCCGATTTTGTATATGTGTCGGCACAAAAATTTGCAGACAAAGATTTTGCGCAATTGACCGCATTTCTGGATGTGCACCGGGAAAGCTTTAAGGTGATCGCCCGAAGCGCCCATCCTCTGGAATCCGTTTATAAGGGTGGCACTTTTGATTCTCTGGAAACCTATGCAGACATCGGCGGCATCATCTATGCCAGAAACCGGATCATCAAGCTGGCAAAGACCGCCAAGCAGCTGTCCATAAGGCGCCAGCAGATTTTCAACAATGCCCCGCCCATTGATCTGGAGCAGATGGGGTTGATTGTGATGCCCTTTATCAACGGCTCTTCTGTCATGGCAAAAATGATCCAGAACCACTGGGAATTCGGGTACTGCAGAAACAGAAACCAGAAGGTGCAGACCGAACCCCATATCACCCGGGTACCCCATGACCGGGGGCTGTTTCAGCTCTCCCGGGCTATACAGAAAAAATTGGGATTCAAATGTGAAATCGAGTATATCATTTCAACCGAAGGGGATATCCATGTGGTCCAGGCCAAGGATATCTCCCGCATTGAAACCCTGGAGGAAAAGCAGAGCGAGCGGTCCATCCGCCTGGACGGGGTCCGGCGTATCCGCAAGCAGCGCAACTACCGGGAGCGGCCGGTGTATGTGATGGACAACAAGGCGTTTTACATAGATCTTATCACCCGGTGTGAAGATCTGATCCAGGCAGGTTCTGCTCCTGAATCTGCCATGGAAGAGATCGTTGACTGTGTGGCGGAATATGAGGCGGAACTGGAGGCGTTTGCCCTTATGCATCAGCGGTTTGCGGTGCTGGGATTTTCCATCCATGATACCGGTGAACTTTACCAGATCGCCAACCATTACCTGGATGATTTCCCGGATCAGCAGAAAAAACTGTCCAAAGCCCTTCACAACAACCTCTACAAAATCGATATTTTCCTGGGTGAGGCTGACACCCTCATTGCAAAGGATAAGTTCCGGGTCAACCTGTGCAGCCATGATGCCTATGGTATCGATACAGTGAGAAATCCGCTGTGGTCCGCGTTCTGGCAGGCAGAGCACCATGATGCCGTGGTCAAAGAGTTCAAGCGGCTGGGATTCAAGACCGGAGATACCGTGGCCATTGATATCGGTACCGATGACCGGCCGGTGGTGTACCGCCATTGATTCGTTTCAGAATGAAACAAATTTTGCTGTCCCCCCTTGACAAGACCGGTTCTTTCCCATATGAAAAGCGGATTTGAATTCTGAAAAAATTTTTGATAAGGGGGATGTGAAAATTGATGAGTCATTTTTTTGCAGCCATCAGTCTGATCCTGGCCGGCGGGGTGGTATCCCTTGTGTTTGCCCGCCAACATGTGTTTTCAAGGGCTGCGGCCGCCATCCTTATCAGTGCCGGATGTGCATGGGGGCTGGTGGATACGGTGATCAAACTGACCGGGTCTGTCACCCATTCCGCTGCTTTTCAATACCTGAACCTGTTTTTTCTGGCTTTTGAAATGGATGGGCTGTCCGCCTTTTTCCTGGCGGTGATTTTTCTGGTCTGCCTGCTGGCAGCTGTTTACAGCTTTCATTATATGGATGATCCCGGCAGTTCGGTGAAAACCGCGGTGACCGGGTTTTTCTTCTCTTTGCTGGTGGTATCCATGGCCATGGTGGTGACCGCCGCCAACATGATCACATTCATGCTGTCCTGGGAAATCATGTCATTGTCCTCTTTTTTTCTGGTGATTCACAACTATCAGCATGTGGAAAACAGAAAAGCCGGATACCTGTATTTTGTGTTTTCCCATGTGGGGGCGATGTTTCTTTTTGCCGGGTTCGGGGTGTTGTATAAATATACCGGCAGTTTCGGATTTGCCGATGTGCACACCCTTCCGGAAGCAGCCAAAACCCTGGCCTTTGTTTTGTTTTTCATCGGGTTCGGGTCAAAGGCCGGGGTGTTTCCCTTTCATGTGTGGCTGCCCCATGCCCATCCGGCTGCTCCCAGCCATATTTCCGCAGTGATGTCCGGGGTGATGATCAAGACCGGAATTTACGGGATTCTGCGTATCTATGCGCTGCTGGAAATGCCGGCTCCGGGGTTCGGGTATCTGGTGGTGGCAGCCGGGGTGGTGTCCGGGATTCTCGGGGTAGTGTATGCCCTGGGTCAGACCGATATCAAACGGCTTTTGGCCTACAGCAGTGTGGAAAATATCGGCATCATTCTCATCGGTATGGGCATCGGCATGATAGGGGTATCCTCGCGCAATCCCCTCATGGCGGTGCTAGGGTTTTCAGGGGCCATTTTTCACGTGCTGAACCATGCCATGTTTAAATCGTTGCTGTTCATGGGAGCGGGCATGGTGGTGCACCAGACCGGCACCCGGTCCATGGATTCCCTGGGCGGGCTGCTCAAGTCCATGAAAATAACGGGATTTGCGTTTATCATTGGTTCTCTGGCCATCTGTGGTCTGCCGCCTTTTAACGGTTTTGCCGGTGAGTTTTTCGTTTATATGGGCGCTTTCAAAGGGATATCCCTTGATAAAATTCCATTTGCCGTAAGTATTGCTGCCATCATCAGCCTGGCGGTGATCGGCGGCCTGGCCCTGGCCTGTTTTACCCGGGTGGTGGGGATTGTCTTCCAGGGAGAGCCCCGGACCGATGCTGCCCGGAACCAAACCGAAACCGGTGCCACCATGCTGGGGGCCATGGGAATACTGGCAGGCGCCTGTGTCATTATTGGGATATTTCCCGGCTGGTTTTTTAATTTGATTCTGTCAGCGGTATCCTCCTTGAACCTGGGGTATGAAAGAATCCCAGCGGCCCCGTTTGCGCAGATTGCCGGACACATCACTTTAGGGGCGCTTGTGATTGTTGTATTGGTACTGGCGGTGGCTGTGCTGCGGTCATGGTGCTACCGGGCCAAACCGGTATCACAGTCCGGCACCTGGGGGTGCGGATTCACCCGGCCCACGACAAAGATGCAGTACACCGGATCATCCTATGCTTTTGACATTATCCAATTTTTCAGACCTGCAGCTCCCCTGGAGGAAAACCATGTGCCCATAGCCGGCCGGTTTCCGGCCGGTACCCGGTATGAAAGCCGGGTCCATGACATTGCCGAACGGTATATGGAACCGGGGGTGGTCCGGCCGGTGCAGTTTGTTTTTGACAGGCTGCGGTGGATCCAGCACGGAGACATCCATCTGTATATCGGGTATATCCTGCTGGCCATCGTGCTGCTGCTGTTTTTCGTTTAACCCCAAATATTTGTAAGGAAAACAGGGAGATTCCATGTTTGAATCCATTGTGCTCTGGCTGGGTGCCGTTCTGACGGCACCGTTTTTTTCAGCCGTGATCCTCAAGGTCAAGGCGTTTTTCGGCGGGAAAAAAGGGCCGCCGCTGCTGATCAACTACTACACGTTGATCAAACTGGTTAAAAAAGGATCTGTTTACAGCACCAGCACCACAGCGGTGTTCAAAATGGGACCGGTGATCTCCTGCGCCACGGCCCTGGCAGCCCTGCTGTTTCTGCCCATTGCCGGCCATATTCCTGTGATCTCCTTTAACGGGGATGTGATACTGGTGCTTTACCTGCTCGGCCTGGGCCGGTTTTTTACCATTGCCGCAGCCATGGACACGGCCTCGCCCTTTGAGGGCATGGGCGCAGCCAGAGAAGCGTTCTTTCCCATTATCTGTGAAGCCGCCATGTTCATGATCCTGATTTTCTTTTACCGCATGACCGGGGAGCTGTCATTTGCCGCCTATTTTTCCGGCACCGGCACCCTGGCGCTGTGGCAGATTGCAGGGCCCTCCCTGTTGTTTATCGTTATCGCTTTTTTCATCATCCTTGTGACGGAAACCTCCCGGGTCCCGGTGGATGATCCCGCCACCCACCTGGAGCTGACGATGATCCACGAGGTAATGGTCCTGGACCACAGCGGGCCGGATTTTGCCCTCATTGAACTTGGGGCGTTCTGCAAGCTGTTCTTTTACGCCGCCATCCTGTCTCCACTGATTCTGCCCTTTGAGACCGGCATTCCCGGCGCGGGCATGCTGCTTTTCATTGCCGGACTTCTCATCGTGTACCTGGTGGTGGGGATCATCGAATCCACCATTGCCCGGTACCGCATGGACAAGGTGCCCCAGTTCGTGCTGACCTCCTTTGCCCTGGCGTTTTTTGCAACCATCATTACACTGGAGCTTATCCAATGACCCTTTATACAGTTGATACACTGCTGTCTCTGGTGCTTTTGTCCGTGCTGTTCGCATTCGGTTCCAGCCGGGTGCCGGCACTGATCAAGGTGATGGCTTTTCAGGGCATCGTGGTGTCCATCATTCCGTTTTTCATCACGCCGGATATGGAAACTGGGGCCGTCATTTTCACCATTGCCACCCTGGTCATCCGGGGGGTGCTCATCCCATTGAGCATCCATATGGCCATAAGGAAAGTGGCTATCCAGCGCGATGTTTCCCCCATTGTGGGGTACCACGCCTCCTTGTTTTTTGGCCTGGGCCTGATCGTTGCCGCCGCAGTGATCTCCCGGTACTTGAACATCCCCTCCATCAGTGATTCCCAGCTGTTGTTTCCGGCTGCCATCTCTTTGCTGGTTACGGGCATGTTTCTGCTCATGGCAAGGAGAAACGCCATTGCCATGGTGATCGGGTATATCATGCTGGAAAACGGGATCTACCTGATGGGCACCACCTTTTCGGTACGGGCAAGGCATATCGTGGAATTCGGCATCCTGCTGGATGTTCTGGCCGGGGTCATGATCATGGCCGTCATCCTCCAGAACATCAAGCAGACCTTTGATGATGTGGATACCTCACTTCTGAGAACCCTGAAAGAATAGGAACGGCCCCCATGGTTGAAATGGTTTTTATCACCCCTTTTATCACCGGCCTGCTGGCCTTTATCCTGCCCAAAGCCGTCAGCCGTCAGCTGCTGGTGCTGACCGGTGCGGTTCACCTGGTGCTGTCGCTGCTGCTGTGGAAAAACACGCCCCGGGCCTGGTTTGCCGAATATTTTGCGGTAACCCCGGAAGGACTGCTGTCTCTTCTGGTGATCTCTCTGCTGTTTTTTCTGATCGCCATCTACACCACCGGATACCTGGCAGCCCACCGCCTGAAGTCGGAAAACATCTTTACCGGGTTCATGCTGCTGTTTTTGTCCACCATGACCATGGTGACCCTGTCGGATCACATCATGGTGCTGTGGATCGCCATCGAAGCCACCACCCTGGCCAGTGCGCCTTTGATATATACCCACCGGTCCGGGGCTTCTCTGGAAGCCACCTGGAAATATGTGCTCATCTGTTCGGTGGGCATTGCCATGGCCCTGGTGGGGTCCTTATTTCTCACCCTGTCCATGGAACTGGGGGGTGTGACTGCAGCCATGTCCTTTTCCGCCTTGACCCCGGTGGCCGGTCAGCTGGACCCGGCATGGCTCAAGGCGGGGTTTATCTTTATCGTGGTGGGATATGGCACCAAGATGGGGCTGGCCCCCATGCACACCTGGCTGCCAGATGCCCACAGCGAAGCCCCCAGCCCGGCTTCTGCCCTGCTTTCCGGTGTGCTTTTGAACTGCGCCTACTTAGGGATTTTCAAGACCAACAAGATCATGGTGGCCGCCGGGTTAAGTGATTTTTCCGGAACCATCCTGATTGTGTTCGGGCTTTTGTCCATTGTGGCGGCTGCCACCTATATTCTCAAACAGACCGAATACAAACGCATGCTGGCCTATTCCAGTATCGAAAACATGGGCATCATCGCCCTGGGAACCGGCATCGGTGGGCTCGGGGTATACGGGGCCGTGATCTGCATGATTCACCACAGCCTGATCAAATCCTCGCTCTTTCTGTCCTCCGGCAATATTCTGATGGGATACAAGGACAGGCTCATTGCCAACACCGGACAGATGGCAAAACAGATGCCCAAAACATTTGTGGCCTTTTTTGCCGGGTTTGCCGGCATCTCCGGATTCCCGCCATTCGGGATTTTCATCGGGGAGCTGTTCATTATAATGGCGGCCTTTAAAAGCGGTCACTTTCTGGCCGCCATTGTGTTCATCTTCAGTCTGTGCGTGATCTTTGCCGGATTTGCCGGTCAGGTCATGAAAATTTGTTTTGATGCCCCGGCAGACACCGAAAAGACCCCGGCCCCGGATTTTCGGGAAACACCCGCGCTGGTATGGCCCCAGTACATTTTGCTGCTGACATCTTTGATTCTGTGCTTTTTTATTCCGGATGCGCTGTATCAGACCATTGTCGATGCCGTGCATGCCATCGGTGGAGGACTGCAATGACACAGTTTACAACCATTCCCTGCGGCGGTCGGGTCCAGCGGGCCGACATCCCCCATCTGTCCTTTGACACCTTCCGCACCCAGGCCCTGGACATCGTGAAAAACGGCGGAAAAGTGGTGCATTTTTTTGCCTATGAAGACCAGGGAACCATGAAATTAATGGCAGTACTGCGTACCCATGAACTGCTGGCTGCCGGATGTGATGCCCCGGAAACCTATGCCTGCCTGACAAAAGCGTGTGAACCGTTTCACCTGTTTGAAAGGGAGATGGCTGAGCAGTACGGCATCCGTCCTGAAGGCCATCCCTGGTTGAAAATGGTGCGGTATCACAAAAATATCCGCAGCAAACCTGATGTGTTCAACAATGATTATACCGAAGATATTCCGGGTAATTATGATTATTATCAGGTGAAAGGGGATGAGATCCATGAGGTGGCGGTGGGCCCGGTGCATGCCGGCGTGATCGAGCCCGGGCATTTCCGGTTCAACTGCATAGGTGAACGCGTACTGCATCTGGAAATTCAGCTGGGATATCAGCACCGGGGGGTGGAATCCCTTTTGCTTACCGCAAAATCCAAGCAGCTGCCCATGCTGGCGGAGAACATTGCCGGTGATACCACCATCGGCCATGGGCTGTGCATGGCCCAGGCTGTGGAAGCCCTGGCATCGGTCCAGGTGGATGAGGGGGCAAAGATCATCCGTACCATTGCCCTGGAACTGGAGCGGCTGGCCAACCATATCGGCGATCTTGGGGCTCTGTGCATGGATGTGGCATTTCTGGCACCGGCCAATTATTTCGGCAGAATACGCGGTGATTTTCTGAACCTGTCTTTGCTGCTGTGCGGCAACCGGTTCGGCAAAGGACTGGTGAGGCCGGGCGGGGTAAGGTTTACCCTTGATGATAAGATCCGCAAAACCTTAGATGAGCGGATTAAAGAGCTAAAACCCCAGGTGGAACATGTCCTGGAATTGATCTTTTCCGCTTCCACTGTCAGGGCAAGATTTGAAGGCTGCGGCAGTGTGCGTGCCGAGGATGCGGACCATCTGGGACTTGTGGGACCTGCCGGCCGGGCAAGCGGACTTGCCTATGATGCCAGGCGCTGTTTTGCCACAGAGCATTATCCCCATCTGCTGATTCCGGAAAATGCAAAAACCACAGGCGATGTGTATGCCCGGGCCCGGGTCCGGTATGATGAGGTGCGCCAGTCCATTGAAATCATCCAGTTTTTGATCGGGAAAAGCGTAGATACACAGCCGGTGGAAGACGGTATACAAGCACTGCAGGCACTGGCGCCATCCAGCTTTGCTGTGACCCTGAACGAGGGCTGGCGCGGTGAAGTGTCCCATGCTGTATTGACCGATGATGCCGGCAACCTTTTGCGGTACAAGGTGAAAGACCCCTCGTTTCACAACTGGAACGGCCTTGCCATGGCGCTGCGGGACACGGGAATTTCTGACTTTCCATTGAACAATAAGAGTTTCAACCTTTCCTACTGCGGATTTGATCTTTAAAAAGGGTATACACCATGCTCACCATACTGAAAAACAGATTTGAACAAGGGTATCGCACCTGTAATTATCCAAAGGAAAAGCCGGCTGTATTTCCCCGGTACCGAGGCAAACCCGTGATCCAAAAAACAGTTGATCCGGAAATGGTAAAAGCATGTGCGGATGCCTGTCCCCAGGATGCCATTGTTGTGGATAAAATGAAAATCGACATGGGCCGCTGTATTTTCTGCGGTACCTGTGAACGCCTCTCAAAAGGTGAATTTGTTACATTTACCGGTGATTTTGAAATATCTACTGCTAACAAAGCGGATCTTCTGACCGACGGAGACCTGCCGTCCCTTGCACAGCATGCAAAGCAGCATTTTAAAAAACTGTTCGGCCGTTCTCTGCAGCTGCGCCAGGTGTCAGCTGCCGGCTGCAATGCCTGTGAGGCCGACCTGAATGTTCTGGCCACCCCTTTTTTTGACCTGGCACGGTTCGGCATCAATTTTGTTGCCTCTCCCCGGCATGCAGATGCCATTGTGGTGACAGGGCCGGTATCCAGAAATATGAAAACCGCATTGCTCCAGACCTATGAGGCAGTACCCGAACCAAGGGTGGTCATTGCAGTGGGCAGCTGCACCCTGACGGGCGGCCCTTTTTCCCACAGTGCCGAAGTAGCCAAAGGCCTGGATACAATTTTGCCGGTTGATCTGTTTATTCCCGGATGCCCGCCCCATCCCCTTACCAATCTGCACGGGTTATTGGCTTTTTTTAAAGCATAAGTTCCTATTCCAAGGCCCTGAGCTTTTGTTGAAACAGCCCTTCCATGGCTGGATTCTGGTGAACCGCCTGCATAATAGTGTTGTAGGTTTCATAATCCAGTCCGGCATTTTCAGCTGCCTGGACCATTTGTTTGTTTGCCTCTATCTGCAATTTTTGGTTTTCTTTTACATCTTCAGTCTGTTGAACAGACTGCTGCAGATTTTTGTTGATTTCAGTAATCTGCATATACGCAGCTGCTGCTTTTTCCAGTTCTGCATCACTGATGGGCGGCATTGGCTGGGCAGCCCCTGCGGTCTGTTCCGGCTGCTCAGATGGCGCAACCGGCATGGTGCTTGATGTCTGGTCCGGGTCTTCTCCGGGATCGCCGCATCCGGCAATGCCCCCCGTCAATATGGCAATGCAAGCTATAGCAATGGAAAACCGCAATAAAGTTTTCATGGAAATACACCCTCCTGTGGTTTATTGTACCTTCTGGAGTTCATCTATGAATTGTGTGCGCAGGGTCTGATCCGATCGTACCTGGGCCATGATGCTGCTGTAGGTTTCAACATCAAGATCTGATACTTCAATGGCATTGATCATTTCCTGGTTGGCCTGGTCCTGCAGTTCTTTGCGTTCAGCCTGGTCTTCGGTTCCCTGCACGGATTGCTGGAATTGTTCATGAATGGACTGGATTTTTGCATAAGCCAGGACGGCATTTTCAAAATCTGTATCATCAATCTGCTGCAATGGTTCTGCCTGTGCCGGCTGGTTATCCTGGGCGAATCCAGGCACAATTGTCAGTGCAAACATGCAGATTGCAGCAAAGAAAATCATCAGGCAATTGGATTTAAAAAAGGTCATTTTTTTCTCCTTTGGTAAAATTTGGTAAAAAAATTTTGTAAATTGTGTGCACTGTGCACCTGCAAACCATCCATCGCAGCATGCGTGCCGGACAACATAAAAAAATGAATTTATTTTTTATCTGTTTGGAATAATATTGTTTTTTATATTTTATAGTTTTGGGGCTGCCTGAAGTTAAGGAATATTTATTGTATCAAAATGGCACATGTGCTAAATTTGCAAAGCCCGGGGAGGGGTGAATATGAAACCGATTTTCTTGTTTCCATTGTCCATTCGTTTCAGGACCGCTCTGCTGTTCTATGTTATGCTGCCCATGGTTCTTACAGTGGGCGTTTTCGGATATTTCGCGCTGAATTCCATAGAAAACCAGGTGGAAAAACAGATGCAAAAAGACCTGGAGCTTGTGGCACGGGCAGTGCAGCTTCCTTTGAGCTATGCTTTGGAAAAAAAACGTATGGGCAGTCTGCAGCAGTCTCTGGAATCTGTTTTTGCCATTGGGCGGGTTTACAGTGCCTATGTGTATGACCACAATGGCAAAAAGATTCTGAATCTGGGACATGAAGAGCCTGAATCCCAGCGCAAGCGCTTAAGTGAACTGGCGGCAGACGGCCGGAAACTGGGTGAATATGAACAGATTGCCGGCCGGCAGGTGTATTCTTATTTTTTGCCCCTGACCGATACCGGCGGACAGATCAATGGACTGTTGCAGCTCACCCGCAAGCAAAGTGAATTTATTGAAAATTTTCATATCCTGCGGCGCAATGCAGTAATAGTGCTGTCCCTTTTGCTGATACTGCTTTCAGGTGTGGTGCTGTATGGCCATCACCAGGCAATTGGAGAGCATCTGGGCCGGCTTACAAAAAGCATGACAAAAATTGCAAGAGGAGACCGTAAACACCGGTTTGCATACAGCGGTCCCCAGGAAATCGTGGCTTTGGGAAAAACCTTTAACAACATGCTCAACAGTATAGATGATGCCCAGAAAACCATCCTGGCGCAGCGCAGAAAACAAGATGAACTGGAAACCCGGCTGCGCCAGAATGAAAAACTGGCGGCTCTGGGCAGGTTTGCCGCCGGCGCCGCCCATGAGCTGGGAACCCCTTTGAGCACCATCGGCGGCAGGGCACAACGTGTTTTGCGCACCAAGGATCTGCCTGATGATATTGCCCGGGTGCTGACAACCATTCGCAGTGAAACAGCCCGGATGGAAAGTATTATCAAACAGCTGCTTGATTTCTGCCGGCCTGTTGCACCCCGAAGGAGCAGTATCGATGTCTCAGACCTGGCACAATCTGCGCTGTTGGTTATTCAACAGGAGGCCCAGGAAAACCGGACAAAAATTAAATATGTCCCATCACATGACACCGCCACAATCCAGGTGGATGTGATGCGTGTTCAGCAGGCTTTGGGCAATCTGTTGAGAAATGCAGCACAAAGCACACCCGGTGGTATTGTCTGCATGAGCTGGCACAGTGAGCCGGAAGGTGTTTTGTTTTGTGTGGATGATGATGGGCCCGGAATCTGTAAAAAAGACAAGGATAGCATCTTTGAACCTTTTTACACCACCAAACCCGTGGGAAAAGGAACAGGCCTGGGTCTGTCCGTGGTGCATGCTGTGGCTGAAGAACACAATGGTTATGTGCGGGTGACAGACAGCAAGATGGGCGGAGCATGTTTTCAATTGTTTATATCATCCTGATCCAGGCAATTGTCAAAAAAATAATGGGAGCAAAATCAGGCAGTGAAAAGGGGAGAAATGGTCACAAAAAAAAGCCATGGAAAATATGTGTGGGTAATAGAAGATGACAAAGCCCTTGGCAGTCTGTTGTGTGAGGAGATCCAGGATGCCGACCTGGAAGCTTTGTGGATGGCCACGGCGGAAGAAGCACTGACAGCCCTTGCGAAAAAACAGCCGGATCTGATTGTGTGTGATTTAAAGCTGCCCGGGATGGACGGTCTAAGATTTTTGAAAACCATTCAGGAAAAATTTTCTGACACAGTGCCCGGGTTTCTTATCATTACGGCATTCGGAACTATTTCCCGGGCTGTGGATGCCTTGAAAGCCGGGGCAGATGATTTTCTGGCCAAACCCCTGGATCTGGAGCACTTCATGTTGGCGGTGAAGCGGATACTGGAAAGAAAATATCTGGCAAAAACCGTTATGCAGATGCGCGGTTTTCTGGCCATGGAAAGTTTTCACGGCATGTATGGACAAAGCAGGCCCATGCGCCTGCTTTTTGAGCAGATTCGTCAGGTGGCAAAGGCCAGGGGGCCGGTGCTGATACTGGGGGAAAGCGGGACCGGCAAAGAACTGGTGGCCCATGCAGTGCACAGGGAAAGTTCCTGGGCAGACGGTCCTTTTCTGCCGGTAAATTGTGCCGGCATTCCGGAAAATCTGATGGAAAGTGAATTTTTCGGTCATGCACAGGGTGCGTTCACCGGTGCTGGCAAAGGCCGTCAGGGTCTGTTTGTGGAAGCCGGGGGAGGATCGCTGCTTTTGGATGAAATATCGGAAATGCCGCTTTTTTTACAGGCAAAGCTTTTGCGGGTCCTCCAGGATGGAAAACTTCGGCGCGTGGGAGAAAATAAAGAATACCAGGTGGATGTGCGTATACTGGCAGCCACCCACAAAGATATTGAAGAAGCGGTCCAACAGAAAAATTTTAGAGAAGACCTGTTTTTCCGTCTGGAAACCTTCACCATCAGGGTACCGCCGCTGCGAGACCGGGAACAGGACATTGAAATGCTTGCCACCCGCTTTTTGCGGCAGTTTGCCCTGGGACTTGATAAATCCATCAAAGGGTTTTCTTCACATGCCCTGGATCTGATTCTTCAGTATCCGTTCCCGGGAAATGTCCGGGAACTGCGTAATGCCATTGAAAGGGCGGTCGCCTTTACCCCGGGCACAAAAATCCAGGCAGCGCATCTGCCGGCACGGATTCGCAACCACGGGCAAAAACCGGATCTGTCTTTGCCGGACAACACCTTTTTTCCGGAAAAAGAACAACGGGTCCTTCCCCTGGCACAAATGGAACAGCGCTATATTCAGCATGTACTGGCCCAGGAAAAAGGAAATAAAAGACGGGCTGCAGCCCTTCTGGGGATAGGCAGAAGAACCCTTTACCGCAAACTCGGATCTGATCCGCGTGACAAAAAATAAAAAAACAATGCTGTAAATTTTGTATGACACGCACCTGAAAATATTGTTTCCTGTTTGCGGATATGGTATAGGTTTTTTGATTGCAATTGATTGTTATTGTGAATCTGAAAACCAAAAAAACATGAAAACTATTATACAGAAAAGGTGAGACAGATGAACCAGTTGAAACAATTGAATGACAGGATTATCAGCCGGGTGAACGTGAATCTGGATGAATTTGAATTTGATACCCAGGTGTTTGTGGAAAATGCGCTGGACTGGGAAAAAATGCTCCATTTTTATGCTTTTTACGGCATCACCGCCCACCATCCCATCTATTTTCATTTTAAAAATTCCAATATTGCCGGCAGCTATTTTCTGGGCAAATGCTATGTGGGGCGGTCTGCCATTTACAAAAGCGATGTGCGGGGAGATGAGCTTAAAAGAGAAGGGGACAATATAAGGTGTGCCAAGGCTATCCCCCTGGTGGAGGATGAAATGATCTCCATCCGGGACAGCCTTTTGTATAAAACCCTTGTGCACAGCAATTCTCATAATCCGGAAAGCCCTGAAGAGTTCGGGATCAGGAATACCATTTCTTCTCATTATGTCAATATCCACGGCTCCACCCTGGAAGGGTGTTTTCTGGGGCCCTTTGCCACGGTGGACCTGATGAATCTGCATTCGTGCATTGTGGGAGAATTTTCATATGTCCAGGTGGGCGAGCTGTTCCACCGCAAGATCGATCCTGGAACCGTATGGCTGAGAAATCAGAATTTTGAATTCAAATTCAAGTTCAGTAAAGACACCCTGGATTATTTTGTGGGGGTGAATGACAAATGCCAGCCCCGTGGCATCATGTATGATTTTGTCAAAGAAAGAGAAACTGCCTATGAGAAATTGTTTGATGTCATGAACCTGGAACCGTTTGAGGCACCTGACAGTTCTGCCGTGAACCGTTATGCCGTTATCCTGGGTAAAACCCGGATCGGTGAAAATGTACTGGTGGCCCAGCGGGCATTTCTGGAGAATGCGGTGATGGGGGATGGTTCCAATGCCCAGGAAAATACCTATATTGTTGATTCACATCTGAAAGGGCTGTGCATCACTGCCCATGGGGGAAAAATTATCCATGCAGATGTCGGAAAAGAAACCTTTGTGGGATTCAATTCTTTTCTAAACGGCAAAAAAGGGGCCCGCATCACCATTGGTGAGGGCTGTGTTGTCATGCCCCATACCATCATGGATCCTGAAACCCCTGTTCAGATTCCGGATGAACACCTGGTGTGGGGGCTGATCCGCTCCCAGGAAGATGTGGAAACCCACACCATCGCCTTGGATGACCTGGCAGAGGTGCGGGACAGCATCCAGATCGGCAAGATGACGTTTTCAGGCAAAGGCTCCGTGTTTATTGAAGCCTTTAAAAAAAGGCTCCAGCATATTCTTATGCTGAACGGCGCGCTTTACAGTGACGGGAAAAAAAGGGGACATGCACAGGATGACCAGCATATCTCCTTTAACATCATTCAGCCCTATCGCACCGGCGAGCGTAAGGGGCTGTATCCCTCCATCCGCATCAAACCCTGACACAAGTTGATCAAATTTTTGTGTATGGATTCTGGAAAACGATGGAAAACGAGGTCATGACCCTTTACAACCAATATTGGATAGTCTTACATTGATTTGATTTTTTTTATAACAACTTCAGATGCCAGTTCCACAACCCGGGGCGGTCTTTCATCTTAATCCCCTTGGGAACAGGTTCCTGAAGGGTGACAAAACAGGTGTAGCCTGCTTTTTCCAGCATACTGCGATGGGCGGTCAAATCCAGGCACCAGTTGGGAAACACATAAAAATTGTCATTGGACCGAGAAATCCAGGCCCCCTCTTTTTTGGGGCTCTGGAACATAGTTTTCACAGACAGATCCGGGGAGATGATCCTGGACACAGCCAGGGGCCAGTTTGCGTGGATTACAACACCCAGGGGCAGAACAGATGCCCCTGGCAGAGACAAAAAGGTGTCCTTGTCCAGTTCCGGTGAAACAATGGCACCGGAAAACCCGTACTGCTGCAGCTGATGCACGGCTGTGGCATTGGTGATATTGCAAAAAGGGCCTGCCCACAGGTTCAGCTGTTCCGGGTGGGCAAACAGGCTGATCTGCCAGATGGCATTGAGAACAAAGTTTCTTGCGCCTTTTTTTATCGCTGCAGTGATATATCCCTGGCACAGGGATGCATCTTCCACAAATAAAAGCGGATCCAGCCACAGCCAGGTTTTGCCGGGCGGTCTGCCGCCATAGCGGCTGCCGGAGATCCAGATGCCCGGCTCTGCCGACTCTGCCGGCTTTGTCATCTTTGCCGTGTTGCCCCGTGATACATGAAGATCAAAAATCCTGTGCTTTTGGGGTCTGGAAGGCTGCTTTTTCCCGGAGGAAAAGAGGGGATCAAAATCCTGTCCTGCCGGCAGCACGCTGGTGTGCGCCATTTCATCCACCTGTGATTCCAGATCCAGAAGCAATGGTGCAAGCGCTGTGCCCCTGCGGTCAATCAGATGCACCGGGGTGCCGGATTTCACTTTGTGCCGGGATGTTTTTGCCAGAAAAAATTTTGCTTTTTTGGGCACTGCCCTGGTGACATTCTGAATGTCGTGGAAACCATCCTCTTCATTGCCTATGCGCAGCAGGTCCCCTGGAAACAATGCCTCTCTTGTGACAAAATAGGGGGCTGGCGGATTTTTCACCCGTCCTGCAAACAAACCGGATGCTGTGGCATCATCGTGGTCAAGGGGATTTTGCACCCTGTGGGACAAAAGGTTATAGTGGGTGAACTGCCTTCCTAACGCATAATCAAGGTATGCCAGGGCTTCTTTTTTGCGGGAGGGCTGGTCCCGGAGCAGTTGAAATGCCTTGACCGTGTAATACACATAGTGGGGGCTTTTTTTACGGCCCTCTATTTTCCAGGTGGTCACTTCCGGAATATCTTTGAGCACTTTGGCAAGCACATCTGCGGAAAAATCCAGGCAGGAAAAATACCGCTTTTTTTCTCCTTTCTGCTCATATACGCGCCGGCAGGGCTGGACACACCGCCCCCGCAGGGCACTTTTTCCACCGAACCAGGAACTCCAGTAACACCGGCCCGATACTGCGTAGCACAGCGCGCCATGGATAAATACTTCCAGTTCCATGTTTTCCGGTGCATGGGCAGCCATTTCTTTGATCTCATCCAGGGTGAATTCTCTGGGCAGTACCACCCGGGTGAATCCGGCTTTGGACGCGGTTTCCAGGCCGGCCGGAAAGGTGAGGTTGCCCAGGGTGGACAAATGAAAATCGCCTGTGAACCCGGCCTGCCGGGCCAGGGGAATCATGGCCAGATCCTGGACAATCAATGCATCAAACACCACATGGCGGCACAGCTTGGTCAGTATCCGGAACGCCTTTTCCTGTTCATTTTCCTTGAGGGTTGTATTAAAAGCAATATAGACTTTGATCTGTCTTGCGCGGGCCAGGCGGCCCAGCCGGGAAAGGTCTTCGATACTGAAATTGTGTGCTTCCATGCGGGCTGAAAACATTTTCAGTCCACAGTAAATGGCATCTGCTCCGGCAGCTACGGCAGCCAGAAACGCAGTTTTGTCTCCGGCCGGGGCCAGGATGGCAGGTAATTTCCGGGTCATGTTTTCCTTTGTATATTGTAATTATTCAGCCTTACAGTATTGCAATTTTATAAAATTTTGTCAAAATATCATTCCATATGTGCTACGCTAAAAAACCAGAGGATACCAACTCCCAATGAAAATCAAAATATTCCCCAGGCTTGAAAAAGGTGATCTCATAGGGGTGGCAGCCCCGTGCGCGGGGTTTGACCCATCCCGACTGAATCAGGGGATTGCTAGTTTAAAGCAGCTGGGGTTTGCAGTGCGTATTCCGGAACAAATCTATGAAAAAAAACGGTACCTGGCAGGTGAGGACCTGTGCCGGGCAGAGGTGATCAACCAGCTGGCTGCCGATCCTGATGTTAAGGGAATCATCTGTGCCAGGGGCGGGTTCGGTGCCATGCGCATGCTGGCCCATCTGGACTGGGACCTGATCAAAACCCACCCCAAATTGTTTGTGGGATTTTCAGATGCCACAGCCCTGCTCACCTCAGTGATGCAGCAGGCAGGTCTGGGCGTGGTGCACGGTCCCAATCTGGTATCCCTGGCAGTGCCTGATGCACCTACCCTGGATGCCTTTTTTGCAGCTGTCACAGGCACCCTGACAGGTGTTACAGCGGATGACGGAATATGCCTGAAGCCGGGCCAGGCCAAAGGGGTGCTTGCCGGGGGAAACCTGGCCACTCTGGTTCATCTTCTGGGCACCCGGTTTGCGCCGGATTTTTCCGGCACTGTGTTGTTTCTGGAAGATGTGGGGGAACCGGCATATAAAATTGACCGGATGCTTTCCCAGATGAAGATGGCCGGATTGTTCACACAGGTTTCAGGTGTGGTGACCGGGGAGTTTTGTCAATGTGACCAGAAAGAATACCTGCCCGAGATTTTTGAGGACATATTTGCAGAATACAACATACCGGTCCTCATGGGCCTGGCCTCCGGCCATGGCAGAACCAACCTGTCTCTGGCCATGGGGTGGCAGGTTCTTCTGGATGCAGATGCAGGATTTGTGCAATGGCTGAAACAAAAATGAATTGTAACCCTGTATACAATATGATGGCACAAGGGGTTAGAGATGGTGTGTTTCCCGGCGGGGTGCTCTTGTGTGCCAGGGGAGCCGATATCTTTTTTTTTGAGGCATTCGGCCTGGCTGATCTTACGCAAAAACGGCCAATGCAAAAGGATGCGGTGTTTGATCTGGCGTCTTTGACCAAACCCCTGGCCACGGCTGCTGCCATGGTGGTGCTGGTGCAGGAGGGCCGCCTGGGTCTGCATACCTGTCTGGAAGAGGTGCTGCCCGGGGCGGTTGGTCCTGACAAGGCGAAAATTACCATGGACATGCTGCTGCGCCATACATCCGGACTGCCGGCACACCGAGCGTTTCATACAATTATTGCAAATCGGGCAGATCCGGCCCAGGCCCTGATAGATGCAGTTCTGGCAGAACCCTTGGAAAACAGTCCGGGATCCTGTCAGATTTACAGTGACCTGGGGTTCATGCTGCTGTGCCGTGTGATTGAAACGGTGACACAACAGGGCCTGGACCAGTTTGTCCGGGACCGTGTCTATACCCCTCTGGAGATAAGGGATCTGTTTTTCATCCACCTGGGCACAAAAGATGTGCCAAAGGACAGAAACCGCCTGGTATCTACCTGGAACTGCCCCTGGCGGGGCCGGGTGCTCACCGGTGAGGTGGAAGATGAAAATGCCTGGGCAGCCGGTGGGGTCCAGGGCCATGCAGGGCTTTTCGGAGATGCCAGGTGTATTCATCTGCTTTGTCTGGAAATTCTGCACGGGATTGGGCAGCAACCCACCCTAATTCTGGATCCCCGGATACTGACTGCTTTTGTAAAAAAATATCCGGGCCAGACAATGGCTGCGGGGTTTGATACCCCTTCTTTGACCGGTTCTTCCTCCGGCCGGTATTTTTCCCACAAAACTGTGGGACATCTGGGTTTCACCGGCACCTCCTTCTGGATGGATCCTGTTTCCGGGCTTATGGTCATCCTGTTGACCAACCGGGTCCATCCCTGCCGGTCCAATGAAAAAATCAGAAAATTCAGACCCGCGATCCATGATTGCATTGTCGACTGCATCATATAGACAAAAATAGATATATATAACGCGATGATCATTTTTTGGGACTTGTGAGGGGTCAATAATAGATTTATATAAGGATATCAGAGTTTGTTCTTGTAAAAAACCGCCAATTTTGTTAGCAACTACCATTTCAGGTATACATGTCAATTTATTGAAATAGATGGCTATAATTATTTTTTTAATTAAAAAGAGGTAAAATGAACTTTATAACGGACTCTTTGCTTGGTGCCTTTTCAAATGACCTGGCCATTGATCTGGGAACCGCCAACACATTGGTGTATGTCAAGGGAAAAGGGATTGTGTTGAGTGAACCTTCAGTGGTGGCTGTCAGGACCGATGCCCGGTCCAAGAGCAAGGTTCTGGCTGTAGGAATGGAAGCAAAGCGGATGCTGGGCAGAACCCCCGGCAATATTGTGGCTATCCGGCCCATGAGAGACGGGGTGATCGCCGATTTTGAAGTGACCGAAGCCATGCTCAAGCATTTTATCCGAAAAGTTCATAATAACAGAAAAACCCTGGTACGTCCCAGAATCATCATTGCCGTTCCTTCGGGCATCACCCAGGTGGAAAAACGGGCGGTCAGAGAATCTGCAGAGTCAGCCGGTGCCCGGGAGGTTTTTCTGATTGAGGAACCCATGGCCGCAGCCATTGGCGCAGGGCTGCCCATCACCGAACCCACCTGCAACATGGTGGTGGATATCGGAGGCGGTACAACAGAAGTGGCTGTTATCTCCCTTGCCGGCATCGTATATACCCGTTCCCTGCGGGTGGCGGGTGATAAAATGGATGCCTCCATCAGCCAGCATATCAAGCGCAAATACAACCTGCTCATCGGCGAACGGACCGCTGAAATAATCAAGACCACCATCGGGAACGCATACCCTGATCCTGAGAACCTGGAAACCATAGAGGTCAAGGGACGGGACCTGGTATCCGGCATCCCCAAGATCCTGGCCATTGATTCTGAAGAGGTCCGTCTGGCCATATCTGAACAGATCGAAGCCATTGTGGAAACTGTGCGCATAGCCTTGGAACAGACCCCGCCGGAACTGGCAGCTGATATCGTGGATTCGGGCATTGTCCTGACAGGGGGGGGCGCACTTTTGAAGAACCTTGACAAGCTGCTCAAGGAAAAAAGCGGACTCCCCATTGTGGTGGCGGATGACCCCTTGTCCACGGTTGCCTTAGGATGCGGTAAGGCCCTGGACAGCATGGATATTCTCACAGAAGTGGCCATCGACTGATTACATGTTTTCACGCAGAATGCTTATCGCCATAGGTGTGGCATTGTTTGTTGCAATTAATCTGGTCGTCATCACCATGACCAGCCGCCATACCCTGCCGGTGCGCGGTCCGGAAAGAATTTTTATTACCCTGACAGCACCTTTTCAGCTGCTTGTTCAAAAAACAATCTCCTTTACCACAGCCATCTGGGAAACCTATTTTGCCACCGTGCAGGCGGTAAAGGAAAATGCTGTTTTGAAAAAACAGTTGTCAGAAGCACAGCAGATCAAAAACCGGAATCAGGAGCTGGCAAAAGAGAATGACAGGCTGAAAAAGTTTGTTGCTTTTACAGCTTCCGTGCCTGGCACCTATGTGGCGGCCCGGGTTATTGCACGTGATCCATCCCCCTGGTTCAAAACCATTATGATCGATAAGGGAGAAGAGCACGGTCTGGAAAAAACAGCACCTGTTGTTGTGTCTGAGGGAATTGTGGGACAGATTGTTACGGTTTCCGCAGGTTTTTCCCGGGTGCTGCTCATAACCGACCGCAATTCAGCCGTGGATGCCCTGGTACAGGAAAGCCGGGCCCGGGGCATGGTCAAGGGCAGCGATGAAGATACCTGTGTTTTTGTGTATGCCCTGCGAAAAGATGAGATCCAGCCCGGAGAAATGATCGTGACATCCGGTCTGGATCAGGTGTTTCCCAAGGGATTGAGAATCGGCCGGATACTGGCGGTCCAAAAAGATCATTCCCAGCTGTTTCAGGATATCTCCATTCAGACAAGTGTGGATTTTGATAAATTGGAAGAGGTGCTGGTGTACAAAAAATGAACGGGTTTTATTTTTTTATCATCACCCTGTTTTTCATTGTTTTTCAAACGGTTCTTCTGCCCTGCTTTTCCTGGTTTTCCCAGAGCTTTGACCTGACCATTATGCTGGTATTGTTTTTAAGCTTAAATTTTTCTCACTATGCAGTGGTGATGGCCATTATATGCATCGGCGGGATCATGGACAGCCTTTCAGGGGGACCGTTTTTCCTTTATATATTTTCCTATCTGTGGATTTTTTTGATTGTCCAGCTTGTCAAACAATTTGTTTTTCAGACAAGCAGCCTGTTTATTCTGGTCATCAGCTTGGTGTCGGTTGTTATCCAGCAGGCACTGGGCGTGTTTTCCGTATTCATCCAACAGGGTGAGAGTGCAGTGTGGCAGATGGATTTTACCCTGATGATCAGACAGGTGATATGGGGGACGGTGCTGATTCCCCCCGGGGTATGGATAATTTCCGTATGTTATGAAAACTGGCGCCATATGGTCCGCATGCTGAAAAAAAACCGGGAACAAAAAAAGAATGAATAGCATGCATGAACTGAATAAAAACGCAGACAGGGACTGGATTAAACAGCGGATAATGACGGCCACACTCTGTATTCTGGTGGTATTCATTCTTTTGTTTCTGCGTCTGGTATATCTTCAGCTCATCAAGGGAGAAGAATTTAGGCGCCTGTCTGAAACCAATTGTGTAAGGCTCAAAAGTGTCAAGCAATCCAGGGGATTGATTTATGACAGAAACAAAAAACTGCTGGTGGACAACAGGCCGGCATTTGATCTGGTGATTGTGCTGGAAGATGCAGCACCGGTACCGGATACGGTTTCTCTTTTGTCCTCTTTGATCCATGAACCATACGCAGAACTCATGGACAATATCCAGAAGGCCGGTAATATAGCTTCTTATAAATCCGTTACACTGAAAAAGGATATTTCCCGGGACCAGCTGGCCGTTGTGGAGGCCCATAAATTTGATCTGCCCGGCATCCATATCGAAATTGAACCCACCCGCCATTATATTTACCCCAAAACTGCTTCCCATCTTCTGGGATACCTGGGGCAGGTGAACAAAAAAGAACTGGAAAGCGGCCAATATCCCCATGTGAAATCCGGTGACAACATTGGTCGGTACGGGGTGGAAAAAAGTTTTGAGCCGTTTTTGCAGGGCAGGCGTGGCGGGCGTCAGGTGGAAGTGGATGTCAACGGCCGTGTGGTCAAGGTGTTGAAAACCGTGGCGCCAGTGTCAGGAAATGATCTTTACCTGACACTGGATCTTTCTTTGCAGCAGGTGGCCGAAGATATGCTTACAGACAAGGAAGGGGCTGTGGTGGCAATCGATCCGTCAAACGGTGATGTGCTGGTCATGGCCAGCAGTCCCGCATTTGACCAGAACGATTTTATCGGCGGTATTTCCACTGAAAAATGGCGCCTCCTCATGGACAACCCGGGCCATCCCATGACCAACAAAGCGATTCAGGGGGAATATCCCCCCGCCTCAACCTATAAAACCCTTACCGCCATCGCTGCCCTGGAGGAAAAGGCCATTGACAGGCATACCACCACGTTTTGCCCCGGGTATTATGTGTTTGGCAATCGGCGCTACCATTGCTGGAGCAGGTATGGCCATGGAAAACTTTCTGTGGAGGCGGCAATTGCCCAGTCCTGTGATGTGTTTTTCTATCAGGCCGGAGAAAAGGTGGGGGTGGATGCCCTGGCCCAATATGCCAAAGGGTGCGGTCTGGGAAGACTTACAGGCATAACCCTGGCCCATGAACGCCCCGGGCTGATTCCCACCTCCTCCTGGAAACGCAGGCGGTTCCAGGAACCATGGCAGGCAGGAGAAACCCTTTCCATCAGTATCGGCCAGGGCTTCAACCTGACAACCCCCCTTCAGATGGCCGTGTTTACGGCAGCCATTGCCAATGGCGGCACCTTGTACCGGCCCAGGATTGTAAAAAATATTGCAGACAGTAACGGCAATGTGGTTAAAAAAATAGAGCCGGAAATAACCGGCGGTATCCCGGCAGCAAAAGAAACACTGGATATTGTCAAAAAAGGTCTTTTTGATGTGGTTCAGGGGGATCGGGGCACTGCCAGGGGAATCCGTATCAAAGGCATTGAAATGGCGGGCAAAACAGGCACGGCCCAGGTATTTTCCAGAAAGACCGGTGAAAAATTCGACAACGAGAACCTGGAAAAAAAATTTCAGGACCATGCCTGGTTTGTCTGTTATGCCCCGGCACAGAATCCTGTGATCGCCATTTCAGTTATTATTGAACATGGTGAACACGGCTCTTCGGCAGCTGCACCGGTGGCAGGTGCCATGGTGAAAAAGTATCTGGGCCTGCCTGAGCCGGAAACCAAAAAACAAGCACCCAAAGAAGGATAAGACCCCCCCATGTTTGACAGACGTCTTATAGAACATTTTGACTGGGGATTTCTGGCAGTGATACTGCTTATCGGATCCTGCGGGCTGGTGATTCTGTATTCTGCGGTCAGTGCCGGGTGGCAGGGATCCGGGTTGCACTATCTGTTTAAAAAACAGATAATCTGGATGGGAACCGGCCTGGTTGTGATACTGGGCATTCTGGTCATCGATTTTCGGGAACTGGACAAGCTGAATCTGGTTATTTATGCGGTGTGTGTCGGTCTTCTGGTAAGCATTTATTTCTTCGGTCAGTCTGGGGGCGGCTCCAGGCGCTGGCTGTCCCTGGGATTTGCAAATATTCAGCCGTCTGAACTGATGAAAATCTCCTTGATCATCAGTCTGGCTTCTCTTTATGCCACCACTGTTTCACCGGAAGGGCTGCATTTCAGAAATCTGCTCAAACCTGCTGCTTTATGTGCGGTTCCTGTTGCATTGATTGTCAACCAGCCGGATCTGGGTACGGGGCTGCTGCTTTTGCTTATAGCCGGTTCCATCACCCTGTTTGTGAAGGTTGAAAAAAAGGTGATTTTTACTCTGGGGACCATACTGGTTTGTATTGTACCCCTGGTATGGTTTACAGGGCTTAAGGAATACCAGAAAGAGCGGATTCTGACCTTTCTGGATCCGGGTCGTGACCCGCTGGGTACAGGGTATCATATCATCCAGTCCAAAATAGCCATCGGATCAGGCATGATAACGGGGAAAGGCTTTTTGCAGGGTACCCAGAATGCCTTGTCTTTTCTGCCTGAGCAGCATACGGATTTTATTTTATCCGTTCTGGCGGAGGAGTGGGGGCTGGCAGGATGTACCGTGCTGCTTGTATTGTATTTTCTGCTGCTGCTCTGGGGGTTGAACATTGCCTACAATTGCCGGAACATGTTCGGATCGATTCTGGCATTCGGTATAACCAGCATGGTTTTCTGGCAGATTTTTATCAATATCGGCATGGTCATGGGATTGATGCCGGTGGTGGGGGTGCCCCTGCCCCTTGTTTCCTACGGCGGATCATCTGTTATCACCAACATGGTGGGATTCGGGATTTTGCTCAATATCAGCATGCGTAAATTTTCCACAGCGTAACCTGTCTGTGATATCGGAGATTTTAAAGAAAATACAGGCATGGCCCGGCCCTTTCAAGACAGGAAATAATTTCTTATTCCAGGTTGACAAATGGTTACCTGGATGGTACTCAAGTCTCGATTTGACTGGAATTAGGACTGTTTTTGCGCAAAAACAGTCAGTAATATATAAGTGGTTGATTTTTTAATAATTATTAACTGGCGGAGGGAATTTTATGATAACTGTGATTCCTGATATATCATTGGTGTATCAGATGATCAATTTCCTGATTCTGCTTTTTGTACTCAATCTGGTGCTGTACAAACCTATCCGAAAAGTGCTTCTGGAACGAAAAGCCAAGATTCAAGGTCTTGAAGGCGGCGTTGAAAAAGCGTCTGCAGACCTGGCTTCCCAGGAAGAATCTTACAGGAATGGATTGCGGCAGGCCAGATCCGAAGGCGTAAAAAAGAAAGAAGCCTTTGTGGAGGAGGCATCAAAACAGGAACGGGAAATTATCGAGCAGATCAACAAAAAGGCTCAGGTCAACCTGGCGCAGATCAAACAGCAGGTGGCAGATGAGACAGAACAGGCCCGCAAAGCCCTGGAAAAAGAGGTGGAGGCATTTGCCAAAGCCATTGGTGAAAAAATTCTGGGGAGGGCTTTCTGATGAAAAAAAACAGTTTTGGAAAAAAGTATGTCACAGTTTCAGGTATGGCTGTCGTGGTTGTGACCTTCAGTGCTGCCATGGCATGGGCAGCCGCAGCCGGAGGAGAAGTGCACAACAACTGGTTGGAAATTGATACCTGGAAAACTTTGAACTTTGCCGTTCTTGCCATTGCTTTGTTTCTTTTAGGCAGAAAACCGGCTAAGGCATTTTTTTCATCCCGCAAAAAAGAGATCGCAGATGAAATAAGGGACCTGGAGCAAAAAAAAGCAGATGCTGAAAAGCAGCTGGCTGAATACCAGGCCAAATTCAAGAATCTGGATCGAGAATCCAAAGTGATTATGGAAGATTATATCAAGCAGGGTGAAAAAGCCAAAGAAAACATTATTGCCCAGGCCCAAGCCCAGGCGGTTAAACTGGAAGATATGGCCAAACGCAATATTGAACAGGAATTCAAGACTGCCAGGATAAAGCTTCAGCAGGATATTGCTGCGCTGGCAGTTGCCCAGGCTGAAGCAGTCATTCGAGAATCCATTTCATCTGATGATCAGGATAAACTTGTTGACGATTATTTGAAAAAGGTGGTGGCATAATGAAAAATTTAGCAGTTTCCAGGCGTTATGCCAAAGCGTTGATTCTTATCGGCCAGGAAGACGGCCAGGCTGAACTTTACAATGAGGAATTGACAGCCATGGTGGATCTTTTTGATACGCAGGAAGGTTTTGAAAAGGCATTGACCAATCCTTTGTACAATAAAAATGATCGCAAAAAAGTGTTGGAAGCCGTACTGGGTGCCACAGAACTGTCGGTTGTGATGAAATCATTTCTGATGTTGTTGTTTGACAAGGGAAGAATTACATTCCTGCGGGATATCGCCTCTTATTATAAAGATCTGGCTGATGAACTCAAAGGCATTGTCAAGGCCAGTATAACCTCTGCAACACAATTGTCTTCAGAGGCGGTGGAGAAAATCCGGGAGGCATTTTCCAGAAAGGTCGGTAAAACAATTGTTCTGAATGTTGAACAGGATCCAAGTCTCATCGGCGGTGTTGTTACAAAAATCGGTGATCTTGTTCTGGATGGCAGCGTGAAAACTCAGCTGATCAATATGAGGGAAACTTTAAAAAAAGGTGAGAGTGTCTAATGGAAATTAAAGCAGCAGAAATAAGCCAGATAATCAAAGATCAGATCAAAGGATTTGATGCCAAGGTTGATCTGAATGAGACCGGTGTCGTTCTTTCTGCGGGTGATGGTATCGCCCGTGTATATGGTTTGGAAAAAGTAAAAGCAATGGAGCTTGTGGAATTTCCCGGCGGGATTCTGGGCCTTGCATTGAACCTGGAAGCCGACAATGTCGGGGTTGCCATTCTGGGAGATGACAAGGTTATCAAGGAAGGGGATGTGGTCAAAAGGACCGAGCGTATCGCATCCGTACCCGTGGGCGAAGCCCTGCTGGGACGCGTGGTGGGTACCACAGGAGATCCCATTGACGGCAAAGGTCCCATCAATTCCGATATCATGATGAATATGGAACTGGTGGCCCCGGGTGTTATCGCCAGAAAATCCGTTCATGAACCCTGCTACACCGGTGCCAAGGCCATTGACGGCATGACGCCCGTGGGCCGGGGACAAAGTGAGTTGATCATCGGCGACCGGCAGATCGGTAAAACCGCCGTAGCAGTGGATGCCATCATTGCCCAGAAAAATACCGATATGAAATGTATCTATGTTGCCTGCGGCCAGAAAAAATCCACGGTAGCCCAGGTGGTTGCCGCCCTTGAAGAACATGGTGCCATGGAATACACAACCGTTGTTGTGGCATCTGCTTCTGAGTCCGCTGCCATGCAGTACCTGGCGCCCTATGCCGGCTGTGCCATGGGTGAATATTTCAGGGACAAGGGCGAGCATGCCCTTATTATTTATGATGATCTGTCCAAACAGGCGGTTGCCTACCGCCAGGTATCTTTGCTTTTGAGACGGCCGCCGGCACGCGAAGCCTATCCCGGTGATATCTTCTACAACCATTCCCGGCTTTTGGAACGCTCTGCCAAATTGAGCGATGAAAAAGGTGCCGGTTCTCTGACCGCACTCCCCATTATTGAAACCCAGGAAGGGGATGTGTCTGCATTTATTCCCACCAATGTTATTTCCATTACCGATGGTCAGATCTTTCTGGACAAAGACCTGTTCTTTGCCGGTGTCCGGCCGGCCATTGATGTCGGGCTTTCCGTATCCCGGGTTGGGGGCGCAGCCCAGGTAAAAGCCATGAAGCAGGTGGCAGGCACCCTGCGTCTGGATCTGGCACAGTACCGTGAACTGGAAGCCTTTGCCGCATTTGGCTCCGATCTGGATGCAGCCACCCAGAAACAGTTGACCCGGGGCGAGCGGCTGGTGGAACTGCTCAAACAACCACAGTTCCAGCCGCTTCCCATGGAAAGAATGGTAACCGCACTGTATGCCGGCACCAAAGGATATATTGATAAATACCCCAAAGAAGCGGTTGCCAAATATGAAGAAGGACTTTATCCTTTTATTGAAAACCGGTTCCCTGAAATCTACCAAGGTCTGATTGAGAAAAAAGAAATTACCCAGGATATCGAATCCAAGCTCAAACAGGCTTTGGAAGCCTATGATGAAGAATTTAAGGATACCCTATAACATACCGGGTATGTATGCGTACATTTAAAAAATTTTTCACCAACACCAGGCTTGAAAGGTAGATATAATGGCAACATTAAAAGAAGTAAAATCAAAGATCGGCAGTGTCAAAAAGACAAAGCAGATCACCTCTGCCATGAAAATGGTTGCCACTTCACGTTTGCGCGGTTGTCAGAACAATATGGAGCAGTTTAAGCCCTATGCCTCCAAATTTGCTGAAGTTCTGGGCAGTATTGCCGGAAAATCCAGCTCGGATGCAAGTCCTCTGCTGGTTCCCCGCGAAGAAGTCAAAAAAGTGGTACTTGTCCTGTGTACATCCGACAGAGGACTGTGTGGCGGATTTAACATAAATCTGATTGAAAAAGCCAGAAAATTAATCCAATCCGAACTGCAGGGCAAAGAGGTCTCTTTCTTTTGCTTTGGGAAAAAAGGCAGGGACTGGGTCAAAAAATCTCCCTATACCCTTGATCTGGAATTTTTGGATGTGGTAGGGGGCAAGATCGGGTTTTCTCTTGCATCTACACCGGGACAGCAGCTGATAGACAGTTTCCTTGAAGAATCTGTTGATGAAGTATATGTGATTTATTCCGAGTTCCAGACCATGGCCAGACAGGAACCCAGGGTAAAAAAAATTCTGCCCATCTCGTCTTTGGCAGATGTGGTGGAGAAAAAGCCGGCTGAAGCAGATGACGGCTTTCTTCCGGAACATATCTGTGAACCATCATCTGACGCGCTTTTAGGAGAAATGCTGCCCAGAAATGTGTTTATCCAGGTATATGATGCACTGCTCCAGACCTCCACCAGCGAACATGCCGCCCGTATGCGGGCCATGGAAAATGCCACAAAAGCCTGTGAAGACATGGTGGCAGAACTCCAGGGGATTTACAACAAGACCAGACAGGCCGGCATTACAGCAGACCTCATGGATATTGTCGGTGGTGCTGAAGCGCTTAGGGGATAATACGTCACATAATAGCAAAGATATGCTAAAATATGTAAACAGCTTTATTAGGAGAAAAAAATGGCTGAAAATATAGGAAAAATTGCGCAGGTTATTGGTGCGGTTGTTGATGTTGAGTTTACGCCCGGCAACCTTCCATCGGTTCTCACCGCCCTGACCGTAACCAATCCCACCATCGGGGATGAAGAGGACAATCTGGTCATTGAAGTGGCCCAGCACCTGGGTGACAACGTGGTCAGGTGCATCGGCATGGATGTCACCGATGGACTGCAGCGGGGCATGCCTGTAAAAGACACCGGTTCACCCATTATGATGCCGGTTGGCGAAGCCTCTTTGGGTCGTGTGCTCAACGTCGTGGGAAAACCTGTGGATGGCCTGGGTGATATTTCCAGAGAAAAAACCATGCCCATTCACAGACATGCCCCTGCTTTTATTGAACAGGACACCAGTGTACGGGTTCTGGAAACCGGTGTCAAAGTTATCGATCTGCTGGTTCCCTTCCCCAGGGGCGGTAAAATGGGCATGTTCGGCGGTGCCGGTGTGGGAAAAACCGTTATCATGATGGAAATGGTTAACAACATTGCCATGCAGCATGGCGGTATTTCTGTTTTCGGCGGCGTGGGAGAACGTACCCGTGAAGGAAATGACCTGTACCATGAAATGAAGGATTCAGGGGTTCTTCCCAAGTGTGCCCTGGTTTACGGGCAGATGACCGAACCTCCGGGAGCCCGTGCCAGGGTTGCCCTGTCCGCATTGACCTGTGCGGAACATTTCCGGGATGTGGAAGGCCAGGATGTGCTGTTGTTCATTGACAACATCTTCCGGTTCACCCAGGCAGGTGCGGAAGTGTCCGCCACCCTGGGCCGTATGCCCTCTGCGGTTGGATACCAGCCCACCCTGGCGGTGGACATGGGAGAACTCCAGGAACGTATCACCTCCACGGACAAAGGCTCCATTACAGCGGTACAATGTGTGTATGTGCCGGCCGATGACCTGACAGACCCGGCACCGGCCACCACATTTGCCCATCTGGACGGCACCGTTGTTCTCTCCCGCCAGATTGCCGAATTGGGGATTTATCCCGCGGTGGATCCGCTGGACTCTACCTCCCGAATTCTGGATGCCACTTATATCGGTGAAGAGCATTATCATGTGGCCCGGGTGGTTCAGCAGACCCTGCAAAAATACAAGGAACTCCAGGACATCATTGCCATTCTCGGGATGGATGAACTGTCTGATGAGGATAAAATCACGGTACAGCGTGCCAGAAAACTGCAGAAATTTTTGTCCCAGCCGTTTCATGTGGCAGAAACCTTTACCGGTATGCCGGGTGTTTTTGTAAAAGTCGAAGATACCGTGAGATCATTTAAAGAAATCATTGATGGCAAACATGATGATCTTCCGGAAAATGCCTTTTATATGGTTGGTTCCATTGAAGACGCCATTAAAAAGGCACAATCCGCTTAATTCGGAGGAAAATCATGGCCGAGAAACTATTTCTTGAAGTGGTGACACCACAGAAAGCAGTTGTCAGCGAACCGGTTGACAGTGTGGTGGCACCAGGCTCCGAGGGTGAATTCGGTGCCCTCAGGGGACACACGCCTTTTTTGACATCCCTGAAACTGGGGACACTTAGGTATACCGATGCCCAGGGAAAAGAGCAGCATCTGTTTGTAAACGGCGGATTTGCTGAAATTCTGCCAGACAAGGTAACCGTCCTGGCAGAGTCAGCCGAACGTGGCAGCGATATTGATATTGCCAGAGCCCAGGCTGCAAAGGAGCGGGCGGAACAGCGTCTGGCCAACCGGGCTGCCGGAATTGACCTTATGCGGGCTGAAATGGCGTTGCGACGGGCCATACACAGGCTCAATCTTGCATCAGCACGCAAATAATGCGGTAAATATTTATAAACAGGTTTGTTTATACAGTTTGATGTAAAGGGGTGCACCCATATGGGAAGCACCCCTTTTTTTTTAGCATGCAGCAGCCCCCGATAATAAAGGAAAGAACAATGGATGCGTTGAGTGTGATCATTCTGGCAGCCGGAAAGGGAACCCGGATGAAATCAGATTTACCCAAAGTACTTCACAAGGTGGCAGGCAAGAGCATGCTTGCCTATGTCATTACCAGTGCCATGCATGTGACCAGTGATAATATCCATGTGGTGGTGGGACACCAGGCAGAAAAAGTCCGCCAGGAGGTGGCGGTCCGTTTTAACGTGGGGTTTTGTGTGCAGGAACAGCTTCTGGGAACCGGTGATGCTGTTAAATCCGCCCTGCCGCATCTGGCTGACCATATCAAGGATGTGCTGGTGCTGTGCGGAGATGTGCCGTTGATACAGCCAAAAACCCTTGTTGATCTGGTTTTGGCCCACCGCAGCCACGGTGCTGTGGTGACGGTTCTGGCGGCAGATCTAAAAAATCCATTCGGATATGGCAGGATCATCCAGGATGCAGAGGGGAATATGGTTGCCATCAGAGAGGAGGCAGATGCCAGTGAGACAGAAAAAGAAATCAGGCGTATCAATACCGGCATCTATTGCTTTGAGCGCAGCTTTTTAGCCCGTGCAGTGGAACTGCTGCGGCCGGACAACCGCCAGGGTGAATATTACCTAACGGATGTGGTGGATATTGGTGTAAAAAACAAAGAAAAAATTGCCGTAACGGTGCTGGCAGATCACCGCCAGGTTTTGGGCATCAACACCTTAGATGAGCTTGAAAAAGCACAGGATATCATCTGGATGATGGAAAATGAATTACCTTGACTTTGGCAAAACTTTTGATCTATACTGAACCCCAACTTAATGCTTTGTGAGATTATGAAATTGGGTAATAATTCAGTTAAGAACAAATTTGATGATATCAGCAATAAAATCGATGCTTTGATTGCACTTTGCCAGACACTTCGGTCAGAGAATCAGGATCTGATTATACAGATAAAGCGGCTGGAATCAGACCTGGAAATAAAGAACCAGACAGAGGAGAAATTTTCTGAAAAAGAAGCGTTTATTCAATCAAAAATTGACGGACTTCTGACAAAACTGGACAGTTTCACCGGGTCAGAAGAAACCCGATCAAAGGCGTGACCGGAGCGGTTTTTTCGGTAAAGGGATTTCATTGGATGAAATTATCAAAATTGATCTTTTTGGGGAAGAGTTTAGATTTAAGCCTGATGGCCAGGTTAAAAATCCGGAAAAAGTTGCGCAATATGTAACCGATTATATTCAGAAGGCAGAAGAGATGTTCGAAAGCAAAAGCTCAGGACGAAACAAAACAGCTATTCTGCTTCTGGCAGCCATGAATCTGTCAAAGGATTTTCATGAGCTGAAACTGCAACATTCTGAATTCGAAAGAGATGTGGAAAGAAAAATGGCATCTCTGATACATAAAATTGATAAAGGACTTGAATGAGAAATAGTTAGGTTGTGACGGAACAACACCCCTGCAATGTGCGTGATTGTAAAATAGACTTTGTCCTAACGCATACTTAGAAGGGAGTCCACCCTGATACTGGTGAGCAGGTTCCTCAAAAGCAAGGAAAAGCCTGAAGGTATTATCTGGATGCCCACTTTTGAACCAATGGTTCAAAGCCCTAAACGCAACACGGCAATTTGTGGGGGTAACTGCCTTTTTTAAACAAGTCCTTTTCAAACTCCTTCCCTGTTTTCATACCATTATCCCATTCCATAATTTGTGTCAAAGATGTGCAACGCGCCTTTTGGCGCGTTGAAAATATTCTATGTTTGAAGGAGACTTGTTGAATGGAAACCGTACTCTCATTGATTATTGTCGTGTTGCTGGGATTGGGAGTCATTGCATTTTTTGTGCTCAAAAAAAAGATCTTCCAGGAAAATCTGAATATTGAAGCGGAACAAAAAAGGATTGTTGAGGAAGCTGAAAGAAAAGCGGAGACACTTTTAAAAGAAGCCAAACTGGAGGCCAAGTCCCGGCTTCTGGAAATGAAAAGCAGTTTTGATGCAGAAACACAGGAAACCCGGGAAGAATTGAAAAAGGAGGCACGCAGGCTTTCTCGAAAAAGTGAAAAACTGGACCAGACAGAGGATTTATTGGGAAAAAGGGAAGCAGTGCTCCAGAAAAATGAAATAGAGATGCACCGGAAGCTTGATGCTGTTGCCCAGACAGAAGAGCATTATAAGGCGTTGCTGGAAGAGACAAAAAAAGAGCTGGAAAAAGTATCCGGTCTGACCCTGGAGCAGGCCAGGGACCTGTTGCTCAAGGCAATGGAAGAAGAGGCCAGGCATGAAGGGGCCGCTCTTGTGAAGAAGATCAACAGTGAAGCCAGAGAACAGGCGGACAAGGAGGCCAAGAAAATCATATCCACTGCTGTCCAGCGGTATGCAGGTGAATATGTGGCTGAAAAAACCGTATCTGTGGTACATTTGCCCGGAGATGAAATGAAAGGCAGGATCATCGGCAGGGAAGGGCGGAACATCAGGGCTCTGGAGGCTGCCACCGGCATTGATCTCATCATTGATGATACCCCTGAAGCGGTCATACTTTCAGGATTCAACCCGATCCGGCGGGAAGTGGCCAGGCTTTCTCTTGAGAAACTGATTTCTGACGGAAGGATCCATCCGGCCAGGATAGAGGACGTGGTGGAACGGGCATCCCAGGAGGTGGAACAGGCCATCAAGGAAGCTGGTGAGCAGGCTGCCTTTGATCTGGGGGTCCACGGCATCAACCCGGAATTGATCAAGGTGCTGGGAAAACTCAAATTCAGAACCTCCTATGCCCAGAATGTACTGCAGCATTCCTTTGAAGTGGCATTTCTGGCAGGTACCATTGCAGCGGAACTGAAACTTGACATCAAGCTGGCAAAACGCATGGGTTTGCTTCATGATATCGGCAAGGCAGTGGACCATGAAGTGGATGGGGCACATGCCATTATCGGGGCCAAGCTGGCAAAAAAATACGGTGAGATCGATTCAGTGGTTAATGCCATTGCCGCCCACCATGAAGACCAGGTGCCCACAACGGTGTATGACTATATTGTCCAGGCGGCTGACGCCCTGTCAGGTGCCCGTCCCGGCGCAAGAAAAGAGAGCCTGGAAAATTATATCAAGCGCCTGGAAGATCTTGAGAATATTGCGAATGCCTTTGACGGGGTGGTGAACACCTATGCCATTCAGGCAGGCAGGGAAATCCGGGTGATCACGGAAAGCGAGAAAATCAGTGATGATGATGCCATGATTTTGTCCAGGGAGATTGCCCGTCAGATAGAAGAAAATCTGACCTTTCCCGGCCAGGTCAAAGTGGTGGTGATAAGAGAAACCAGAGCGGTTGAGTATACCAAAAAATAACAGGAAGTTTTGTCCATGAATGTTTTATCGGTTTTAAAGGAACGGGGGTTTATTGATGCGGTGACCCATACACAGGAACTGGAAGATTTCCTGGAAAACAACCGGGCCACCTGCTATATCGGATTTGACCCCACCGCATCCAGCCTGCATGTGGGAAGCCTTGTGTGTATCATGGCCCTGGCCCATATGCAGCGGTGCGGGCACCGGCCCATAGGCCTTGTAGGGGGCGGCACCGGCCTCATAGGAGACCCGTCCGGGAAAACCGAAATGCGCCAGATCATTACCCAGGAACAGATTGAAGAAAACAAGGCCGGCATCAGGGCCCAGCTTTCCAGATTCATAGATTTTGACAATGGCCGGGCCTTGCTGCTGGACAATGCCCAGTGGCTGACCAAATTGGAATATATCCCCTTTTTGCGTGATATCGGCCGGCATTTTTCCATCAACCGCATGATAAAGGCTGAAAGCTATAAGGCCCGAATGGAATCTGAAGAGGGCCTGACTTTTATCGAATTCAATTATATGCTGCTCCAGGCCTATGATTTCATGAATCTGGCACAAAACCATGACTGTCTGCTCCAGATGGGGGGCAGTGACCAGTGGGGGAATATTGTGGCCGGCATCGACCTGATACGCAGAACCCTTGGAAAACAGGCCTTCGGCATCACTTTTCCGTTGATAACAACCGCCTCCGGCATCAAAATGGGGAAAACCCATAAAGGTGCTGTCTGGCTGGATCCGGACCGGTTTTCCCCCTATGATTACTACCAGTTCTGGGTCAATTGTGATGATGCGGATGTGGCACGGTTTCTGGCCTTGTTTACTTTTTTGCCCATGCAGGAAATTGCACAGGTGAAAACCCTTTCAGGGGCTGATCTGAACATGGCCAAAACCATTCTGGCCTATGAAGCCACAAAGATCGCCCATGGTGAAAAAGCAGCCGGCAATGCATTGAAAGCTGCTGCATCCGTATTCGGGAGCATTGATGTGCCTGAAGATCTTCTGCCCGGGGCCGCCATTCCCAGGGGGCAGCATTCTGCTGCTTCAGATGCATCCATTCCTGCAACACATATTGATAAAAATGATATGCAGGATGCATCCCTTGTGGTGGATCTGTTCACCAGAACCGGGTTGTGTAAATCCAAATCCGATGCCAGACGTCTCGTCACCCAGGGCGGGGCCTATATCAATGGAAACCGGGTGTCCGGGCTTGATGAGGCGGTTTCAGCGGCCGATATGAACCAGGGTGAAATTTTGCTGCGGGCCGGGAAGAAAAAGTACCACAAAATAATTGTGTCATGATGTTAAAAAAGGTTTGACAAAGCCAAACCCTGTGTGTATATTAGCCAGGTTTTTCGGTCACAAAAAAAAGTGTGGCCAACCAAATGTTTGATCTTTGAAAATTGGTCAGTGATAAAGTTTGAAGCGGGTCTAAACAAGACCTTAAAGAGTTTTAAAGAGACTTATGAAGATAAGTCAAGGATTTAACTGGAGAGTTTGATCCTGGCTCAGAATGAACGCTGGCGGCGTGCT
>JAABSO010000025.1 GCA_011390335.1 Desulfotignum sp. | reverse complement strand
TTCCAGGCACTATTTCAACCGGGTTTTCAAATCCGTCTCCGGTGAAAGCATTTACGGATTTATCAGGCGGCTGCGCCTTGAAACCGGCGCGTTCAAACTGATAAAATTTCCCCACCTGACCATTACCGTGATTGCAGCGGAACTCGGGTACAGTTCCTCAAATTTTTCCGTACTGTTTAAAAACCATTTCAAGATTTCTCCTTCCAGGTTCAGGAGCAATCCGGTATTGCCCCTGAATCCTGGTACCCAAAAAGTGCTGGACCGCATAAAGGCACTGCAGGAAAACAGGCCTGAAAAACTGCTGCGCCGGATGGACCGGCAGATCCGGTTCAAAGAACTGCCCGGCATCAGCGTGATCTACCAGCGGTTCATAGGGGATTATGGGAAACTCCCCCTGGTATGGTCCGGATTCTGCGACCGGATGGCGGCTTTATATCCCGGGGCCGGGCTGGCAAGCGTGAACCTTACCCTGCCGGTGATCTATCTTTTCATGGGGGTCACCATCATGATCGGCGTGGGGGGCAGCGTAAAAGCCGGCCATGCGCTGGGGGCAGGTTTGCAGGACCTGGCAGGCCAATGGTTTTCTTTGACAACAGCCCTGGCCGCCGGAATTGTAGGGATGCTCACCGCAGCCTGTTTTATCTTTTTCGATCCCCTCATACATCTGTTGAACACCGATCCCGGGCTGCATATTTTCCTGAAAACAATAGCGTATCCCCGGGCGGTTTGATGTACCAGGTTCTGGCCTGTGGGCGAGTCCAGGGCCGTGTTGGACTGGGATTTCCAGTGCAGCAGGGCCCGGCTGATGAGATAATCCACTGCCACATTGCCGCCGTCCATCCGTTCCGGGGTGGCGGTCAGGCCAGCAGGATCATGATGGATATAATCCAAATTTTAAGAGGTTATATTCCATATTACCCGCTTATATAATACAGATTACCCGTTGACACTTTCCGGATTATCAGATAGGGTATGTGATCATGAATAATACCAATTACCGATATCCCAGACAGGCTGAAGCCCGTGTCGTCGAGGGAATGTCAGATACCCCGGTGGTGCTGGTTGCCGGTCCGCGCCAGGCAGGCAAGACCACCCTGGTTTCACATATTGCCGGACAGGGAATGCGCTACCTGACCCTTGATGATGACGTCACCCTGCTTGCCGCCCGGGAAGATCCGGCTGGATTGATCCGCAGCCTTGATCGTGCCGTGATCGATGAAATCCAGCGGGCACCGGAACTTTTGCCGGCCATAAAAAAATCCGTGGATGAAGATCGCCGTTTCGGCCGTTTTCTGCTTACCGGTTCTGCCAATCTTATGGTGCTTCCAAAGGTAACCGAGTCGCTGGCCGGACGTATGGAAACGGTGATCCTGCTGCCGTTGTCACAAAGCGAAATACACCGGGAAACCACAAATTGGCTTGACAATGTGTTCGCCGGCCGGATTCCCGAAGCAGCCGTCCCGGTCGTCGGGGATGACATGGTTGAGATTGTTGTGAAAGGCGGATATCCGGAAGCCCTGGCACGTCAGACACCCAGGCGGCGAACCGCATGGTGCCGCCAGTATGTTGATGCCCTTATCCAGCGGGATGTCAGAGATATTGCCGATATCGAAAAACAAGATCAATTGCCCCGGTTCCTGCGCGCTCTGTCACAGATGGCGGGACAGCTGTGCAACTACACAAAACTGGGCGGACAGGTGGGACTGGACAGCAAAACCGCTGCAAAATACATGGGCGTGCTGGAGCATATGTTTCTGACAAAGCGGATCGAACCCTGGACAGATAACCGTCTCAGCCGGGTTGTAAAAACCCCCAAATTGCAGTTTATTGATTCAGGACTGCTGACAACTCTGGCGGGTTTCTCCGCCATATCCAGCCCCGGTGACCGGACCCGTTTCGGGCATTTTCTGGAAAGTTTTGTTTTCGGAGAGCTGCTAAAGCATGCCACAACAGCTGACAGTGATTATCACATATTTTACTACCGGGACCACGATAAGGTCGAGGTGGACTATGTGGTGGAAAATACCGCCGGGTTTCTGGCAGGTGTAGAGGTTAAAGCAGCCGCTACAGTAAAGGAAAACGACTTAAAAGGCATCCGACGTCTGGCAAAAGCCGCCGGCAGAAAGTGGCTTTGCGGCATTATTCTTTACGATGGCGACATCACACTGCCTCTTGGTAAAAACATCTGGGCCGCACCACTGTCAAGTTTGTGGGGAAATGCACCATAACATCAACGGTCTTTGCCCATGCCGATGGCCGGGCAGGTGACCGGGTGGGTCTCCATCTTCCGGTTGATAAAATCCAAGATCCCCAGTCACCCCGGATTTACAAAAAGATTGACAACAGTGTTTAGTATATATACAATTATGGCTATGAGCAGCGAATACCAGAAAATACACGGAAAATTTCAGTCTTTGATGGCCCTGGCCCTGAAACTGGATCAGATGCCCAAGCAATTCGGTACAGGCCGGGATTTGTCCCATACCGAAATCCATCTCATTGAAATTATCGGAGACAACAGTGATCTTGGCGTCACCGACATTGCCCGGCTGATCGGCGTGACCAAAGGCGCAGTTTCCCAGACGCTCAAGCGCCTTGAAAAAAAAGGGATTGCCCAAAAGCAAAAAGATCCGGATAACCGATCAAAACTGCTGGTCTCTCTGACTGCACTGGGGAATATGGCTTACTGGGCCCACAAGCACTGGCATGAGACCATGGACGGCGGATTTATCACATACCTGGAAAACCTGAATAGGGATCAAACCGGATTTCTTCTGGATTTTCTGACCCGGGTGGAGGATTTTTTACAACGCCGGATCGCGTCCCCGGAATAGTTTTTTTTACCTAAAGCGTATACACACTAAACACAACACACGGAGGTATCATGTTTTTCAATTCAACCTATCAGGGAGATGTCTGCAGCCACACCCATTCATTTGTACTTGACAATTTCATCCGCCGGATCTTCCAGGACCCTGTCAAAATTGCCGGTCCCTATATCCGACCCGGAGATACCGTCATTGATTTCGGATGCGGCCCCGGCTATTTTACCGCGGCCATGGCAAAACTGACCGGGCCGGGCGGCAAAGTATGGGCCGTCGACCTGCAGCCGGAAATGCTTGAAAAAGTAAAAAAAAAGTGCCGTGACCTGGGCCTGTCAGCCATTGTCAACTGCCACCGGTGCTCTCAAAAAGCCATTGATCTGGACTCTGCGGTTCAGGCGGATTTTATGCTGGCCTATTACATGGTCCACGAAATCCCGGACAATCGTGTCTTTTTCAAACAGGCCTATCCGCTGCTCAAGTCCGGGGGACGGTTTTTAGTGGTGGAACCCCCGTTCCACGTCAACAAATCACAGTTCAAAACCATCTGCACAGCCGCGCTGGAAGCCGGATTCAACCAGCTGGACACCCCAAAGGGCAAAGGCGGCCGCACCCTGCTGCTCACGCGGAATTAAGCCGGATCAGCCTTACGGCGTCCAGACGGAGACCGGCTCTGGCCATGATCTGACCCAGGCGCTCCTCCTCTTGTTTGGCTGCCGCCATTTCCCGGTCCGTGATACCGGGGTTGGTTCTGGCCAGTTCCGTGAGCCTGGTTTGTTCTTTTCCCAGAATCTGTTTCATGCGGTCCAGGCTTTCCTGCCGCATGCGCTGCGCCCTCTTCCCGGCCAGGATCTGGCTTTTGTCCAGCAGGGCCGGCAGCAGCTCCAGGGTCAGCTCGTCCAGGTCCATGAACCAGCCCGGCCGGTCCGGGGTCAGGCACTGGGGAAAGTCCGGTGACAGGTCCGACATATCCACGGCCTTTCCTTCATGATCCAGGAACAGGTGAATAGGATCCGGATAAAAAAAGCGATGGGCATTGGGACAGCTTTCGGCATCGGGCAGTTCCAGGAGAAACACGGTTTCCAGGACCAGGCCCGGACCGTCCGCCCCCCCAAGGTTTGCCACGGCTGCCGTGCCTTCTCCCCTGGAAAGAAAAAAATCCATGGCCTGGTGGACAAAGGGGTGATCCCAGGTCAAAAAGGCCAGATCTTCCCGGGCAATGGCCGTGGCCCGGTCAAAGGTGGCATACCCGTTCCGTCCTGGCAGGGCCGGGAATCCCTCGTCCACGATCCGGTCCGCCATCAGTTGGACCACGGCGTTGCCGCTGGATTCCCGGATCTGCTCCAGGTCAACCCCGTAAATGTCCAGCAGGGTTTCCATGAGGTTGAAAAGATCCCCGGCCTGTTCCATGGTCCGGATGGTCCGGATCAGGTCCCGGGCCGGGCCGGGCCTGAAGGAGTTCAGCTCCAGCAGGATGTGGCGGCCCTGGTCCAGGGACTGCCGGACCTCATGGGTGTGGGCGCTGGTCTCTGTGATCAGGCCGTCCAAATCCTCCTGGTTTACCTCAAGATCCCGGGCTGCCCGGGCCATGAGGGCGGACAGACCGGTCCGGAACCGGGTGAAGATGGCGTGTAAGCCGTTGACATTTTCCCTGAACAACCCCAGACCCCGGTGGTACCAGAGGGCCAGGATCTCAAGGGTGCTGCCCCGGACATAGGGGACATGGATGATGATCTCCTGCCTCTGTCCGATACGGTCCACCCGGCCGATGCGCTGCTCCAGAAGTTCAGGGTTTGCCGGCAGGTCAAAGAGAAACAGGCGGCGGACAAACTGGAAGTTCCGGCCCTCGGAGCCGATCTCGGAGCAGACCAGAATCCTGGCCCCTTCAGGGTCGGAAAACCACGCAGCCTGGCGGTCCCGCTGAAGCAGGTCCATGGTCTCGTCAAACCGGGCCGCATCCACGGCGATATGGGCGGCCAGGCCCTGGACCACGGCCGCCACCAGTTCCCTGGACCGGCAGATCACCAGGATCTTTTCCGGCTTCACGGACCGGCACAACCCTGCCAGACACAGGACCCTGGGGTCCTGGGTCAGGTCCGGGATTTCGGACAGGCCCTGGCCGAGTTCCCGGTTCAAGGCCCGGATCTGTTCCGGGGTGCCGCAAAGGGGACAAAGCACCACCTGACGGGGGGGAAATCCCTGGATGGCCCGCCGCCGGTTCCGGAATACCACCCGGCCCGGGCCAAAGGCATCCAGCAGATGGTCCACGGACTTTTTTTCAGCCATCAGCTCCCGGGCCTTTTGGGCGGTCGCCTCATACCCTTCGGCCTCCCGGACAAAGCTGTCCAGGTCTGGGTAACGGTCCGGGTCCAGAAGGTGCAGCTGGGCGAAATGGGTTTCAAGGCCCATCTGTTCCGGGGTGGCCGTGAGCAGCATCAGCCCCGGGGTCTGGCGGCCCAAACCGGCCATAAACCGGAAAAATACGGGATCATCGGTCATGTGGTGGGCCTCGTCCATGACCACCATATCCCAGCCGGCTTCAAGAAGCATTTCAGGGATGTCAGGCCGGGACAGGACAGTGTCCTGGGCAATAATGCCGCACTGCTCCTGGGAAAAAGGATTCATGTCCGGATCGCTGAGCCGGGCTTCACGGCAGTAGCCTTCGTCAAAAAGGCAGAATCCCAGGCTGAACTTCCTGAACAGTTCGATAAACCACTGGTGGACCAGGGACCGGGGCACAATGACCAGGACCCTGCGGATCCGGCCGGTCGCCAGGAGGCGGTGGATGACCAGGCCGGCCTCAATGGTTTTGCCCAGGCCGGTTTCATCGGACAGCAGGACCCGGGGAAAATACCGGCCGCAGACCTGGCCCGCGATGTAGAACTGATGGGGGATCAGATCCACCTGTCCGCCGAGAAATCCCCGGGCATCCGAAGCCTGATAGCCGGCCTGGGCCTTCCGGACCCGAAGCCTCAGGTCAAAGAGGCCCGGGCCTGACCCCAGGCCGGACATGAGCCGGTCAAAGGGCAGGTCCAGGTCGATGCGGGGGGACAGATCGGTTTCGCAGATCTGTTCATCCCCCTGGATATAGGTGAAAAGCCCCTGGATTTCGCTTATGGTCTCCACCTTCAGTTCCTGACCGGAAAGACTCTGGATCAGGTCCCCGGGTTTGAACCGGATCCGCCGGATGGGGGGCCCGGACCGGCTGTACCTTCGGGTGCAGTCCCCGGCCGGGAATAAGACGGTCAGGGACCGGGTGTCCAGCCCCGTAAGGATGCCCATGCCCAGTTCCGGCTCGGTTTCAGAAACCCATCTCTGGCCAGGGGTGAACAGGGTCGCTGTTTTGGGAGTATACGTCATGATTTTGGTTTGATAAGATCCCGGTAAAATTTGGTCTTATGCCATATTTTACCGAAAAAAGTCAAGGGTCTGCCTATACGATAATCCAGAGGAGCATGCCCGAGACCCTCAGATGGTCATAAATGCCGCTGAGCCTTCATTGACCGTTCAGCTCAAAACAATAGCCGCCTCTTTTTTTTAGAACCAGCTTGTTGAAAACTACCTGCGGGTCGAGACTGATCCCCCTTCCTAAAAGAACATCAAAATTTTCAAATGGGAAGGTGTAAAAATGGGCATGATGCAGCCTTGTCAATGTATCCGGGCATACATCGGTCGAACCACCGAAATTGATGCGGTTCAGGTACGTCTCCAGATCAAATGGACAAGTGTCCATATTTACACAGCCTTTTTCAGTCATTTTCTTCCGTATTTAACCGTCATGGCAAGTATTTTCGAAATTCGGTGGCCGGGAATTTATACGGACTGGTGTTCGACCCAGCCGATATTCAGCAGCAGCTTTCTATTCTGCAGAATACCTTGCTGTACAGACCAGCGGGGTGATGCTGAACTATCCTCAAAATCAACCAAAATTAAACCTTTCCCCAAATTTCCCAATACCTGTTCCAAAGCTGTTTAAAGACGTGATTTTATTTCTTGCCTTAACTTGCTTAAACCTGTTACAGTATACATGTAGTATCAGCATCAGGTCACAGGCAATATTTGGATTTTGGAGGATTGTATGGAAGGAGTTGTCTTTCTGCCCGAAAACATGCTAAAGATCGCCGCGCAGATCCGGCTGCAGCCTTAGCAAATCCCGAACATGGAACCGAACTGGGAACTGATCGTCAACTTCGTGGTGGCCATGATCGCCATCGTCAACCCGGTGGAGAAAATCCCCCTCTGGGTGGAGGCCTCCGAAGGGGGAGAGACCGGGTTTCAATGGCGGCTGGCCGGGCTGATAATTGTATCGAGCGCGATGATTCTGCTGCTGTTTCTGCTGCTCGGCCGGCAGATTATGAATCTGCTCCAGCTCCACCTGTCCAGCTTCAAAATCGGCGGCGGATTGATTCTGCTCCAGTTCGGATTCAGCATGCTGAAGGGAACGGCTGTCGAACTCGAAAAGAAAGGGATCGATGTGGCAAAAACCCTCAACGCCCGGGTGATCCAGCGCTACCAGCAGATCTTCATTCCGATCGGGGTGCCGGTCATCGCGGGCCCCGGCGCCATCACCACCGTGATCATCTACGGCACCCAGAGCCATGATTTTCAGACCCGTCTTTTTATGAGTCTGTCCCTGCTGGCGGTTCTGGCGATTCTCTACCTGACGATGATCACCGGACCCTTCATCCAGAAAATCACCGGCAAAATGCCGTTGAAACTATCCTCCCGAGTATTCGGAATGGTGCTGATCGCCATCGCCGTCCAGTTCATGGCCGAAGGACTGGTCGAAATATTCCCGGGCTGGGTGAATGGATCGACATCATGAAAGCCATCAAAAAAATATTTTAATAAAGACTGGTAAGGCATTCAGGGGCAAGAATACTCAGTCATCTTTAACTGCTGATATTCCTCCGATAAATAGAAAGAAAACAACGCCGCCACGCGAACGGCCAATTCCTGATACATCAGGGCGCCCTGGTCGTCGGTGCGGCTGAGGAACGTAAAGAGTCCGTATTGTTCGGCGGTGGGCAGATCGGGCACCAGGCCGGGGCTGGATTTAAAGATGGCCCGCACCGCCGCCCCCGGGTCTTCGCAGAGAATCAACCCTGCCCGGTCGGCGGTCAGCTGCATGACCCGGAAGGCCCCGACCAGATCATCTTCTTCGGTGCGCTTCGGGACCGGCGCCGCCGTGCCGGATTTTCGGCGGTAAATGTCCTGGGTGGTGGAGAGCATGTTCTGGGCATGGGAAACGTACTGCCTGACGTTGCCGACTTTTTTGACCATTTTGGTGGCCTGACCGGCCATGCGTCCAAATCGGCCGAGTTTGCTGAGGTAGGTACCGAAAACCGGCACCAGTTCGACAAAGGTGAGGGCCTTGTCGAAAACCCCTTCCCAGACCTCCCGGGAGGTGATCCGTTCATGACCGAACTTGATGTGGGCCAGCTCCCCGCCGATCAGAAACCGGAGTTCGGCCGGGGTCATCAGCACCGGGGATTCGGCTTCAAAATGGTTCCCACTGATCAGAATAAAGGAAGGTTTGGCTTCATACCCGCGTATGCCGGCATCCAGGTCCCCGAATGCGATATAGGCCTCTACGGAACTCATTCGAAACAGCACTATGCCGTCGGAGATCGCAGCGGCCACTTCCGGGTGGCTTTCCGGAGTGACCCGTTTGGCAAAAGATTTGAGGGAGTTGTGGTCCGGAACCTTCTTGGCGGCGAGTATTCCCTGGAGTTTATGGATGGCGGTCCCTTCCCGGCTGGCCGGATGGCGAATCCGGCCCTGAATGTCTTCCGGAGAGAGCGGGGACACCGATCCCTGAGGCGGAACCTCTGTTGAGGCTGTTCCGAAACCGCCGCTCTCCAGCAGGTTCAGGACGGTATCGGCCCGGGCCCGCACCGGCCCCTCGGCCGCGGTTCTAAGCCGACGCAGCCGTCCGGGCACCAGGGGCTGAAGCACGGCAAGGGCGCGAAGGGTGTCCACATCATCGGTGTCCGGCACCCCGCGCAGATCCACAAGCAACTCCAACATGCGTATCCGCATCAGCTGGCCGCCTTCCCCTTTGGTGAGGTCAACGTCCGGGGCCGGCAGCAGATCGGCCAGGGTTTCGTCCGGAAGTTCGGAAAGTCGGCTTTCCAGCAGCCGAACCGCCTCCGGCTGTTTTCCGAGCCGGGCCAGAGTATGGGCGTAGCGGATGTCCGCCATCAATCGTCGGGTCTGATTCTCTTTTTTCACATTTTTCAAATATTTATCCTGATTCAGGCAATTTTTCCATTATTGGCATGGTTGTTGTTATCGTTTCTCGCAGATGAATCGACACGTGACAGCCCTGCTGAAACTGCTTTATTATCCCCTAAGATTCACATTAAATCAAATTGAATTTCAGAGTACGCTGTTTCAACACTTGATTTTTTTTCTTGCCTTAGCTGACCTGATACAGGTATAATATATCGTATCTGTATCAGGCAATGGGTGTTATTTGGATTTTGGAGGATTGTTTATGTTTTGGTCAATAAAAATCCAGTTTTTATCTCTCAATGATTAAGACAACAGAATATACAAAGCTGATTCTTATCACACTTGGTCTATTGGCTCTTTTTATCCTGATATCCCTGTTGTTGAAGTCAGCTGTGCAGGTACTGCTCCTAATTTTCACCGGTATCCTCTTCTCCATTTTTATCCGGGGACTGAGCAGTTTTCTATTCGGCAGATTTGATCATCTGCCGGAAAATTGGAGCATAGCCATTACACTTTTTCTTCTGATCATTGCCGTCTTCGCCTTCTTCATTCTGCTGGCTCCGCAGCTTGCCGAACAGGGAAGACAGCTGGTGGAGAAGATTCCCGAGGCCTTCCAGAATCTCAGGGAGAAAATAAATCACCTGGACTGGCTCGAGAATCTTTTCGGGGCCTTGGGCGGATCTTCTGCTGACTCATCCGCCGGGAAAATAAGCAGCCAGGCCCTTGGCTTTTTCGCCACCACTTTCGGTGTGATTGCCAGCATCTTCATTATTCTCTTCGTCGGCTTGTATTTCTGCTTCACCCCTCAATACTACATCAGCGGTATCATAGGCCTGGTACCGCAAAATGGACGACAGCGGGCGGAGCAAATCTTCAGCGCCCTTGACTACACGCTTGGTCACTGGCTTATCGGCAGATTCATCGGCATGCTGATGGTAAGTGTCTCTACCTTTATCGGTTTATATTTCCTTAATGTTCCTGTGCCTCTCAGCCTTGCGGTTCTTGCCGGTATTTTGACCTTTATCCCCAACATCGGGCCGATTCTCGCAATTATTCCGGCTATTCTCCTGGGATATACCGTGTCTCCGGCAACCGCCCTGTATGTACTTTTGCTCTACCTTTTGATACAGGGTATCGAAAGCTACATTGTCACTCCGCTCATTCAGCAGAAGGCAGTATCCTTGCCGCCGGTCCTGACTCTCACCTCACTGGTGGTTTTCGGCAGCACTCTGGGCTTTCTCGGACTTTTGCTTGCCACCCCTCTTACGGCCGCCGCCATGGTGCTTGTCAAAATGCTGTATATAGAAGATGTCCTTGGGGAAACGGGAGGAATCGATGGTACCAATAAGTAAACTATCCCTTTATCCCTATCCCTCCTATCACTGTGATTAGCTCATATGGCCCCGAATCTGCGCACACCCATCACCCCCTTTCTGAGCATTTTAATCGCTGGTTTTCTGGCCTGCTTCATCCTGATGATGGCGGTCAGTCACTCATCCGCACAACAGGACGATACTACAGGAGAAATAACAGTTCCTTCCGGAGGCGACAGCAAAATCAATATTCTTCCAGTCGCCGAAGATGAGGCCATTGAAGACCGATTAACCAAAATCCTCGAAGCCACCGGCTGGTTTTTCGATATCAGTGTCGCGGTTGAAGAGGGTGTGGTATTCATGAACGGGCGCACCGACACGGAAGATTATCGAAAATGGGCAGGTGAACTGGCCCGCAAGATTTCAGATGTTGCCGCAGTTGTCAATCATATCCAGGTTATCGCACCTTCTTTCTGGGACATGGCCCCTGTATTCAACGAAATGAACGAGATGTGGAAAGCCTCTCTCAAAAGACTGCCGCGCCTGATGTTTGGAATCGCAGCTCTGCTGATTTTTCTGCTGTTCATCAGAATTATCATCAGATACTTCAGCAGCCTTCTTGACCGCAGGCTCAAGCCGCTGCTGCGCGATGTAACGTCACGGATCACAACCGTTCTGGCGGTGCTCATCGGTATTTACTTTGCCTTGCAGATTGCCGGACTGTCGAGCCTGGCCACCACTATTCTCGGCGGAACCGGTATCGCCGGCCTAGTTGCCGGTATCGCATTTCGCGATATTCTGGAAAATTATCTGGCAAGCATCCTTATCAGCCTCCGTAATCCTTTCCGCATCGGTGACGTGGTCGAGATAAACGAGCATACCGGCATTGTCGAGAAGGTAACCACACGGGGTACGGTCTTGATGAACCTGGATGGTAACCATGTGCAGATCCCGAATTCCATCGTTTATAAATCCATTATCCGCAACTATACGGCCAACCCGAACTGCCGGGGAACATTCGAGGTGGGCATCGGATTCGACAACGAAATTTCCTTTGCCCAGAAAACTGTTTTTACCATCCTCGGTGAACATCCTGCAGTGCTCGATAAACCTGAAGCCCTGGTTCTGGTTGACAGCCTCGGCTCGGCCACGGTGAACCTGAAAGTCTATTTCTGGTATAATCTCTCTGTGCACAACGGATTCAAGCTGACCTCCTCCCTCCTGCGCCTGGTCAAAAGCTCCTTTGAAAGGGAAAATATATCCATGCCCGACGAGGCAAGGGAGGTACTGTTTCCCCACGGGGTCTCGGTGCACATGGAGGAACAGCCGCAGCCTCCGGATCGGCCGCAGCAAAAAGAATTTATCGGTCCACGGGACTCAGAAGAGCTCAGCACTTCTGCGGAAGGCCACCTGGCCAGCGAGGATGTGCAGCTGCGGCGACAGGCCAGGGCTTCCAGAACCCCCGAAGAAGGGGAGAATCTGCTTGAGGAATAATCTTTTTGTAAAGCAGATTGTCCTTATCGACTGTTTTGCTATCCATAAATCATATTGGAGCTGAAGCTTGCCAATCTTCGGGTGATCCGCCAAATACTTTGGACAGCGGATACGCTGTTGATTCGGTTTTCAAACCGTTATTCCACATGGCCGGTATTGGAAACAGACGATTTTGATGCCGGATCGACCGGACAGGGCCTTCCTGAAAAATGCCTTGACATTCTGAATTGTGTTCAGTATGTTTAAATTTTAATATTTCATTTAGAAAATATATTTATAAAAAATGTTTATATAAAAATATTTTGCAGTAGCTGGTATCAATCATACAAAAGAAAGGATTTGGCCATGTGCGGTATTGCAGGATGTTTTGGTGTCAAGGATGAAAAAACCATAAACCGGATGCTGGATGCGCTGAAGCACCGGGGTCCTGATGACAGGGGAATTCACAGCGGCAACAACTTTACGGTGGGACATACCCGTCTGTCCATTGTGGATGTCGCCACCGGCCATCAACCCATTCTGACTGCTGACGGCCAAAAAGGCATTATTGCCAATGGTGAGATATACAATTTTGAAACGCTTCGGTCTGGGTTGACTTCCAAATATGCGTTCAAAACCCTGTCAGACACGGAGACCATTCTTCACCTGTACCAGGAATTCGGCCCGTCCTGCGTTGAAAAGCTGGACGGCATGTTCGCCTTTGCCCTGTTTGACGGAGACAGTTTTCTGCTGGCCCGGGACCCTGTGGGAATCAAGCCCCTGTATTACGGGTATATTGACGGAAAACTGTATTTTACGTCAGAACTGGGTGCCATGAGCCTTGCCGGTGTGGAAGAGGTCCATGAGTTTCCCGCCGGCTACTATTATACCCCGGCAGAAGGCTTTGTTCAGTTCTACAAGGTGCCGCCGGTAACAGATCACATGATGACCGAAAAAACCTCCGCCGCCAAGGCAATACGGGAGACATTCATCAAATGTGTGAAAAAACGGCTTCTGGCCGACCCGGAAATCCCTGTGGGATCTTTCTTAAGCGGGGGACTGGACAGCAGCCTGGTGGCGGCCATTGCAGCGGATGAAATTCCCCATCTTCACACCTATGTAGTGGGTATGAAGGACCAGGACGGAAACCTCAGCGATGATATCAAGGCGGCCCGGATCGCTGCCAAACATATCGGCTCCACCCATCATGAGTATGTTTTTACCGAAGATGATTATTATGAAGCATTGCCTGTTGTCATCAACAAACTGGAAACCTATGATCCCTCTCTGGTCCGGTGCGCCGTGCCCTGTTATTTCACCTGCAAGGCCGCGGCCGAACACTGCACAGTCGTGCTGACCGGTGAAGGGGCGGACGAAGTCTTTACCGGGTATCACTACATGAAGCATTTTCCGGTTGACAAGCTCAATCTGGAGGCCCGGCGGTGCATTCAAAACCTGCACAACATCAACCTGCAGCGGGCCGACCGAATGGGCATGCTGTTCAGCCTGGAGCTGCGGGTGCCGTTTCTGGATGTGGAAATGATCAAGCTGGGTATGCAGATACCGCCGGAACTCAAAATTCAGGAGCACAATGGGGCAAAAATAGAAAAATGGATCCTCCGGGAAGCGTTTCAGGATACCGGATACCTGCCGGACGAAATTTTATGGCGGTACAAGGTGCAGTACACCCAGGGTGCCGGCTGCGAAGATCTCGGGGAACGGCTGGCCAACCTGATGAGCGATGAAGAGTTTGAAGAGGTCAAAGCAAGGCATCCCAAAGCCGTCATCAACAGCAAAGAAGCGGCCTATTACTTTAAAATTTTCAGGCAGTATCACCCCCAGGATTCCATTCTCAACTCCATCGGCATCTGGACGGGATTCGATTTTGCCGAGGAAAGGGAAAAGGTCAACGGCACGGTGGATGGCGATTTGAAACACAACAGGTCGGAACCCGAAGCAGCAGTCTAATTGAAATCATTCCCACCCCTTACTGTATAAGGGATTCTGAAGCCAGGGCCGTCACCGTGTCCACTTTCATGCCAGCTCGAAGTGGGTGGTCAGCTCTCCGAGCTGCAAGTCGATAGCCAGCTGCCGGTGGATAGCTGACCGGCTGCCTGAACATTTTAAGGCCGGGCGTGATGCACCGCCACCTGTATGGACAGTTCCTCGGCTCCTCGTCAATTTCCATTTTAAGGCAGTTTTCAGGGATTTCTCCGGGTTTGATTTTCCCGCCGGGAAACTCCCACTTGGCGGCAGAATCATGCTCGGGCCCGTCAATATCCAGTGCATCGTGGGATCTGACACCCCGCCGTGGCGAGGTATCCGGAAATTAAAGCAAAAGCACGCCCATCTTTTCTTCAAATCAAGACTTTACCTGTACTTTCTACTTGTTCAAGAACAATAGCGAGTTTTTGACGGGTTTTATCAGTTTTCCGTACTTGTTGCCTGTTTAGCGGTTCTGTTAACCATTGACAAAATCAGATGGCCTGTGAAATATTAGCCTTTTACAAAAATCAGGCTGGGAGGTTAGATGAAAAAAATCAAAATTCTTGCGGGTGTGCTATTTCTAATTGGGATCATTGTCTATGGGGCATACCAAACTTTTTTCCGCCTGGCAGTGCCGGGGTATACCGGGACCCTTGTTCTGGACGGCCTGAAATCAAAGGTTGAGGTGAAAACCGATGAATATGCCATACCCCATATTTTTGCAGAAAACAGGGACGATCTTTTTTTCGCCCAGGGCTATATCACGGCGCGTGAACGCCTTTTTCAAATGGAGCTGACCCGCCTTGCAGGCCGTGGCGAGCTTTCGACCCTGCTGGGCGAGGCCACCCTTGAAAAGGACAAATTTCTCAGGACCATCGGATTCAAACGGCTGGCAAAGAAAGGGTACAAAGCCTTGTCCGATGAATCCCGGGCCGCGGTGGATGCCTATGCCGCCGGCATCAATGCCTGTATCAACGGAAATGAGCCCCTTCCCAGAGAATTTGTCATTTTGAGGGCCAGGCCCGGTCTCTGGACAGGCGAAGATTGTGTGGCTGCAGGGCTTTTGATGGGATTCAGCCTCACCCGGTCCCTCTATGCAGACCTGGTACTTTACCGCCTTGCAGAACATGCGGGTGAAGAAACCGCTGCTTTCATCACCCCCTCTTATCCGGATTTTGCCCCCACCCTGACAGGGAAACGCCTGAGCCCGGTTCCCCTGGGAACCCTGAAGAGCAAATTTCACAGGTTCCCATCAAATCCGGTGGATGCCCAGGCCGCAGTGGATCTTTTTCCCATGGAAATCGCCGCCAGCAACTGGATGATCTTTTCCGGGAAAATGACGGCATCGGGCAAGGCCCTGTTTGCCGGAAGTCCAGACCTGAAGCCCACCCTGCCCGCCCTCTTTTATATGATGCGGATCAATGGCGGGGGATATGACGTGGCCGGCGGCTCCCTTCCGGGTGTGCCGGGTATCGGTCCTTTGGGATATAACGGCAAGATTGCCTGGAGCGCCGTCAACGGCAGGGGGGATGAACTGGATTATTTTGTCGAAAAAATCAACCCGGACAATCCAAACCAATACCTTACTGAAAACGGGTACCAGGATTTTAAAATCATCACCGAAACCCTGAGGATTAAAGACAAGAAAGGCTTCCGGCAAGAGCCCTATTCCATCAGGGTATCGCGCCACGGCCCCATGATCTCAAAACTGATGCCCATGGCGCCGGCCGATTGCGCCATGCAGTGGGCCGCCTTTGACCATCCGGCCACAGACATTGAAGGGCTGCTGCACATGAACCAGGCGCAAAATTTCACTGAATTCCGTGAAGCCCTGGGCAAGATCAAAACCATCAACCTGGGCATGGGATATGCCGACCAGGAAGGAAATATCGGGTGGCAGTTCACGGCTTCGGCTCCCCTACGCAAAAAAGGGGACGGCAGCTACCCTGTTCCCGGCTGGACCGGTGAATACGAATGGACCGGGTATGTGTCCCATGAAGACCTTCCCTATGATTATAACCCTCCTGCCGGCTATGTGGCTTCCTTTAACAATGATCCGGGAAACGTGCCCTATCACCTGACCAATTATTATCTGTTTCAGCGCGCCACCCGGTTTGAACGTATCATGAATCAGCGGGGAGAACAAAAGATCAGCCTGGATGAACTGCGCGCCATGCAGCTCGACACGGAATCTGTGGTGGCCGAACTCTGGACCCCCCTGGTGACGGATGCCTGCAGGGATGATGAATTCGAGCGGTATGTCAATATCCTCAAGGCATGGGACCATCATATCACCATGGACAGCCCGGCAGCTCCCCTGTTCAATGCCTTCTATTCCCAAATGATGAAGCATACCCTTTCCGATGAGACCGGAGAGGATCTTTGGAATGAAGGTTTAAGCCAGTCCTACCTCCTCTATATTCCGGATCTTGCCCTGACAAGGATGGCCGGCGAGCCCGACCATGCGCTTTACGATGACATTACCACTCCGGACGTTAAAGAGGGCCAAGATGACATCATCCGTAAAAGCATGAGAGCAGCTGTGGCACAATTGAACGAGATGCAGGGGAAAAATCCGGATAAATGGCGCTGGGGCCGCAGCCACCAGATGTTTTTTGAACATCCTCTGGGCAGCAAACTGGGCTTTTTGAATCTTGATCCCATTTCTACCCATGGCGATCATTTCACCATCAATTCAGGCTTCTGGGAGCTTGGCAACCCCTTTAAGATGGATTCAGGCGGGGTTATCCGGATTATGGTGGATTTTGTTGATCCGGAAAATTCCAGTATCATCAGCCCGCCCGGGCAATCAGGGCATTTTAAGAGCAGGCACTACAACGATCTGGCAAAATTGTGGGCCAACGGAGACCAGGTGCCCCTCCGGTTTCTGTCGGGAAAGGATATATCACAGGTGATGGTGCTCACGCCGAAGACAAACTAAAGGGTTGTTAAAAGGAATCTGCTATGTTTTCACTTCCCTTTGAACAGGGACCGATCCGGCCGGTGGACGAGGCCGACAGCCTTCTGATCCGCACCACGCGCGGATGCCCCTGGAACCGGTGTTCCTTTTGTTCTCTGTACGACACTATGAAATTTTCCATCCGCCCGGTGGAAGAGATCAAACAGGATATATGGGCGGCCAGGGACTATTTCGGGGGCCACACGTTTGACACCTGTTTTCTCCAGGACGGGGACAGTTTTGTCATGCGGACAAAAGACCTGATTGACATTCTTGAAACCCTTAAAAAAGCTTTCCCCGCGCTCAGGCAGATCAGCTCATACGGCCGCGCCCAGACCATGGTGAAGAAATCTTCCCAGGCCATCAAAGAAATCTGCGATGCCGGCCTGAACAAGTTATACTGCGGCATGGAATCCGGCTCCCGTAATGTCTTAGAAAAAATCAGGAAAGGGATCACCCCGGAATCCATCATCCAATCCGCCTGCATGGCCCGGCAGGCTGGCATGCACACCACCCAGTTCATCATCCTGGGACTGGGGGGAAACGAACTATCCGACACCCACGCCCTGAAGACAGCCCGGGTGCTCAATGAAATCAACCCGGATCATATCCGGGTGCTGACCATCGGGGTCAAGCCAGGCTCGGACCTGGACCGGCAGATGAAGCAGGGAGAATGGACACGGCCTTCTGAAGCGGCCATGATTGCCGAGCAGCGGCTGCTTTTTGAACACCTGGACGGCATTGACAGCCATTATGCCAACCACCACAGCGTGGATTTGCTGCTGGAGATCCGGGGACAGTTGCCCGAAGACCGACAGCTGCTGCTTGGTATCATGGACCGGTTCCTTTCCATGTCCGAATCCAGACAGATTAATTTCATTATGGGCCGGCGGCTGAACCATTACCGGACACTGGACGACCAGGACCGTGAACCGGATTTTCGGTTTGTTGAACAACAGGTCAAAAAAGCCCTGGCATCAGGCCAAGGTACCCTTGAGGAGATCTTTCACGACCTTCGGATACAGGTCATCTGATAATGGGATCATCCTGGTGGATGCCGCCGGTGATTTTTAATTGGGACCCGGTCCCTATAAAGGAGTGATATAGCTGCACCATGTTTATTCCCACATTTACCACGGTTTTTTCCGCTGTCTTCCAGGTGTTCATCATTTCAGCCGCCGCCGGGGTGATGGTGAGAATAAAGATTGTTTCCCAGGCCCATATTCAGGCGCTTTCTGCTGTGACCGTCAACATATTTCTGCCCTGCCTGATTGTGGTCAAGACCGTGAGCCAGTTTGATCCCGCCGGTTTTGCCCTGTGGTGGATACTGCCGTTGTCCGGGGTGCTGATCGCCTTTGCAGGACTTGGCATGGCAGCATTTTTGTTCGGCACAGATCCCGGAAAACAGCCGTTTGTTTCCATGGCAAGCTTCCAGAATGCGGTGTATATTGTGCTGCCCATCGGTCAGCTGGTCTATCCGGACCAGTTCGACCGGCTGGCCCTTTTCTGTTTTCTGCTGATCCTGGGACAGTCTCCCATCATGTGGAGCGTGGGAAAAGTACTGGTGAGTGGCAGACGGGATGCAGCTATCATGTGGAAGGATTTTGTCACCCCGCCCCTGGTTGCCACCCTGGCGGCCATATTTCTGGTGGTTTCAGGAACCGCAGCCATGCTGCCCCGAAACCTGTTGTCCGCCATGGACCTTCTGGGCCAGGCCACTGTGCCTCTGGCTGTTTTCATTCTGGGGGCCACCCTGGGGAGCATCGCCCTGAAAGATATGCCGCCGCTCCCGGATGTTTTCCGGGTGGCCGGGGTCAAGTTTGTCCTGGTGCCGGGTACGGCCTTTGCCGTGATGTACGGCCTGGATCTTTACCAGACCCTGCCGTTGTTCTGCAGCCTGATCATCCTGCAGACATCCTCTCCGCCGGCCACCAACCTGATCCTCATGGTGCGGAATTACGGAGGAGACACCCAGGCCGTTGCCAGCATGATGCTGCTCCAGTACCTGGTATGCATCATTGCCATGCCCCTGTGGCTGTCCCTGTGGCACACGGCTGTCGGATAAACCTTTATTCTTCAGTCGCAGACCATATGATCAGGTATTTGCCTATAATGCAAATTTCCCCGGAAAGGCGCCGCACTTTTCAAAGTGCCCTTCCAGGGAAAGCATCTGGATTAAATTTTTTGGAAAAACTGCAAAGAACAGACCCGGGTGGAGCCACGGGGCCTGCTGTTAAGAAAAAAGATTAGCTGTTGGATTCCCGCTGCTGCCAGATACTGAAACCCGAATCTGACATTTTTTCCCTGACCCATGCAGCCTGCCGGCTGACCAGATTGGCGGGAACGGACCCCAGTTGTTTGACACTTTCCCACAGTTGACTGAACAAATTCAGCGTTAATCCAAAAAGAGCGAAGGAAACGATAGCAACATGCGCCAGAACCTGATGTTCATCAGATTGCCTGTTATTGGTTGTTGGTGTGGATTTCTCCATTTGTTCCTCCTTGTCTAAAGTTAATCTGTGTCTGTTGGCGCCTTTTGTGCATTGAGAAAGACATGGCGCTGAAACATTGCTCATATGAATATTTTCTATATGAAATATCTCATATTGAAAAGTCCCTGTCAAGAAAAAATTTATTTTTTTTCATTCAGCGTGACACTGACCGTATCCTGAACTGTGCTGAAACTGACAACACCTGTTATACAGCATCGGTGACACTGATTGTCTCAAGATCACTCCAGAAACGATTTTCCGGTATTTTTCACGGTATGGTTGTCTCTCATGTAGTTGGCCTGGCTGCCGTTGTGCATGATCGCTTCCAGTCCTTCCGGGTCATAGGGCTCCACCTGGTAATCCGGGGCCTGGTCCGGCGTGGTCTGACGGCACAATTCGATATGCCGCTCCAGCTTAGCGATGGAAAAGGACACCAGCTCCTTTAAAAAACCGAAACTGTGCCGCATCTGGTGAAACCCGTATTTTTTCATGAGTGCGTACCCAATGACCGCTTCTTTTTCGGCAATCTCGTTGGGATGCTCCTGGCTGGTGGTGCAGGCGGTCTGGATGGAGGGGAGATCCAGACGCTTGTTGACCTTTTCCATGATCAGGTTGGCAATGTTAAAGGAGGTCAGCCCGAGGTTCACCGCATAATTGTCCTTGATGCTGGCAATGGACGGAAGGCCGGCATGGACCACCATGATCCCTGGATTGACCACCTGGGCCAGTGTAATGCCGAACAGGGCCTCGGCATGGGTCAGGGTGATCAGACTGGACATGGAATAGGGGCCGGACAGCCCGGCCATGGGCATGGTGGAAACATAAATGGGTATCCCGTTTTTCACGCAGGACAAAAATGGCGGAATCATGCTGTCGATGATGTTCAAGGGGGAGTTGATGATGGAAAACTGGATGGTGAATCCCCCCCGGGTTTCATGAATCTGCCGGGCCTTTTCAATGCCTGCTTCCGTGACTGCGGCAGCATACACCGGTTTGTCACAGTTTTCGATAATGGTTTCCATGACCTTTACTTCCTGTTTGGGAACCAGCACCCCTCTGGCCATAAAATCGATCACATCGGTCTGATTGACGATGCGGGCTATCTGTGCAATATGCTCGAATGTCGGTTGAATCAGCTCCCGGGTGGTGTCGTCATACACAAAAGGGGCGGTACCGCCCACACCAAAGGCATTTTCCCTGATCCAGTACTGGCCCCGTTTGGGCGTGTCGGCAAGGGCCTGTTCCACCAAAGGAGACAGCACATGCAGATGTTCGGTGGTGTCATCATAGGCGGCCATGCCCGTTCCTTCCAGAATCTGTCTGACTTCCGGGGAACTGCACCGCACACCGGTTTCTTCCAGAACCCGCAGCGCATCCTGATGGATCTTGTCCAGATATTCATTGCTCACTAAATCCATTTGATTCCCTCTTTCCTTGATGGTGAATGTTATCGCGTCCCATCGTTGATGGTGAATGTCATCCCGTCCCAGGCGAACACCATATTGTCAAAGCCCGCCTCAAGGGCACGGTAATCTGTAAAACTGCGGTGCCAGTATTCCTCCAGGTGGACAAACACCACCTGTTTAGCCTGTATCCGCCGGCTCAGGGCAACGGTCTGCTCAAAGGTGTACAGGGTTTTCCTGGATATGTGATCCTCCGGATACACAAACCCGTGTCTCAAACCGGTTTCGAACAGACCCGGCTGGATGAACAGCACATCCGGGTGCTGCACCGCAGGGTCCTGCTCGGGAAAAGGCTTGATATCACAGGGCGCATACACCGCCCTGCACCCGTTTTTTTCAAACACATAAATATATACCACCTGGTCCCCCCGGTCCACTGGCAGGGCGGTCACCTGAATACCCCCGATCATGGTTTTCCGGTCAAAGGGTTCACAGCGCAGAAATCCGGATTTTTCATAAAATGACGCCAGGGACCCGTAGGCGGTATTGACATGTCGGAAAGTTTCCAGCAGCTGCCTCGGCATCACCAGGCGGATGGTTTTGTCCGCATACGCCCTCCATGTCCTGAAATCAATGGTCATCTGCTCTACCACCCGGAACCCTTCAATATGGTCCGGGTCCAGGTGGGTGAGCATCAGATTGCTGACGGCATCAATACTTGACTGGTTGAGCTGCCGGCATATCTCGGCCGGGGTGTCGATCAGAATATTTTCATCGTGCACAAAGGCGGCGGGTCCTCCCCGTTCAAAGGGACCCCCTTTTTGCCGCGCTTGTGTGCAGATGCGGCACCGGCACATTGGTTTGGGGATCACCGTGCATCCCCCGGACCCAAGGACCGTGAACTTCATGAAATCCTCCGGGTACAGTTCCTGTCTCCAGGACATTCCAGGGGGCAGGTGTATTCCGCTTCATTTCTGTCCACAGTTTCTGTGGTCCCTGCTCTCCCTTCCCAATTTTGTCTGCAGGTCACCTATTTAAACGGATCCCACCGGATGGTCTGTTTTTCATACGCCGGCGGAAACTGCCTCAGAAACTCGTCATAATAATACAGCTCCTTGAAAGAAGCGAAACGCAGTCCATATGCAGCCTTGGGACGCCGGTTGATCTCCTCGGGATCGATTTTGGCGGCAATGATATCATCCATCACGTCATCCATCCCGGTCCCCATGGCAAACCGCAGCTTTTCCCGGTTGGCGATCTGTTCCGGGAGCATATCCCGGAACGCCTCACGCAAAACAAATTTTTCAATCTGTTTTTCCCCGTAAATTTTCCATTTCATGGGAATTTTTTCGGCAAACGCCACCACCCGGGTGTCCAGAAACGGGGTTTTGTATGCCACACTGTTGGCCATCCAGCTTCGGTCCATCCGTCTCAACGCAGTATTGTACGCGATGTCCAACAGCTTTTTTGCAAGCCGGTCCCGCTGTTCCGGGCTTTTGACCTTGGGATTTTTCAGCACCATCCGGTATCCGCCGAAAAGTTCGTCCGCGCCTTCTCCCACCAGTACGGCATTGCTGTATTCCTTGACTTTTTTAGACACGTAATAGTTGGAAAGAATGCCGGATATGCAGTCTTCATCAAAACTTTCCAGGTACCAGACGGCCTGGGGAATAATGGTGTCAATATCCTCATCCGTAATTTCATACACAAAATGCTCCAACCCTAGAAAATCAGCCATCAATTTGGCATTTTCAAGGTCCGGGCCGGGCGCCCGCTTGACCGCACCAGTGAACAGTTTGATGTCGGGATTGAATGTTTTGGCGATGGCCGCAATAATGGAGCTGTCCAGACCACCGCTCAGAGAAACGGCATTGGCATCGTCCATCCGCCGTTTGACCGCATCGATGAGCAGCTCCCGCAAAATGGCTGCCGCTTCGGCAACCGTGTCCCCCGGGTCCGGCACATCCGGCCTGAACGGCTCATATTTTTTCAGGCCGTCATAGGAACTGTAAAGGTATCCGGCGGGGAGTTCATGGATATCGAACTGGACATGATCCTTCAATCCCTTCATTTCACTGCTGAAATGAAACACTTCTCCGTTCCATCCGTAAAACAGGGGCCTGGCACCGACCCCGTCCCTTGCCAGGATAACTTCATCATCTTTTTCAACGATGGCGCATACATAGCTGCCGTCCATATGGGAGAAACACTCCCGGTCATATTTCTGATACAGATCGATAAACAGATCGATGTCCCGCTGGCTACTGTCGGACCGCTCATTGAACAGCTTGCCGTCAAACAGAATATAGGGCGCATCTTCAAGGCTGGAGCAGATGGTTCTTTCCGGAGACAGGTTAATTTCGTTGGCACCCATGGCGCCGCGACTGTCGGGTATGGAGCGGACGCATGTATTGTCGGGCCCCCTGTGGCGCATATCCTTGAGTATCTTACCGACCATCTGGGCACAATCGTCATCGATTTTCCCATGTTGGGAAACAATTCCTGCTATACAGGCCATTTGCACACCTCCTGTTGTTTTTACTGGTTGAGGAAGATGGCTGGAAAAATTTTACCAATATCATTGGTTATAAAAAATACTGAGGTGAAACGCATACTGAAATACAACCAATCCGGCAAAATCAGGAACTGCCATTTCCTTTGGTTATAAATTATGTCAGTTCGAACATTTCATAATCAAATATTATGACGTAAAACAATTCACATGTCAACAGCCGAAATCAATCATTCACGGCAAACTTGTTTGGTTTGAAAAACACCGAAATCCTGCCCTATCATTCCAACCATAACATGCTGTTATCATAAATATATGGAAACCATGATGGCAGATCTGAACGGCACCCGGGAGCTGTCTGTGAGAACAGACTTCTATTATTGATCGGGCAGGCAGGATGGAAAACAAAAAAAGGCGGCGTTTCCAGATTGTTTGGAAACACCGCGGTCATTTGCTGTTGACAGCGTCAGAAGTCTTTGACGTTGTGGGCGATTTGATCAGCTAAGGTCAAAGCGGTCCAGATTCATGACCTTGTCCCATGCGGCGACAAAATCGGTCACAAATTTTTCCTGGACGTCCGCACATCCATATACTTCGGCCAGGGCACGGAGCTGGGAATTTGCACCAAAGATGAGATCTACGCGGGTGCCGGTCCACTCAGGTTTACCTGTTGCACGGTCACGGCCCTCAAACTGGTTTTCGTCTCCTGAAACCTGGGACCACTCGGTTCCCATGTCCAGCAGATTTACAAAGAAGTCATTGGTGAGGGTTTCCGGCTTCCGGGTGAACACACCATGAGGGGTCTGTTTGAAATTGGCATTTAGAACCCTCAGCCCACCGATGAGCGCCGTCATTTCAGGTGCGGTCAGCGTCAACAGCTGGGCTTTGTCTACCAGCATCTCTTCTGCCGATACTGCGTATCTGGCTTTGAGATAATTACGGAACCCGTCCGCTGCAGGTTCTAGTACGGAAAACGACTCGGCATCGGTCTGTTCCCGGGATGCGTCTGTCCGTCCCGGTGCAAAGGGAACGGTGATTTCGTGACCTGCCTTTTTGGCAGCCTGCTCCACGCCTGCACATCCGCCCAGGACAATCAGATCGGCCAGGGATACCTTTTTTTTGCCTGACTGGGCCTTATTGAACGCTTTCTGGATCTCTTCCAGGGTCTGCAGCACCTTTGCCAGCTGTTCAGGCTGGTTGACTTCCCAATCCTTCTGGGGTGCCAGACGGATGCGTGCGCCGTTTGCCCCGCCGCGCTTGTCCGAGCCCCGGAACGTGGATGCGGAGGCCCAGGCCGTGGAGACCAGCTGGGAAACAGACAATCCTGAAGCAAGGATTTTGGCCTTGAGATCTGCGATATCCTGTGCATTGATCAGCTCATGATCAACGTCAGGAACCGGGTCCTGCCAGATCAGATCTTCTGCCGGCACTTCCGGACCCAGATACCGGGAACGCGGACCCATGTCACGGTGGGTCAGCTTGAACCATGCCCTGGCAAAGGCATCGGCAAATTCTTCCGGATTTTCCAGGTAATGCCGGGAAATCGGCTCGTATATCGGGTCAAAACGCAGGGACAGATCAGCCGTGGTCATCATGGGCCGATTTTTTTTGGATGGATCATGGGCATCCACCACCATGTCCTCTTCATCCACATCCTTGGCCAGCCACTGATTTGCGCCGGCGGGGCTTTTTACCAGCTCCCACTCATATTTGAACAGCACCTTCAGATACCCCATATCCCACTTGGTGGGGTTGGGCTTCCATGCGCCCTCAATACCGCTGCCGATGGTATCCCCGGCCTTGCCGCTGCCGAAGCTGCTCTTCCAGCCCAGACCCTGCTGCGCGATGGGAGCGGCTTCCGGTTCAGGCCCCACCAGGGCGGCATCCCCTGCGCCATGGCACTTGCCGAAGGTGTGCCCGCCGGCCACCAGCGCCACGGTTTCTTCATCGTTCATGGCCATGCGGGCAAAGGTCTCCCGGACATCTTGGCCGGAGGCAACCGGATCAGGGGTGCCGTTGGGGCCTTCCGGATTCACGTAAATCAGGCCCATCTGCACGGCGGCAAGGGGATTTTCAAGATCCCGGTCACCCGAGTACCGGTTGTCGCCCAGCCACTCGTCCTCAGCGCCCCAGTAAATGTCTTCTTCCGGCTCCCACACATCTTCCCGGCCCCCGGCAAACCCGAATGTCGGCAGCCCCATGGATTCGATGGCGCAGTTGCCGGCCAGGATCATCAGGTCGGCCCAGGAAATTTTTTTGCCGTATTTCTGCTTTATTGGCCACAGCAGACGGCGGGCCTTGTCAAGATTCACGTTGTCAGGCCAGCTGTTGAGGGGGGCCAGGCGCTGGGATCCGGAGCCTGCGCCCCCGCGGCCGTCGCCCATGCGGTAGGTGCCGGCACTGTGCCATGCCATCCGGATAAACAGCGGGCCGTAATGGCCGTAATCCGCGGGCCACCAGTCCTGTGAGTCGGTCATCAGTGCATACAAATCCTTTTTTATGGCTGCCAGGTCAAGGGTTTTGAATTCTTCTGCATAGTTGAACGCCTCTCCCATGGGATTGCTCAGGCTTGAATGCTGATGAAGCATTTTGAGATTCAGCTGATTGGGCCACCAGTCCCGGTTTGATGTGCCGCCGCCGGCGACCTGTCTGCCTGTTTTCCCTGTTACCGGGCATTTGCTCTCTTCATTGGACATGTTAATCTCCTTATTTCTTGGATTCTAAAATCAGACATTGCATAAGAATGCTTAATAAAACGGACAAAATTTTATTTGTTTTCCGCCATACAACTGCTGCATATACCAAAAAAGTCCAGCCGGTGATTAAGAATTTTAAAATCAGTTTCCAAAGCGACTTCTTTTTTCATTTCATCCAGGCTGTCCAGGACAGGGTCGACAATTTTTTTGCACCTGATACAGATGACGTGGGGATGGGGGACAGGTTTGTTTCCATCATATCGGTTACTCCCGTCCGGGAACCCCAACTCAAGAACCTCACCAAGGGATTTAAGTAATAAAATATTTCTGTAAACCGTGGCAAGGCTCATTGTCGGAAAATCAGTCCTGATCTGCTCATAAATATCTTCAACACTGGGATGGCCATCACTTACGGCAAGAATCTTAACGATAGCCAAGCGCTGCGGCGTTATTTTATGGCCATTTTCCCGCAATTTCCGGATAATGGTGTCACCTCTTTTATTGTGGTCAGCCACAAAAAGCCTCCTGATATTAAATGATAATAAATATCACTTAACATTTATTCTTTTGGATTGTCAATAAAAATTTAATGAACCCGGTTTGCCGTGCCAACCAATAGGCACAAACCAGGAAAAACCAGTGTTTTACTTGGAGGAAGGGAATGGTGGGCGGTACAAGGATTGAACTTGTGACTTCTACCGTGTGAAGGTAGCACTCTCCCGCTGAGTTAACCGCCCGGTGACAGCCATTATAACCAATGTAGGTTACATAATTACCCCTTTTTTTGCCATTGGTCAAGAGAACAATTTACAGAATGCATCAATAAATGCAGGCGTTCCTATTACGACAATAGAAATTTCAGGCGATAACCATGTGGCATACAGCAAACCGGGGTAATTTTTTATCATTCCTTCACATATCTTGGATAGGTTTTCTTGGCATCCTCGGCAGCCTGCAGATCAATATCACGGGTCAAAAACAGTGATCTGCCGGATGTTTTTCCCAGGACAGTGCCGCCGTCCGGCTCTGTAACCCAGGCGGTTCCGCCAAAGTCCATCTCTTTTGTATTGGGGCCGTTGAAATTGGAGGAAAGACAGTACGCACCTGAAATCCATGCCCCGGCCCTGCCCCCGGCAAGCCAGGTTTCTGACGATCCGGCAGGGGTTGCCCTGGGGCATAACAGCAAGTGTATGCCAGCTTTGGCATAGTCCCGGGCATGCTGGGTAAACCACAATTCCGTGCAGATCAGAAATCCTATTTTTATACCACTGGTTTCAAAAACATCAAACCTGCCATTGCCCATTGCATACCAGGAAGCTTCCCAGAAACCTTCTTCATCGGGAAGATAATATTTTTCATGAACCGGCTGCTCCCCGGCTTCACGGGTCCAGACAAATCCTATGTTTTTGCATACCCCGTTTTCCATCACCGGCCTGGTCCCGGCTATTATGGGCACATCAAACATCTCAAGCCGGCTGATCCATTTGTCATGGGAGGCAACAGCGTTCTGCCATGTCCGGGCATCGGGTGTGCCGGTTCCTGTCACCCATCTGTAAAAAGGCATTTCCGGCAAAAGAAGCAGCCTGGTGTTGTTTTCCTTTACATGGTCTTTCAAAGCCTGGATCATGGCCGGGTTGTCTGTCCAGTCATTGGGAAGCTCACATACACTTGCCTTCATTACCATCTCCTGTGCTGTATTGGGTGTAATGATCTGCAGCCGGCTCTACATCCCCTGATCCGCCGGCAGGTATTCTTTGCGCACCGGTGAAAACACCTCAATTGCCACGCTGTCCTCCAGAATCTCGGCCCTGTGTTCCACATCCCCGGGGATTGCCCAGCTGTCTCCGGGCCATGCCTCAAATGCCCTGCCGTTGATATGCAGCCGCATCCTGCCGGAAATCAGGCACCCTGTCTGCTCATGGGGGTGGGTGTGGGAGAGCAGTTCGCTGCCTTTTTTGAGATGGAACCGGGCAAGCAGGGTTTTTTCTCCGTAAACCAGGGTTTTCATTTCAATCCCCGCAATGGGGGAGGTAAATCCGTCCGGGGTAAATTCTGCAAACATTAATGATGCCTCATTCCTGAAGATAGTTATGTGTTCAGCCTGTGGTTTTGTTATAGTTTTGTCGTTTATTATGGTATTGTATCCCATCTTATTTGTAAAATACAAACTGCATTGTGAAGAAGAATGGAAGGAATTTTATATCTGCTTCCGGTGGTTTTGTTCTCCAGCGGGGTGGCGGTGTTTTTGATCAACATGGATGCAGCCTGATTTTTTGGAGTGGTATGGTGGTGGCAGTGGAAAATCCAGGGGATCTCGAATGAAAATTTTGGTACTGCCTGATCCGTCATTTGATTTTTTTCTGGCAAAAAACCATCAAGGCCGCCCGCTGGCGTATTCTCTGGCACGCAGAGCCTCTGCCAAGGATATTATTGAATCTTTGGGCATTCCCCATACAGAAGTGGGAGGCATCCGGTTCGAGGGGCGAAAGATTGATTTCTCCTTTGTTCCGGCGGCACCAGGGACGCTGCAGGTGCATGCGGTCCTGGCGCCGTTCAGTGTGCTGTCTCCTTCCATGCTGCGGCCGGTGCCCCTGGACTGCATCAAATTCGTTGCCGATGTGAATGTGCTCAAACTGGGCCGGCTGCTTATCCTGCTTGGCTTTGATGTTGCCTGCTCCTCCTCTTATTCTGATGATGAAATAGCCGATATTGCCCAGGCCCAATCCCGTATTGTTCTGACCCGGGATACCTTGCTGCTGAAACGCAAAAAAATTGTGTTTGCCCGACGTATCAGGTCCAATTTACCCTATGAACAGGTTCTGGAGGTGGTTGAATTTTTCGGGCTGCAGCACCTGATTGTTTTTTTTTCACGGTGCACCGCATGCAACAGGCAGCTTGTGCCGGTTAACAAGAATAATATAATCCATCTTCTGGAGCCCAGAACCAAAAAGTATTATTTTGATTTTTTGCAATGTCCCCAATGCCGGAATATTTTCTGGAAAGGCTCCCATTATGGTGCCATGAAAAACACATTCTCGCGCCTTGGCATTTTCTCAAGAAAGGAGTGACATGGAATCTCCCTACGACTTGGTACGCACACTATTTGCAGCACTGGCCATCGGTCTTTTGATCGGCATTGAACGGGGCTGGAGCGACCGGGAAGAAAGTGAAGGAGAGCGTATTGCCGGCATCCGCACCTTCAGCCTCATCGGACTGCTGAGCGGGGTGACCGCCCTGGTGTCGCAGCAAATCACCCCCTGGTTTATCGTGGCAGGATTTCTCGGGGTCTGTGCCCTGATCATTGCCGCACACATCCTGGAGGTTCGGGCAAACAAGGATGTGGGTACCACTACCGCCTTTACCATGATGCTGACATTTGTTCTGGCATCCTGGGCAGCCTTTGGCCATCCGATTCCGGCAATGGGGGTGACGGTGGTGGTCATCTCCCTGCTCGGAATCAAACCGGTGCTGCATTCCTGGCTCAGAAAGATTACCCCCAAAGATTTTTTTTCCGGTGTCAAGCTGCTGGTTATTTCTCTGGTACTGCTGCCGTTGCTGCCAAACAAAGGATATGGCCCCTGGGAGGCCCTGAATCCATACTGGACCTGGTGGATGGTGGTGCTGATCTCAGGCATCTCTTTTCTGGGATATGTGGTCATCCAGATTGCCGGAGAAAAAAAAGGGGGGCTGGTAACCGCCATCGGCGGTGGGCTGGTCTCTTCCACCGCCGTCACCTTCAGTCTGGCCCGGTTTGCAAGAGAACAAAAAAATAATGTCCTTTCTCTATCCCGGTCTGCCAGACAGGATCTGGCCGCTGAGGTGGCGGTTCTTGGAATTATCCTGGCCTGTCTGACCAATACCCTTGTCAAGGGGGTCATATTTGCGTTCATTGCCGGGTTTAAAGACCATTTCAAACTGCCCCTGCTGATGCTGGCTGCCATGGTACCTGGATGTCTGGTGGCACTGGTCCTGCTGTAGGCTGATTTTTTTTGCATTATACCAGATTTTGCCGTATCATGGATTATTTCACATACCAAAAATCCAAAGGATCTGTCCATCATGAAAAACCTGCTGATCTGCTTTTCAGCCGGGTGCCTGGGAGCCCTGGCCAACAGCCTTGTGGCATGGCAGTTTGGAGAACAGGGTATTGCCCGGTTGCTTGGCGTATCCATTGCACCGGCGCTGACACCTTCGTGGCTGTATCCGAGAATTGTGTGGGGCGGCATCTGGGGACTGCTGTTCATCCTGCCGTTTTTAAAATCCCGGTTCCTGCTTAAAGGCAGCCTGCTGAGCCTTTTCCCCACAGCGGTCCAGCTTTTTTACATTTTTCCCCATGTGGCCGGCAAAGGGTTTGCCGGCATGGATCTGGGCATGTGGACCCCCCTTCTGGTGGTTGTTTACAACTGGGTCTGGGGGGTTGTAACCGGCCTAACCATCCGGTTTTCCCGCTGATATTGTTTTTCATCACCACATTTAAAAACAGAATCAACAATGCAGATACCATCATGGAGGCACTGAAAATGAAAAAAACATTTGATCTGCTGGATACGGACATGGACGGCCGATTGAACAATGACGAATGGCATCGGTTCAAAGAAATGCACAAGGGCATGGGGATGCAGCATAAGGATTAAAAACAGAACGAGGATGTCGAATTATGGATGATATGTTCAACCCGAATGAACCATTAATCCAGAAGATGCGGATTCTCATACGCTTCAGTGTCCGCTGCCTGGCAGTCCTGATGACCCTGGTAATCCTCTGGGGGGTGGTGGATGTGGCCTGGGAAATCTATGAAAAACTGCGCGCACCACCTGTCATGCTCATGAACATCAGCGATATCCTGGCTACCTTTGGGGCATTTATGGCGGTTCTGATCGCCATTGAGATATTCATCAATATCACCATTTATCTCAGGGATGATGTTATTCATGTAAAGATTGTCATGGCCACAGCCCTTATGGCCATTGCCCGGAAAGTGATCATCCTTGATTTTACAGTGGTTTCTCCGGATTATATTTTTGCAACTGCTGCCCTGGTGTTTGCCATGAGTATCGGATACTGGCTGGTGGTAAGATATGCAGACACCCGGTCGGTACTGCGCAGCGAAGTGGAAAACTGTTTTGAACATCCGGATGAATGCGGTATTGAAGCGGCGGACAAAAGATTGTGACAGCAGATTTCGTTCTTGTGTAATTTAAAAAAATTGCATAGGATCACGCAATTATAAATTACACAATTTCTGCCTGTTATGGATATTAAACTGTTTGACAGAATTCTTGCACTGGGAAACCTTATCGGCCAGGCCCGGCTTGGCTATTTGGAAACAAACCTGGATTTTCAGGTCACTTCCTGGAACACCGGTGCAACAGAACTCTTCGGGTATTCAGAAGATGATATGATCGGCTGCAGTCTGGACACCTGTATTCCCATAAATATAGAAGATCTGACCCGGGCCAGACAGGCGGTTGTGACCTCTGTCTGCTGTGCAGGCAAAAACCACAAATCCCTTGCCTGTGAAATGTATTATTCCCCCATTATCAATCAGCATAACGAAACCTGCGGCCATGCCATTCTGGCAAGAGAAATTCCCGGACAGGTGCAGCACCAGGATAGTTTACAGCAGCAGATAGCCCATCTTGAAGAGATTTACCAGGTCGCGCCCATCGGCATTTTTCATGTGAACATGGAGGGCGGCATCACTGAAGCGAATTCGGAATTTGCATGGATGCTGGGATATGAATCCGCTGATTTGATAATCGGTCAGGTAACCGATTTTGCAACCCAGGTCTTTTTTGATCTTCGCAGGGCTGAAGAATTTATGGTTGCACTTTTTGAAACCGAAAAAGTTGCACGGTTCCGATGCCAACTGAAACGCAAAGGTACACCTGCTTATATATGGGCACTGTGTTTTGCCAAAATCAGCTATACAGACTCGGGCAAAACAAACGGCTTTAACGGGTATGCTGTTGATATCCGGGATACTGTCAAAGCGGAACAACAATTAAAAAAAGCCAATGAGAAATTAACCGCCCTGTCTGAGATGGATGGGTTGACACAAATAGCCAACCGCCGCAAGTTTGATGGGTACCTGGAAAATGAATGGCACAGGCATATCCGCGATAAAAGTCCGTTGTCACTCATCCTCTGCGACCTGGATTTTTTCAAGCATTTCAATGATACATATGGCCATCAGGCTGGAGATGACTGCCTTAAAAAGGTTGCTGCTGCAATTGATAAAAATGTCTGCCGCTCAAGTGATCTTGTGGCACGGTACGGCGGAGAAGAGTTTGCCGCAATTCTTCCCAACACCGGCATCCAGGGGGCTGAAGTAATTGCGGAAAGAATCCGCTCTACCATACATAATCTGCACATTCCACACAACACATCACCTGTCAGCAGATATGTCAGCCTGAGTCTGGGTATCGCCACATATATCCCGGAACAGGGCGCATCTGAAGACATCCTGGTGGCCATGGCAGACAAGGCACTGTATCGGTCAAAAGCCATTGGACGCAACCAATATTGTGTTTATGATCCACAGTGCGATGGGGGATCTTATAATTAACCCTGCATGTCACCCTAAGCCTGACTGGTGCCGGCAAACTGCAGCGATGTCCTATTGCTGCTTTAATGCCGTATCTACCCGGACAGCGATCTCCTGCATGGAAAAGGGTTTCTGGATAAACTGCACCCCCTGGTCCAGCACCCCCTGGTGGGCGATCACGTTGGCGGTATATCCCGACATGAACAACAGCTTTATTTTCGGATAAAGGGCTGTGATCTGCCTGGCCAGTTCCCGGCCGTTCATTTCCGGCATGACCACATCGGTGATCAGCAGGTGAATCCGGCCGTCATGGGCCCTGGCCAGCGCCAAGGCACGGCTGGGCAAAGATGCGGTAATAACTGAGTAACCCAGCTGCAACAGCATTGTTTCAAGCAGTTCCAGAATGGCATTTTCATCCTCTACAATCAGGATGGTCTCCCCGTTTCCAAAGGGCATGTGTGCAGAAGAAATCTCTGGTGTCTGCCGGGTTTCATCCCCATGGCGGGGCAGATAAATATGAAAGGAGGCGCCTTTCCCCTGTTCGGTATACACATTGATAAACCCCTTGTTCTGTTTGACTATGCCGTACACCGTTGACAGGCCCAGGCCTGTGCCTTTTCCTGTGCCTTTGGTGGTATAAAACGGTTCAAACAGATTGGCCTGTGTTTCCGGGTCCATGCCGCAGCCGTTGTCGCTGACTGCCAGCAGAACAAAGTCACCGGGGAGAAAACCTGGATGATCCGCACAATAGGATGCATCAAAGGTTTTCATGCCGGTTTCAATGGTGATCTTGCCCGTATCTGTAACGGCATCCCTGGCATTTACACACAGGTTGGCAAGGATCTGGTCCACCTGGGACGGATCTATCTTCACGGACCAGAGGCGTTTGGCAGGCTGCCACAGCAGGTCGATATCCTCACCGATGAGGCGGCGCAGCATTTTAAGCATCCCTTCCACTGTTTCATTCAGGTCAAGGGCTTTGGGAGATATGGTCTGTTTTCTGGCAAACCCCAGCAGCTGCTTTGTAATGTCTGCGGAATGGGTAGCAGCCTTGCGGATCTGCTGCAGATTTTTGTTCAGCGGTGCAGACGGGTCCACCTTGTCCAGGGCCAGATCTGTATGCCCCAAAATGACGTTGAGCATGTTGTTGAAATCATGGGCAACACCGCCTGCCAGCCTGCCGATGGATTCCATTTTCTGGGTCTGGATCAGCCGGGACTCCAGGGAGCGCTTTTCTGTGACATCCAGTAAAAATCCCCGGATATGGTGCAGGTTCCCATCTTTATCAAACACTGCTGCGGCATTTTCGATCAAATGAATCAGGGTACCGTCTGTTCTCTTAAACGTGGTTTCATGGCCGGAGACCCGGCCGTTTTTCAACAAAATTTCTAAAAATTTTTCCCGGTCTGCTTTGGTCGTGTAGATGTCGGTCAAAGGAGTGTCAAGTGCCTGGCGCATATCTGAAAACCCGAAAATACGCAGATATTCCCGGTTGCATGAGATCAGCCGCCCTGCAGGGCTGGAAATGTATGCACCGGCAATATTTTCTTCAAAATAGGCCCGGTATCTTTCTTCGCTTTTCTGAAGGGCTTCCTGGGATTCTTTGTGTTTCTTTATCTCCTGCTGCAGGTTTGTGTTTAAATCTGATAATTCTCTGGTGCGGAGAACAACGCGGTCTTCCAGTACTTTTTTTTCATGCACCAGTCCCCTGTACAAATGAAAAATCACAAACACCAGCACCAGTAAAACCAGGATAATCGTATCAAAATAGATGGTATCACAGTACCACGTTGCCTGGAGGGTCCCGATCACCTTGTCATTATACCGGACAGGACTGGTAAGGGTTACCCGGGGTATCAACCCAAGGACGGAAAAAAACTGCTGCAGTTTTCCCGGGGCTTCTCCAGATGCCTGTTGAAATATTTTCCCTCTGGTATCCCTCACCACAATGGATGCATAATTGTGGGATCTGCAGGCAAGGGACAAATACTGGAAAGCCCCCATTCGGTTGTGGCTCCAGAGGGTATTGGCCACGATACCGGCATGGGATGCAAATCTGGCATGGGCTTTTTTACGGATGTGAAAGTCATGCAAAAGCACACCAGCACAAAACAGGGCCAAAAGAAAAACAGCGGTCAGTGCCGTGGCAAGTTTGTGGGTCAAAACAGATTCCCTGTGCGTTTATCTTTCATTTTGAAAATCCCTGTGCTGCCTTATGGCAATATTGATCCTTTCAATAATATCCTGATCGGTTTTCCGGCCAAAGAGCAGATAGCGCTTATTGCCCCCGGGCACATCGGCAAACCGGATACAGGCGAATTGGTCCTGCAGCAATCCGGATGTCCGGATCAGCTCCCTGGCTTCTTCTTCAGAAATGAAAAAATAGTCAGCCAGGCCGGCATGGATGATTTTCAGCATACCGATATTTTCAGCCGTGGTAATCTCCTGTTTTGGATTGTATGCTGCTATCATATCATCAATGAATTCCCCATAGGAATAGCCTTGTTTGCGCAGCAGAACCAGATCGGTGTTTTTCACGGTTTCTGCCAGAGGCAGGCCCGACTTCAACCCCGGGTTGTCTGCCCGGGCCAGGGCGATAGTGGGCCTGTCCTGGTAAATGTACGGGGAAAAAACAGCAAATTTTTCCCGGGAAGGATTTTTGAACCAGCCGATAACCGCATTGTTTTTACCGTCATACTTTAACACATCCAATTGTCTGGCTGCCGGTGTTTTCACCCATTTCAAAGGAATATCTGCTGAAAAAAATGCTTTTTTTACCGGATCGGCACACAGGCCGTACACCCCTAAAGGACCTGTCACATAATAGGGAGGCCGCTCGTGGTAATGGACCATGATGCCCTGTTCAGGCCCGTCTCCTTTCAGCACCGGCACAGTGAGTGCATGCGAAAGCCTGCCTGTAATATGGGGCTTTGCATACAACAGACCAATGGCTGCAGCCAGGCACACAAAAGGGATCAGCAAAATGCCGGATCTGGCTTTGGGCTTGTGATGCTTACTTGTCATGCTTGTCTCCTGTTTTTTCCTGTTCCGGCAAGCCCTTCATGTGCACATCACGCTGGGGAAATGGAATGACAACATTGTTTTTTCTGAACAACCGGTCAATTTCAAACCGCAGCCGGGTTTCAGCTGTAAGAAACTCATCTATGGTGGTCCAGAACCGCAGCCTGAAATCAAGGGAGCTTTCACCAAAATCAATGAACTGCACCTGGGGTTTTCGCGGATAATGATACACCTCTTTCACCGCATCCGCTGCCTGGAACAAAAGCTTCTCCACCAGGGCTGTATCAGATCCATATGCCACCCCCAGTTTCACATCCCTGCGGATATAGGGATCCCTGTGGCTCCAGTTGGTGACCAGAGAACTTATGAATTCGGAATTGGGGATAATCAAAGAGGCGTTGTCATAGGTCTGGACCAGGGTGGACCGGACATTGATTTTTTTGACCTCCCCCCATACACTGCCCACCTCCACCACATCCCCTACCTGGATGGGCCGCTCAAACAGCAGAATCAATCCGCTGACGAAATTGTTGAATATGTTCTGCAGCCCGAAACCAAGCCCGATGCTCAGCGCCCCGAACACCACTGCCAGAGAGGTGGTATTCAACCCGAATGCCGTCAGGCTGAAAAGGATGCCAATGGCCCATACAACATAGATACTGATCGTGATCACAGAATCTTTGGCACCCTTGGAAAGACCGCTTTTTGCAAGAATACTGTCAGACATCACCTGTTTCCAGAACCTGGAAGCCACATAGGTGACAAAAATAACCAGAAATGCAAAAAAGAAGCTTGACAGGCTCAGATGGATTTTTCCCATGGTGTACTGGCGGGTGAACACCTGCCAGATGGATGGAAAAATGCGTTCTCCCGCACCCCAGGAAAAGGCAAGTCCCAGGAGTACCAAAACAGCGATCAGCAGATAAATGCCATTGGATAAAATCCAGTAAAAGGGATAGGAGATGCCGTGGATACTGCCGGTTTCCGGCTCAAATGCCTGTTTGAATTTCTGGTCCACATCCTGCATGGAATACACCAGCAGTGTGGTTATGCACAAAACCGCAATGGTAATCCCCCATGAGATATACCAATAGGCTGCAAAATATGTGTACCCGGCTGCATCTGCAACAAGCCCGGTCAATACCACTGCCTTGGAAAATGGTGCAGCTGCCTTGAGGTATTTCGGCCTGCATTCCATGCGGCTGATCTCTTTGAAAAATAAAAACACACCAAGAACCAGCAGTACTTCAAATACAAACCGCAGCACAGGCAGTACAGCGCTCTGAAAAGAGATAAACCGGTAGATGAACAGATACAAAAATGCAAATATGCGTATTCCCCAGACAAACGCCGGCTGCCACCGCAGCACCAGCGCCAGAAACCCGGCCTGTTTTTCCTGTACAACCAGCCGCAGGGCCACAAAGGTGATCCGGGTTGTCAGCACAACCAGCAGAGATGCAAATAGAAACTGGATAAGATCCGGGAAAAACTGGTTGATGCGTGTTTTTGCAAGTATATGGACCAGCAGTATCCAGATCACCAGAGGGGCGCAGGCCTGGATCAAAAGCAGGGGATATCCGGTGCGCTGGCATGCCAGCGCCTGAAATCCCGGTTTTTTTCTGGCAACAGCCAACCCCCTGAATCCGGCCAATGCAGCCAGAAGCAATCCCCCAAAAACCATGGCATCGGAAAACCCGGCCTGTTTTGTTACAACAAGCCATTTTTCTTTGAGAAGCGAACCGGTCAGCAGATTTTTTATAAATTCTGATGCCCGCTCCCATTCCTTTTTCCAGGTTTTGCCGTCCCAGGTCATATCCCACCGCTCTGTGCGCTGGAACATCTGATCCCCTTTTTTTTCTTTTATCTGGTCCTGCAGTCTGGTGCGGATCTCTTCAAAGGAACTGAAAAGGTCTGTATTGATTGTGCTTTGTTGTGACAGTACATCCAGGATCGCTGACAGGATCTGTTGTTTTTTCTGGAGCAGTTCCCGGTACTGGCGGTACTCTTTTACAATTGCAGGGTCCAGCACGAGATCTGATTCAGAGTCCAGAATGCGCTGATCCAGCAGGGCCGCTCTTTCCTCGGTTGACAACAGGATCTGGCGGAACTTGTCCATGCGCTGTTGCATATCCTGGAGCCGGGACTGGATAGCAGCCATGGACAGGTTGACCTCTTCCACCCCTTTTTCAAGTACAGAAATTCCCACCCCGGAGATGACAAGATCCCGCAAAAAAGCAATGCTGGTATGGTATCTCTCCTGCTGCTTCTGATCCTCTTTCAGATGCTGATTTTCAGCAGCCAGGTCTGACTCCAGGGATGCAATCTCTCTGGTTGTTTTTTCAAGGACCTGGCCAAACTGGGCCTGAAGATACCGGGTCTCCGGAGGCGGCGTAGCATCATTCTGTGCAACGGCCGGCAGACAAAGCCACAGCAGAAGACTGAACCATACCAGCCATGCGGCCGGTCCTGCAACACGGTATTTTTTCCCCATATTTGCTCCTGCAGTCCTTGAGGGCATGTTTCTTGTTTGCCTGATTGTACAAATACACTTTACTGAAAACCACCTGGAAAATAAAGAGGATCAGGACCATTTCCCATATCATTTGTGTCCGGGCTTGAACTGGTTCTTATCAATCCCCAGTTTTTTCATTTTTTCATACAGGCCCCTGGGATGAATACCTGCCTGTCTGGCTGCTTCTCCCACCCGGCCCCGGGTTTTTTTCAGCACCATTTCAAGGTATGTTTTCTCCACCTGGGTGATGAGGACAGTTTTCACCTGATCCAGGGTCTGGCCGCTCCAGTCTGCCGGGTCTGTTTTGCCGGTTCCCGGCCATTCCAGAGACAGATCCTGGTTTTCCCTGAACCCTGCCGGAAGGTCCTCAAGGGTGATTCTGCCCGATCGGCAGAGCAAAACCGCCCGTTCAATCACATTCATGAGTTCTCTGACATTTCCGGGCCAGGCATAATTGCACATGGCATGTATGGCCTCCCGGGAAAACCCTGATATCTCCCGGCCCACCTGCTGGGCGTGCTGAACAAGAAAATGTTCGGCCATTTCAGGAATATCCTCTTTGCGCCGGCGCAGCGGCGGCAGTGTCAAGGTGATCACCCCCAGCCGGTAATACAGGTCCTGGCGGAAGTTTCTGTTTATGATTTCCTGGTCCAGGTCCTTGTTGGTAGCGGCAAACACCCGCACATCCACCCACACAGGTGATTCTCCCCCTACAGGTGTGAACTCCAGATCCTGCAGGACCCGGAGCAGTTTGGACTGCATTTTCAGGGGCATCTCCCCGATTTCATCCAGAAAAAGGGTGCCGCCGTGGGCCAGTTCAAACGCCCCCCGCCGGGACCGGATGGCACCGGTAAAAGCCCCCTGTTCATGGCCGAACAACTCGCTTTCCATAAGCTGGTCCGGAATGGCGGCCATGTTCAGGGCGATGAAAGGACCGCTGGAGCGGGGGCTTTCCAGATGAATCGCCCTGGACAGATGTTCTTTTCCCACCCCTGTCTCCCCCTGGAGCAGCAGGCTGGCATCACTGGCAACAACCTGGCGCACCTCCTCCAGAAACAACTGCATGTCCCGGCTGTTGGAAACAAAGTCATGCAGCCTGGGCTGAAATCTTCCCCTGTGGTCAAACCGGTTCATATCATAAAACTGCTGCCTGGCAGTGAGGCTGGTTTCTATGGCCTCCAGCAGACGATCCGGGGGCAGTCCGGAATACAGCACCATATCCGCACCTGCTCCCAGAAGTGTGGCATGTTCCTGTGAGGATTCCCGATCATCTAAAATGATGGTAATGGGTTTTTCCGGCAGATTGTTGAGGATGGCCACACTGGCATCCACTGGTTTCGGGATCAGGGTCCGGCTGATGACAAATACGTCAGAGCAGCTTCTTACCAGATCCTGCCAGGCATTGCGGGGATGGGGAAAAATTTTCAGCCGGATATCGGCCTGGGACAATCTTTTTTCAATGGCGGCAGCCAGTTTTTTTTCCTTTACAGCACACACAAGGCGGGTCAGCACAGGATCATTTCTCCACAATTTATGTTTCACTCGATGATCAGGTAGTGATATACCGATTTTTATACAACAATTTCACATATACCGCAAATCCGGAAATAAAACAGCAAAAATATACCGGAAAATTATTATTCGGAAGATTTATACCGGAAAACTGTTGCTGCCTGCCAGACAACGAATTTTCAACTATCTGATTTTACGACATATAAAAAAAAATATGCCATGGTATATTTTCTGCTTATATCTGAACCACAGCGCTCCGGCTCCCGGCATAATCCGGGCCCGGCAAAACAAGGACCAAAAGGTGAAAAAATGATGCAGCGAGAAAACAAAAGGCAATCCAGACACAAGGCCCCCAAATTCAAGGAAGCCCATGAAGAAGACCTGTGCTGGGAAGACCGGCAGGAAATTCAGAACCACAAAAAAAAATCCGGCAAACGTTCCTATCAGAAAACCAGAGAAAAAACCAAGTGGTAGCCGCCTGCTGCCCAAAAAAAAGGAAACCCATACATGAACACCGTATCATCATTATTAAAAGCACAGGTAACACTTGAAACCATGCCTGAAGCATGGGGAATCGCATCTGCCATTGATATCTACGACTGTGACCCGGAAAAAATCCGGAATGCGGCATTTATCAAATCCTTTGTGGTGCAGCTCTGCGAATTGATTGATATGAAGCGCTTCGGAGAAACCCAGGTGGTTCATTTTGGAGAAGATGAAAAAGTGGCTGGATTTTCCATGGTTCAGCTCATTGAAACATCCCTGATATCCGCCCATTTTGCCAATCTGAGCAACACTGTATACCTGGATGTATTCAGCTGTAAAACATATGACCCTGAAGTGGTTAAACAATTTGCCCAAACCAGTTTTGGCGGCTCTTTTTCCAGGATCACCGTCACCCACCGACTCTAAATGGGCAGGATAAAACATGTCCTGTACCAGGACCCGGCCCAGTGCAGACGAATATGGGAAAACCTGTGGCCCGGCCGGGTTCTGTTTGACATGTGGCCGGTAAGGTGGTGTTTTCACAAGGCCTATGACCGGCCCCTGGCATTTCATGCGGCAGAACAGGCAGGACGGCCCGTGGGCCTGCTGGCCCTGTCCTGGCATGAAGAAGCCGGCAATTTTGTCCAGTTTCCCGGAGAAACCTGGCAGGGCAAAACCTGGATTGAACAGAACCGCATCATCGCCGGCACCCCCGGGATACTCCAGGACCTTCTGGATGCGGTGCCGGGTCCGGTTCACCTGCGGTATATCAAATGCCGGGCAGGCATGACCGGTGCCGGCCTGCTTGCCCCGGATGAAACCAGGTACCTGTTTTTTCCGGCATCCTTTCGGTATAATTTTGATACCTTTTGGCAGTCCTTTGCCGGTAAAACCCGCAAAAAACTGGCAGCAGACATAAGAAAATTCGAATCCCCTGATGTGTGCATTTCTCCTGGCAGACTGTCAGATATGGCGCATCTGTTCCAGCTGAATATCAATGCCTTCGGCCCTGATGCCTATTTCAGTGACCCCCGGTTTCTGCGCGCATTTGAACTGCTGGCAGATTTTCTCGACAAAATGGGCCTGCTGCAGATGACCTGCGTGCACATCAGGGGAAAATTGGCCGCCGTGGACATGGGGGCTCTGTGGAAAGGCACCTATACCCTGCTGGCCGGCGGCACCAGCCCGGAATTTCCCGGCGTAGCCAAACTCATCAACCGCCATCACCTGCAATGGGCCTGCAGCCGGCACCTGAAGTATGTGGATTTTCTGTGCGGAGACTTTAACTGGAAAAAGCGGTTCCGGCTGGTACCCATTCCCTTATATGCTCTCTTCACCCATAAATCCATTCAGAAACCGGTTATACATGCAGAAGAACGCCATGTCCGCTGCGCCTAAAGTCCCAAAAGTGCTTGTGGCAGGCACCACTGCCGACTACATCCAGTGGATCAGAAACGCGTGTCCCGGGCAGGCCCTTTTCCTCACAGCCCCCGACATTCGAAAAAATGCACTGGAACCCCCTCCTGACCCATCCGAGGAACTGGTGTGTCCTTTGTCCGATCTTTCCTTCATCATGCCGGCACTGGCGGTCCATCTGAAAAAATACAACCAGGAACTTTCCGGCATTGCCTGCTTTGACTGCGAGTCCATGGTGACAGCCGCCCTTTTGGCAGAAAATTTTGGGCTTGAGTATCCGGATGTAACCGCGGTTCAGAACTCTAGAAACAAGCTGGTTTCCAAACAATTATGGCAGGCCGGGGAAATCCTTTGTCCCCGGGTATGGCCGGTACGCTGCGCAGATGATGTGGTACAGCTGCTGGCGGATGTTACCACAGGACTTGTGTTGAAACCGGCAGTGGGCAGCGGCAGCGAACTTGTGTTTCACTGCGGAAACCGGGAAGATGCGCAAAAATCCTGGGAAACACTGGCCGCCGGCCTGGAGAAAAGAAAACAGAACCCTTTGTTCGACCATCCTGACCGCCTGATACTGGCGGAAGAACGGATATGCGGACCTGAATACAGCTGTGATTTCATCCTCACCCCGGACAGCCTGACCCTGGTGCGTCTGGCCAAAAAAGTTACCCCGGCAGGCCTGCCGTTCGGTACAGCCGCTGGGTATGAAATCCCCGGGTCCCTGCCGCCGGGAATGTCCATGGCATCACTGACCGGTCTGCTGGAAAAGGCCGCAAGAACCTTAGGCATCCACACCGGCATCTGCATGGTTGATTTTGTGGTTAAAGACAACCGGCCGTATCTTATTGAAATGACCCCCCGTCCGGGAGGAGACTGCCTGCCCCAGCTACTCATGGTATCGGCAAACCTGGATATACTGAAACTGGCCCTGGATGTGGCGGCAAATCTGCCATGGCATCTGGATGATATAAGGTTCACCCCCCACATGGGCATCCGCATCCATGCAAAAAAAAGCGGAATACTTACGGCCGTCAATTCCCGAATCCTGGATTCAGAACCCCGGGTAAAGCAGCTGCATATCATCCGGAAACCAGGGCATGTAATTACCATGCCTCCCGCAGATTATGACTCATGGCTTCTGGGGCATATGATCATCAATACCCAGGGATGGAATTTTCCGGAAACAAGGTGCATGCTCCTGGCCCGGCGGCTGGAAATCGAGATACAGCCATGAACCGACCGGCTGCCCCGTCCCATCCGGTCATGTCCACCGCCTTTCTCAAAGACCAGATTGTCCCGCTGCTCAACCAGAAACAGCGGTATCTGGATGCGGTAAAAGCCCATGGAACCCCCCTTTATCTGGTGGTTTCCGATGTTTTAACAGAACGGGCACAAAGATTTCAATCCGTGTTTCAGGCCCATCTTCCCAAAACGCGGTTTTACTATGCCATGAAAAGCAATTCTCTGCCGGACATATCACGCATACTGGTAAGCCGGGGATGGGGCCTGGATGTGTCTTCAGGCTTGGAACTGGCAACTGCCCTGGATCTGGGGGCAGAAGACATCATTTTCAGCGGTCCGGGCAAAACCATGGCAGAACTGGAACTGGCAGCAGCCCACCCGGACCGGGTCACACTGCTGCTGGACAGCACAGGGGAATGCCGGCGATTGATGGCCCTGCTGGGGAAAAAACAGCAGCCGCTTTGCGCAGGTATCCGGATCAACTGCCAGCCTGAGGGATTGTGGCAGAAATTCGGCATCATGCCCGAACAACTGCTGCCCCTGTACCGGGCTATCCAGGCCCATCCGTTTTTAAAATGCACAGGGCTGCAGTTTCATTCTTCCTGGAACCTGAACCCCGACCGGCAGATTGACACCATCTGCAGCTTGGGACGGCTGCTCCGGGACATGCCCGCAAATTTTCTGAACTCCTGCCGGTTCTTGGACATCGGCGGCGGGTACTGGCCGGAAAAAGGGGAATGGCTGGTATCAGAAGATCCGTTGCGCCATTATCACCTGCCCTCAGTGCCTCTGGAAACCTTTGCCCAAAAAATTTACACCGCCCTGAAGAAACATATTCTGCCCCTGACAGACTTATGCATCTGTTTTGAACCTGGACGGTGGATCTGCAACGATGCCATGCACATCATCGTCCAGGTCACAGACAAAAAAATGCCGGATATGGCCATCACAGATGCCGGCACCAATGCGGTTGGATGGGAGCGGTTTGAAACCGATTATTTCCCGGTGCTGAACCTCACCCGTCCCGGCCTGACAGAGCAGCCCTGCCGCATACTGGGTTCTTTGTGCACCCCCCATGATGTATGGGGATATGCCTGTTTCGGAGAGCAGATCCAGGAGGGCGATATCCTGATGATCCCGTTCCAGGGCGCCTACACCTACAGCCTGAGGCAAACCTTCATCAAACCGCTGCCACAGGTTGTGGTGATCTGACACCTGATTTTCTTGTCAATGGTTGATTTTGCCATTTGATGCCTTATTATATTTAAATATGGCAGGCATGACACCTGCCGGGATAAGATACACAAAGGGAGGGATACATGAAAGTCGCATTTCCGGTAACAGAAGACAAGGGGCTTGACAGTCTGGTCAATGACCATTTTGGTGTGGCTGAACTTTTTATGGTGGTGGATCTTGAAACCAGAAATATTTCTGTCAAAAAAAACCAGAAAATCGCGAACCCTGATGCCGGCTGCAAAAACGGGGTTATCAGCAAAGAGGAAGCCGTTGATGCGGTGGTCACAAAATGCATTGGCGACGGGGGACAGCGGGGCCTGCACAATGCTGATATCAAGGTATATGCAGCACAAAAAGACACGGTTGCTGAAAACCTGGCATTGTTGGAATCAGGAGAGCTCAAGCTTTTCCACATCTTTGATCTGTGCCAGGGCAAAAAAAATAAAAAACAGGGGGGATGCGGCCACCACCACTGATGCATCAGACAAGGACTGTTACAGATTACAGCCGGATCTGAAAGGACAATATGGAAAATCCCGAAGAACACGCGTTTTTGTATGAATTATACACCATGACCCAGGGAGACACCTCAGCCCGAGTGTCCATGTATGATATCGGTGCAGCCCTGGGACTGGAAAAAACTGCTGCCGGCAGCATGGCCGAATCTTTGTTCATCCAGGGATATGCAGAATTAAAGACGTTGTCAGGCAGCATCAGCATAACGGTTGAAGGGCTTGGGGCCCTTGATATTGACCTGCCGGAAGGTACCGGCGGCTCTGGCCTGAATCTGGGCAAAGGCCAGGTAATTGAAGCATCCGGCCATGAAATTGTGAACAGGCTGCTTTCAGATGTAAAAAAAGAGATGGCACAGGGGAAAAAGGCCTATCCACAGATGGAAGAGGTGGTGATGGACATCAAAACCATCGAGGTCCAGATGCTGTCTCCAAAGCCCAAGACAAGCATTATCAAAGAAATTTTCAGGTCCCTTCACCAGAACCTGAAACAAAGCAGTTCCCCGGCCTTGACCGAAAAACTGCACACCATTATTTCAGCATAGAGGCAAAATTATCATGACAACACCATTTACCATCCATCCCATTGTTCTGGGAACCAAAGTATTTGATAAAAGCATGATGACTTTTCAATACGGCCAGGGCCAGACATATACCATCCCCATCTATGCCTGGCTCATCAAAGGGGCAGATAAAACCATCCTGGTGGACACAGGAGAGATGCACCCCATACAGTCCAAAGACAGGGAAACCGCCATCAACGGCAAAATTTACACCTTTGAACAGGGATTGGCCCGTCACGGCCTGGCGCCTGCAGATATAGATATCGTCATCCACACCCACCTGCACACCGATCATTGCGAAAATGACTATAAATGCGAAAACGCCCGGTTTTTTATCCATGAAAAAGAGATGGAGGCGATCCACGACCCCCATCCTCTGGATTACCGGTACCTGGAAGACTATATCGAGGATATTGAAGAAAACGGCCAGATACAGACCATAAACAGCGACAGGGAAATTGTTCACGGCATCCAGGTGATGCACACGCCGGCCCACACCAGAGGCGGCATGACCGTGATGGTTGAAACCCCTAAAGGCACAGCAGCCATAACAGGATTCTGCATTATTGATGAAAACCTGAATCCCCCGCCCGAAATCCTTGGCATGGAGATGGCGGTAATCCCGCCGGGTACCCATGTGGATGCCTATGCTGCCTATGATATCCTGGAATCCGTCAAAAAAAGAGCAGACATCCTCATTCCTTTGCATGAACCACGGTTTGCGGCCATGGATGTTATTTAAAAAAAACGGAATAAAAATATTTTAGCCGATATCTTACGGACTAAACAGTTCAATTGCAAAATTAATTAATATTGTAACAATAATACCCCCTTTTTAATAAATTTTAAGGAGATCATTATGGCCAAAGATACATCCCTTACCAAACAGGTGCCTGCATCAGAACGTACCACCTGCGAAGCCACCAGCCAGATGCTGGAAAAAGCCAGAAAAGACGGCGTAGTAATTGCCCTTGACCGGGCCACAGACATGAAACCCTGCCCCATCGGGGTGGAATCAGCCTGCTGCAAACACTGCTACATGGGACCCTGCCGCCTCAATCCCAAAGACCCTTACAAAAAAGTGGGCATCTGCGGTGCCACCATTGACACCATCATGGCCAGGAACCTGGGCCGGAACGTGGCAACCGGATCAGCCTCCCACAACGATCACGGCATGCATATCCTCAAATTATTCAAAGGGATCGTGGAAAAAAAGATCACAGACTTTACCATTGACGATACCTTGAAACTGGAAAAACTTGCCGATTCGCTTGGCATTGATACCCAGGACCGGGAGATTGATGCTGTGGCAAAAGATCTGTGCGATGAGCTGGAAAAAACCTTTTCCAATGTGGACGGAGAGATGCCGTTTACCCGGCTGGCACCTGAAGCGACCTTGGAACAGTGGCGCAAAGGCGGCATCGTGCCCAGGGGTGCCATGAAAGAGGTCATGGAAATGATGAGCCGGACCCACATCGGGTGCGACCAGGACTACAACAGCCTGATCAAGCAGATCAGCCGGACGGCCCTTGCTGACGGGTGGGGCGGCTCCATGGTGGCCACGGAACTGTCCGACATCATGTTCGGCACGCCGTCTCCCATACTCGCCGAGGTCAACATGGGCGTGCTCAAGGAAGACCATGTCAATGTCATTGTCCACGGCCATGAGCCTGCCATGTTCGAAGGCATGCTGGCTGCCGTGAATGATCCCTTCTTCATCCAGGCAGCCAAAGACAAGGGGGCCGCCGGCATTAACCTGGTGGGCATGTGCTGTTCCGGCGCGGAAATGATGTCCCGCCACGGGATTCCCCATGCCGGCAATTTCTCATCAACAGAAGCGGTGCTGGTCACAGGGGCTGTGGATGCCATGGTGGTGGATATCCAGTGTATCAAACAGGGACTTGCCCAGGTGGCCAAATGTTATGACACCCATTTTATCACCACCAGCGACCGGGCCCATATCGAAGGGGCCACCCATATTGAATTCGAAGAAGCAGATCCCCGGGCCTGCACAGATCAGGTCTTAACCAAGGCCATTTCCCGGTTCGGCTCCCGCAGCATGCCGATCCAGATCCCCAACCAGATCCAGAAAGGTGTCCAGGGGTTTACCCATGAGTACATTGAGTACATGCTGGGCGGCACCTTCAGGGGCTCTTATTCCCCCCTGAATGACAACATCATGAACGGCCGGATACGGGGTGTGGCCGGTGTGGTGGGCTGCACAAACCCCAAGGTCCAGCAGGATTATATTCATGTGGAACTGGTAAAAGAACTGATCCGCAATGATGTTCTGGTTCTCCAGACCGGCTGCTCCCAGATCGCCCTGTCCAAGGCAGGGTTTCTGACACCGGAAGCCGGTGCTCTGGCAGGTCCCGGCCTTGCCGAGGTCTGTGAAACCGTGGGCATGCCGCCGGTGCTGGGGCTGGGTTCCTGTGTGGACAATACCAGGATTCTCATTGCCGCATCCGCCATGGTCAAGGCCGGGGGCCTGGGCAACAGCATTGCTGATTTACCGGTTGCCGGATGCGCCCCGGAATGGATGAGTGAAAAAGCGCTGGCCATCGGCCAGTATTTTGTGGCATCCGGTGTATACACGGTATTCGGCATCGGGTTTCCCACCATTGCGGGCACCCGGTTCCATGATCTGCTGTTCAACGGTCTGGAACAGCAGGGTTACGGCAAATGGGGAACAGGCAAAGATCCCATTGAAATTGCGAAACTCATGATTGCGCACATTGACAAAAAGCGCAAACAACTGGGCATTGACAAGGTACGGGAAAGAACCCTGGTGGACATGAACGACCGCCGGGCCATTGCCTGATAATCATTATCTTACCTTCCCCCCGGGGCGGTTTCCTGAAACAGCCGGCAAAAATGGCTGGAAACCGCCCCGGGGGTTCTTTATTCCGGTGATGAAAAAAATTGACATCCATGCACCAAGGCTTTATATAAATAAGCATACAGACAATCAAAAATAAGGACCTTGGGCATGGGCCGAAAAAGCATATCCCACATCCGGAAACCTGAAATTCTGCGCCACACATACAAGGTGGTGGAAGAAGAAGGTTTTATGGGTATGACCATCGGTAAAATAGCCAACCGCATGGGGGTCAATTCCGGGCTTTTAATCCATTATTTTAAAAGCAAAGAAGGCCTGATCATGGAAATGGTGGATTATCTGTTCAAAATTTCCATGGAGACCTACCACGAAGAGCTGGAAAAATTTACCACGCCCCAAGCACGGTTCCAGGGCCTTATGCGAATACTGTTCAGCACCAGCGGCAAAGGGCCCCAGCGGGACGCGGTTTTCTGGTCCTGTTATGCCATGGGTTTCAGAAATCCCGAAATCCGGGAACGTATCCAGGACATGCAGAAAAAATTCATTGCCTTTGGTGTCAAAGAGATTGCTTCCTGGGAAGATGCCGGACTTGTCACGGTTAAGGACAAGGAAAAAGCCGCCGCCAACATCCTGGCGCTCTCCGAAGGATTCGGCATACTGCGCAATTCACTCAAAGACCTGCACTCTCTGGAAGAGATTGCGGGCTCCATGCGCCAGTGTGCCCTCGAGGCCCTGGGTGCAGCAAAATCCGGCACCAGTTCTGCTGACCGGATATCAGTACAATAAACTGGATATTTGCCATAGCTGCGTGCGCGCTATGGGGAGCCCACGGTGGTATCCTGTGAACGGGCCGTCAGAGCCGGAGGGGGCCTGGTACAATATACCGGGATACTTTCAGTCAGAGAGTGAATCGTTCTATTTCATTACGCACATGGAACCCAGCCCCCGCAGGGTCGCGGACCGGGCACAGGATACCACCGTGGGCGGGGCCGGAGACTGCCTTTTCAAATCAGCAGGGAAAGGGACAGGGACACAAACGACAGCAGTGTGGAGATCATGATGGCCCCTGCTGCCAGGTCTGTATCTGAATTCAGCTGACCTGACAGCACATAGATGGCTGTGGATGTGGGCAGGGCAAAAAAGATCATCCCCACGGTAAAGGCAATGCCGGTCACCTGGAAAAGCGTCAGCAGGACAAAACCTGTTACCGGCAGAAACGCAAGCTTGATCCCGGCAGCCAGCAATGACAGCCGGGTATGGTCGGCAAGCCCCTTGAACTGTAAAGATCCGCCAATGGATATCAATGCCAGAGGAAGGGTTACAGATGTCATCAATGAAAAACTGTTGCGGACAAACAAGGGAAAATCAAGACCGGATCTGGAAAACAAGAACCCGGCAGCGCACCCGATAATCAGCGGATTGGACACCAGGGCCCGGATAAAATACCGCACTTTTTCCCGGGGTGCCAGTTTCTGGTCTGAATACCACACCAGCACGGATACCGACAGCACATTGATCAACGGAATGACAATTCCGGCCAGAATACCAAAATGGCGGACCCCGTCTTCTCCCAGAACCGTCAGGACAATGGCCATGCCGATATAGGTGTTGAACCGGAAACAGGCCTGGCAGAAAGAACCTGCCTGGAAATGTGAAATACGAAAAAACCGGATGGCCCAGAGGCTTGCCAGAAAAGCCAGGAGTACCCCGATAAGTCCGGCAAAAAAAAGCCCGGCGTCTATTCCCTGATCCGGTCCGCTGCCGCCGATTTTCCAGAACAGCATGGCAGGAAAAAAGATGTAGTAGACCAGGCGGTCTGACATGGCAAGGAACCGGTCATCGGTCATGCCGTAAAATTTGAGCAGCCGCCCCAAAAGCAGCAGGGCAAACAAAGGGAATATGGTATTGATGACCAGCATGTTCAGACGACAAAAATCCGGTTTTCGGTCAGGCTCAGAAACCGGGGCCCTTTATCCGTTATATGAATAACGCTTTCAACGCCTGCGGCAAACCTGTCTTTGAAAATAAATTTGGGTTCCACGGCAAACACCATGCCGGGCGCAAGTTCGGTGTTACGTCCCCGGGCCAGGATGGGGTCTTCCACCAGTTCCAGGCCGATACCATGGCCGATGAACCGGGACTTGAGTTCCGGCAACCCCAGAAAAGAAGATCCCAGGTCCAGTTTTTGCGCCCTGCCCATGGCTGCGGTGAACACCTGATCCACCGTGGTACCCGGAACCATGATATTCTTGACATGGTGAAGGATCTCTATGGCGGCCAGACCGGCCTGTTCTGCCTGGGGCGGCATTTTTCCCATCACCAGCATCCGGGTTTCATCCATGTGATATCCGTTGACCATGGTACCAAGATCCATGAGTACAGGCTCATTTTTCCGGATCAGTTTATGGCCGGCCCCGAACGGGTAGGCACTGCAGGTACCGGCACCGCTCACCGGGCTGTCCAGAGCACCGCCAAGACCCCCGGAGCTGCCGCTCAACAGATGATGGGCAAACCCTTCAGCCCGGTAATGGCGCACCAGAAGCTTGCCTGAATGGCCGATAGACCGGGCAAAGGCCTCAATGCGGCCGCAAAAAGCGATCTCTGTTTCTTCAGGCACAAGATTTTCGCATATGAATGCAAAAGTGTCTTTTGACACCCTGGCCGCATCCGCCATCCGGCTGATCTCCCAGTCGGATTTGATCATGCGGCAGCTGGTAATCAACGGGGTGGCATCCGCAAAAACCGCCGGGGAAAACAAAGATTGAAAGAACTGAAAATCACGCACCGGCACCACATCAAAGGCCAGGCCGATGGACCGGGCACCGGTGGTATAGATTTCTTTGATCCTTTCCGGGATACGGGTGACGGATGCGATGGGTACCACGTGGGCAATACCTGTTTCACAGCGGGCCCGGGGCAGATATTGTTTGACAAAGAGCAATGGATCATTGTCCACAGGGACATACAGATATGCATCCTGGGCTGTTCCTGAAAAATAATAGATATCCGGCTTATGGGTCAGAAACACAGCATCCATGCCGATTTTTTCCATATGGCATTTCAGATGACTGATCCGGTCAGCGATTTCGCTGGCCGGAGTCAGAAGGGATTCATTTTTCATAAAGGATATGCCGCATGGCTTTCAGAAGATCGTGGTTGCGAATGGGTTTTTGCATATATTTTTTAATACCCATTCTGATGGCTGTCTCTTCTGAAATGTCTTCACTGAAACCGCACCACAGGATAATGGGCATTTCAGACCGGATATGCAGCACTTTTTGGGCAAGTTTGTCAATGATGGCCCTGAATTTTTTTTCGTATGCTTTCACTGGTTTTTTTCCCTTTTCCCGGCAGCCTGTTATATTCACATCACAGAACTAATTTATATCAAACCACAAGACAAAGCAAAAAAAAGATCACAAAATAACAAATGACCCAGGGGAATTGCATGTCGAATCAGCGTCACATATATTTATATGGCAAATATCCAGAATGACCTGTGTGTCATTGACAATTTTGAACAAGCACTTATGATGGGTAATATTTTTGTTTTTTTAATATAAAGGAGATCTACATGCCTGATTTAACTGCTGTCATGGAAACCAGCAAAGGAACCATCCGTCTGAAATTATTTGCCGACAAAACCCCTGTCACCTGCGGCAATTTTGCCAACCTTGCCAAAAGACAATACTATAACGGTCTCAAATTTCACCGGGTGATCAATGATTTTATGGTCCAGGGAGGATGCCCGTATGGCAATGGCATGGGTGGGCCTGGATACAATTTCGAAGATGAGTGCAAAAAAGACCTCAAGCATGACAAACCGGGAATTTTGTCCATGGCCAATGCCGGTCCCGGCACCAATGGTTCCCAATTTTTCATCACCCACGGGCCCACCCCGCACCTGGACGGCATGCACACGGTATTTGGTGTGGTTGAAGGAGAAGCAGACCAGAAGGTGGTAAACAGCATTACGCAGGGGGATACCATCGAAAGTATTTCCATCCAGGGCAATGTGGGCGCCTTGTTTAAAAAGATAAAACCACAGCTGGACGAATGGAACAAAATCCTGAACAAAGGCTTTCCCAAACTGCCCAAAGCATAGAACCCCAATAAGCCGGACTGGCTTTCAGTCCGGCTTGTTACTGCATGCTGCCATTATGCCAGGTCAATATACAGGGGAATCACATGCAGGGTGCTGCTGTTTTCACTGGTCTGGCCCAGACGCCATTCCTTCACCGGTACCCCTGCCTCCCGGATTTTTTGGATAATGCCTGTAATGTTGATGAGGGGATGACGGGAAAACACATTGGGCAGCCCATAGGTGAGGCTGCACACCAGGCATTTGCCCGGGCGCTGGGTAAGATTGAATGCCAGTACAATCCTGTCAGGCTTGATGGAAATACATTCCAGCATGATATCGTAGGCACCTTCTGATACATCCCCGTACAGGGCCTCGAAAAACCGGTCACTGGTTTCCGGGGGCAAAAGTTCATCGCAGAATTCCCTTGTAAAGATGTTGTCCACCGTGGTTTGATCCATTGGCTTCACCAAATCCTTGTTATCCGGTTTTTCAAGCACTGAAATTTTCTTCTATATAACCTGGACCGAAAAATCAAGATGAAAAAACATCCATTGCTGGCCCAAACCCTTTGTGTTAAAATATGTAAAATTTTTTGTGTTGATATTCAAAAAAGATTTGATAGACTGTATTTTCTGCCGGGACATACCAGGAAACAGGCAGAATCAACTGCATAAACACGGAAATTATGAATCACATGGAAAAAATCAGCCTTTCCAAAGGATTTACACTGAAACTTTCCGGCATGCCGGACAACAGTGTCATACGGCTTCCCAGGCCTGCCACGGTGGGGGTTTCCGCCCTGGACATTCCCCATATCCGCGCCAAACTGCTGGTAAAGGAAAAGGATCGGGTCAATACCGGCACACCATTGTTCTGTGACAAGCGGGACACCAGTATCCAATATGTGTCCCCTGGTACCGGTACGGTGAAAAAAATTTTATTCGGACGTCGCCGGCGCCTGCTGGAAGTGGTCATCACCCTGGAAGGTATGGATGATTTTGTCCAGTTTGATCCGGTGTCTTCCAAAGACCTGTCACAGATACCAAGCCAAAAACTGGCAGACCAGCTCAAACAAGGGGGACTGTGGCAGGCCCTGCGGCAGCTTCCGGCCAGAGATACGGCAGACAGCGCAGCAGCACCGCCTCTGATAATTGTCTGCCTCAACGGTAATGACATATTCTCCCCCCATCCGGGCCTGGTGCTCCAGGACAAGATCCGGCAGTTTGAATTCGGGCTGTCCGTACTCAAACGGTTTTCAGACAGGGTGGTTGTGGCGGCCCGGAAAAATTCCCTTGCACTTCTGGCACCGGCAAAGCACCTGATCACGCTACAGGTACCCGATATCTTCCCTGCCTGGGATCCAGGGACGATTTTATACCACATCAAAAAAGAGGCAAAGGAGAACGCAGCCTGGTATATAGGTGCCGAATGGCTGGTGCGCATGGCACAGTTTCTTGAAACCGGCCGATATCCGATTGATACCATGGTCACCGTAACCAGGGGCAACGACAAAAAACCCCACATGATCACCCGCCAGGGTTCCCCTGTCCACCTTCTGGCAGGCAATTACCCCCCTGGCAGCCTCATCACCACGGGCCAGCTCAACGGCCGGATAAAAGACCCGGATGCCCACCTGGGGTTTTTTGAAAATACCTTGAATATCATCCCGGATGCACCGGGAGATGAGATGTTCGGCTTTATCCGGCCGGGACTGAATAAACCTACTGTGTCCAAAGCATTTCTGTCCAGCCTTGTGGACAGAAAAGTGCTGATGGACTGTACCATGCATGGCGAAGAAAGGGCCTGCATCAACTGCAGTTATTGTGAAAAGATCTGCCCTGTTGATTTGATGCCCAGTTTCATCATGAAGGCCCTTGTAAGCGACGACATTGAAGAAGCCCTGGAGCTGGGTCTTCTGGACTGCTGCCGGTGCGGACTCTGCTCTTTCACCTGCCCGTCCAAAATTGAACTGGCCCGGATTCTGTCTTTGGGTATGGATGCCCATCACAAGGATACACAAGGATAACGGTACAATATGATCAATCCCATCAAAAAAATATTTGCGCTGCTGGAATATGATTTCAGTAAAGCCGGAAAATTTGCCAAACTGGGACCGCTGTTCGATGCCACCAAAACCTTTTTCTTTCTGCCGTCTTCCAGAAACAAACTGGGGCCGTTCATCCGGGACCACCTGGATCTGAAACGGTATATGAGTTTTGTGATCATCTCCCTTTTGCCGGTGCTGTTTTTCGGCATCTACAACACCGGATACCAGTCTGGGCTGGCAAGGGGTGAAACACTGGATTTCTGGACATCTTTTCTGTCCGGTGCATGGGTGGTGATGCCCATCATCATTGTTTCTTACGGGGTGGGCTTTTTCTGGGAAATCCTGTTCGCCGCCATCCGGCGCCATCCCATCAGTGAAGGATTTCTGGTCACAGGACTGCTGTTTCCTTTGACCCTGCCCCCCACCATTCCTTTGTGGCAGGTGGCAATGGGGATCTCCTTTGGCGTGGTTATCGGCAAGGAGATTTTCGGCGGCACCGGCAGAAACATTTTGAATCCGGCATTGACGGCCCGGGCATTTGTGTTTTTCTCCTATCCGGTTACCATGTCCGGCAACGTCTGGGTGGCAGGGGCCGATGCAGTAGACGGCATCACCAGCGCAACCGCGCTGGCAGTTAACGCAGAAGGCGGATCCAGCCTGTTTTCAACCCTGTCAAACCAGGGATTTAGCCTGTCCAACCTGTTTTTCGGGTTTGTGCCGGGCAGCATCGGAGAAACCTCGGCCCTGTGCTGTCTGATCGGGGCGGTGTTTCTCATGGTCACCCGCATCGGCAACTTTCGGATCATCTTAGGCGGGATTGCCGGCCTTGTCATCACCGCCATACTGTTTTATTTTCTGCCCGGCACCAGAGGCACCTGGGCAGATGCAGGTCCTTTGTATCATCTGTGTGCCGGCGGATTTTTGTTCGGTATTTCCTTTATGGCCACAGACCCGGTATCAGCGCCCGGCACCGATCCCGGCCGGTGGATATTCGGATTTCTCATCGGATTTCTCACCGTGATCCTCCGGGTGGCCAACCCGGCTTTTGCCGAAGGCGTGATGCTGGCCATCCTGTTCATGAATGTGTTTGCCCCTCTTTTAGACCACCTGGTCATGAAACACAGAATTTCAAAGAGGATACCCAATGTCTGATAAAAAAAGCTCTTTTAAGAAAAGCCGGATATATGTAGTTTTGTTTGCCCTGGTGACCGCCCTGGTCTTCAGTGTGCTGATAACCTCCGCCGCCACCATGCTCAAGGAACGGCAGCTGGAAAACATGGCCCTGGACAAAAAAACCAACCTGCTGGAAGCTGCCGGCCTTGTGCCGGAAGACAAAAAACCCACACCTGAAGACATTAAACAGATTTATGATGCCCATATCCGGGAGGTCCATGTGGACCCCCGGGGCCGGATCGTGGAAACCCCTGCCGGCAACAGCCTGCAGCTCTATCTCATCCACACCGATCAGAAGGTGCAGGGCTATATTGTTCCCATCAGCACCCGGGGGCTGTGGGGCAAGATCCATGGATATCTGGCATTCGAACAGGATGGGGAAACCGTTGCCGGATTTTCCGTATACAGCCATTCAGAAACCCCGGGCCTGGGCGGAGAGATTGAAAGCAACTGGTTCCAGGAAAATTTTGAAGGCAAAAAAATTCTGAATGCCAGCAACCAGCTGGTTTCCGTAGGTATTGCCAAAGGCAAGGTGGAAAACCTGCCTGAAAAACTCCAGGACCACTATGTGGACGGCATTTCCGGTGCCACCCTCACCGGCAGATACCTGAGCGAGGGGCTGGAGGAAACCCTGACAAAATATGAATCGGTTTCCGTTATTTTCCGCCAGAAAAAAGGAAGCCAGACAAATTTAGAAACCATACTGGATGAATAAGGATATTTTGCATGCACACTGATCTGTCCCATTATAAGGAAATATTGATCAAGGGCGTCTGGAGAGAGAATCCGGTTGCCTACCAGGTGCTGGGCATCTGTTCGGCCCTGGCGGTCACCGTCAAAATGTCCACCGCCCTGGTCATGAGCATTGCCCTGACTCTGGTAGCCGCATTTTCCGGCCTGATTATCTCATCTTTGCGCCACTGGATCCCCTCCAATATCCGGATCATTGTGGAACTGACCGTCATTGCCTCCCTGGTGATCGTCACCGACCAGATACTCAAAGCCTTTTTGTATGACATCTCAAAGCAGCTGTCCATTTTTGTGGGTTTGATCATCACCAACTGCATTATTCTGGGCAGGGCCGAGGCCTTTGCCATGGCCAACAACCCGGCTGATTCCTTTGTGGATGGAATTGCCAACGGCTTAGGATACAGCATGATCCTGGTGGCTGTGGCGTTTTTGCGGGAACTGCTGGGATCCGGGCAGTTTTTTGGGTTTTCGGTTATCCCGCAGTTTTTGTATGATATGGGATTTCAGGACATGGGCATCATGGTGCTGGCGCCCGGGGCATTTTTCATCATCGGTCTGCTGGTATGGCTCAAGAACAGCCTGCCCGGCGTATCCCATGAAAAAAAATAAGGAGCTGCCATGGGCGATCTGCTGAGTCTGTTTGTCAATTCCGTTTTCATCGGCAATATCCTGCTGGCCTATTTCTTGGGCATTTGTTCATTCATTGCCGTATCCAAAACCATTGAAACCGCAACCGGTCTGGGGTTTGCCGTCATCTTTGTGCTGACGGTTACCAGCCCTGTGAACTGGTTGATATACCACGGCCTGCTGGCCCCCGGGGCACTGGCCTGGGCCGGGTTTCCGGAAATGGATTTGAGTTTTTTAAAATTCATCACCTTTATTGCGGTGATCGCCGCCATCGTTCAGGCGGTTGAGATGGTCATTGACCGGTATTCTCCGCTACTGTATGCCAGCCTGGGGGTGTTTTTACCCCTGATTGCCGTAAACTGCGCCATTCTGGGAACATCCTTGTTCATGGTGGAGCGGAACCACACATTTATTGAGTCCGTGGTTTTCGGGGCCGGGTCCGGTACCGGGTGGATGCTGGCCATCGTGTCCATGGCCGCCATCCGCAAAAAAGTGCGGTATGCAGATGTGCCGGCCGGGCTGGACGGGTTTGGTTTCATCATGATCATTGCAGGACTTATGGCCATGACCTTTATGATGTTTTCAGGAATTACCCTCTAGCATAACAAGGAGCATGCAGTGATTTACCTTATCAGTTTGTTGATATTTTCCGGCGTGATCATTATCCTTGTGTTTGTACTTTTATTTGTGGAAGCCAAAGTCACCACCCAGGGCAGCCATACCATTACCATTAACGACAGCAAAGACGATACACTCACGGTTTCCGGCAATCCCACGCTGTTGTCGGCCCTGGCACAAAATGAGATTTTTCTGCCTTCCGCCTGCGGTGGTTCCGGGTCCTGTGCCATGTGCAAATGCAAGGTAAAGGACGGGGGAGGCGCCATCCTGCCCACGGAGCTGGCCCATCTGTCCAGAAAGGAAAAATTGGAAAATATCCGGCTGTCCTGCCAGCTCAAGGTCAAAGAGGATATGGCCATCCAGGTGCCGGAGTCCATTTTCGGTATCAAAAAGGTCAACGCTGTTGTGGTGTCCAATGACAATGTATCCACCTTTATCAAGGAACTGGTACTGGAGCCTGAAGAACCCATTGAATTTGAAGCCGGTGCCTATATCCAGATCGATGTACCTGAATACGAGCTGACCTTCAAGGACTTTCACATTGACAGTAAGTATGTGAGTGAATGGAAAAAATACAATCTGTTCGATTTGGCAGCCAAAGGGATCAAGCCGGGATTCCGGGCCTATTCCATGGCCAATGCACCCCATGAAAAAGATATCATCAAACTCAATATCCGCATTGCCACCCCGCCTCCGGGCACCGAAGGAATCCCGCCGGGATTCGGCTCATCGTTCGTGTTCGGCCTCAAACCCGGGGACAAGGTGAAAATCAGCGGCCCCTATGGCGATTTCATGGCCAAGGACACGGACAAAGAGATGTGTTTCATCGGCGGCGGGGCCGGCATGGCACCGTTGCGCAGCCATATTCTTCACCAGCTCGAAGGTATCAACAGCAACCGCAAGATCTCCTTCTGGTACGGGGCACGGTCTGTCAAGGAGATGTTTTACCATGAGGAGTTCACGGACCTGGCAGAACGGTACGACAATTTCACCTATCATGTGGCCCTGTCCAGCCCGGAAAAAGAGGACAACTGGACCGGGCTCACCGGGTTTATCCACACCCATTTGATCGACTCCTATCTCAATGACCATGAAGACCCCACGGAAATCGAATACTACCTGTGCGGCCCCCCGCCCATGATCGATGCGGTCATTGAATCCCTGTATGAGCTGGGGGTGGAGGATGATATGATTTTTTTCGACAAGTTCAGCTGATCCGTCATGGATAAATTTCTGGGAATACAATTGAAAACCCCCCTGGTGCTGGCCTCGGGCATCCTGGGCAACAATGCCGCCATCCTGTCCCGGGTCCACGGGGCCGGATGCGGCCTGGTGACCATGAAATCCATCGGCCCGGCCCGGCGGGACGGCCACAACAACCCCACTGTCATTGACTTGGGATGCGGCATGATCAATGCCGTGGGCCTTCCCACCCCCGGATACGACAACATGGATGCGGAATGGCAGGCCCTTTCGGACCGGGACTTTCCCCTCAATGCCAGCATCTACGGCGGATCAGTGGCTGAATTTGCCGAGGTGGCCCGGTTTGTGTCGGACCAGGGACCTGACTGCATTGAAATCAACATCTCCTGCCCCAATTCCGATCATCACGGCATGCTGTTCGGGGTGGATGAAAAAGCGGCCCATGCTGTCACGGCTGCGGTGAAACGCGTCATTGATGTGCCGCTGATCGCCAAGCTCACGCCGGCAGCCCCGGATATCGGCCGCATTGCAAAGGCATGTGAAGATGCCGGGGCAGATGCCATCTGCGCCATCAACACGGCCGGCCCCGGCATGGTCATAGACATCGAAGCGAAAATGCCGGTGCTGGCATTCAAAAAAGGGGGCCTGTCCGGCCCCATGATCAAACCCATTGCAATCCGTTGCGTGTATGACATCTTCAGGGCCGTGTCCATCCCCATTATCGGTTTAGGGGGGGTCACCACGGGTGAGGATGCTTTGGAGATGTTCATGGCAGGAGCCTCCCTGGTGGGCATGGGATCTGCCGTGCGGTACCGGGGTATCCAGGTGTTTGACATGGTAAACCGGGAGCTGAACGCCTGGCTGGACGCCCATGACACCACCAGAGAAGCGGTCATCGGTGCGGCCCACCATCTGACCGGCACACCCACCCATGAGCCGGTTTCCATTAAAAAAGACCGTTCCAGCCGGGACAGGAAAGACACCCCATGATATTTGACCGGAAACCTGTCATGGTCCAGGTAACCAGAAAAACCGTACACAACCCCGGTTTTGTCACCCTGTTTTTTGATTTGGCCATTGATTTTCAACCGGGCCGGTTCATCATGGTCTGGCTCCCGGGAGTGGATGAAAAACCCTACACCATCTCCTATCATGGGCCAGAACGGTTCGGCATCACCATTGAGGCCAAAGGAAGGTTTTCCAGACAGGCCCTGTCCCTGTCCCCGGGAGATTGGGTGGGCATCCGGGGGCCTTTCGGCAACGGGTTTGATATCATCCCCTCTCCACATGTGGCCGTGGTGGCCGGCGGCTGCGGCATGGCGCCGTTGGCCCCCTTAGTGGAACGGCTGGATCCGAACCTGTACTTTGTCCACGGGGCCAGAACAAAGGATTTTATCCTGTATCCACAACGATTTGCCGTCAAACGCCATTTTACAACAGATGACGGCAGCCTGGGACACAGGGGATTTGTCACTGATCTGCTGGCAGCAGAGATCCGGCGCCGGAAGGATCAGGCACAGCCGCAGTTTGACATGGTGTATGCCTGCGGACCGGAAATGATGATGCACGCGGTGTTCACCCTGTGCGAAGCCCACGGCATCCTTTGCCAGGTATCTCTGGAGAGGTATATGCGGTGCGGGTTCGGGGTGTGCGGTGCCTGCGTGTGCAGTGACCAGGTGGTGTGCACGGACGGTCCGGTATTTAATTCAGACCAGCTGCAAAAAATGACCGATTTCAACCGCACCGCCCTGCTCAAGTCCGGGCAGCCGGTTGCTTTGTCCGAATATGTGTCCTGGCGCTGCCAGTGATATCACAGGAAAACAGCCCGGAAAACCTTCCACAAACAAACAGAGGATCCAATGACCCAAATGACCTATCAGGAATCTTTCATCACCTTTCTTGTCCAGTGCAACGCCCTGACATTCGGAGAATTTCAACTCAAAAGCGGGAGAATCGCCCCCTATTTCATCAACACCGGCATGTTTGACACAGGGGCCAAGATCAAACAGCTGGGCACCTACTATGCCCGTGCCGTGCACGACCATTTCAACACTGCATTTGACGGCATTTACGGGCCTGCCTACAAAGGGATTCCTTTGTGTGTGTCCACAGCCATGGCCCTGTCTGACATGGAGATAGACAAAGGCTATGTGTTCAACCGCAAGGAAGCCAAAACCTATGCAGACAAAAGCAGCACCGTGGGCATGGGCCTGGACGGGGACACCCGGCTGATTCTGGTGGATGATGTCATCACCTCGGGCAAGGCCATCAGAGAATCCCTCGACATCCTGAAAACCAGCGGAAATCCACAGGTCAATGGCATCGTCATCAGCGTGGACCGCCAGGAAAAAGGCACCACCGACCAGAACGCCCTGGCAGAGGTGGCACAAACCCTGGGCATCCCCATTTATGCCATTGTCACCCTGTCCGACATCACCACTTTTCTGCACAACAAAGAGATCAACAGCCGGATCATCCTGGATGATGCCATGATGGAAAAAATCGACACCTACCTGGCGCAATACGGCACAGCGTAGAGGTCACGCGTAGATTCATCCCATGATTGACCGGCTCAAAAAAATTTATCTGCTGTATGATAAAGTCATGGCTTCTGTGACAAAGGCATGCCGTCCGAAATGTGCCCACTGCTGTACCTGCAATGTGACACTGACCAGCCTGGAGGCCCGTTTTATAACCTTTTTTCTACCGTCTGCCCAAAACAAAGCACTTTACACAAGAATAACACAGAAATTTCCGGCAAAACGGTATCTTCCCGGAATGACCACAAACCGGTTTGCCCGATTGTGCATGGAAGGCACAGATCTGCCGGATGAAGAAAATGATCCCTCATGGGGCAAATGCCCTTTGCTGGAAAATGACCTGTGCACTGTTTATGATGTCAGGCCGTTCGGCTGCCGGGCATTGATGTCGGATAAAGGTTGTAAGAACACAGGCTTTGCACAGGTGCCGCCATGGGTGTTGACGATGAACAACGTCTTTTTGCAGGCCATCGAACACCTGGATTCGCACGGATTTTCCGGCAATCTGTCCGACATGCTGACCCGGTTCCCGGCGGATGAACCTGATCCGCTCGACAACCGGTTCGTACCCAACGAGGCGATCCCCGTGCTGATGGTTCCGCCCGGGCACCGCCAAGATTTGGCACCGGTGATACAGCAGCTGTCAACCCTGTTGGCCCCGGACAGCCGCCCATGACGGAAAATCTCCGGCCGCACCCTGATCACCTCTCTTGAATCGGGAAAAGAACTGACCGGCCCGTAGTCTGTTTCATGTTCAGAAAATGATCTTTTCCCCACACAGGTGGGGATGATCCGGATTGGGACCGCCTGAAGACTCTGCTTCCTGAAGACTCTGCTTCACCGGGTATCGGCAATTGCTGGCAGCGGCCAGTGGGGGGCGGGGTCTGTTGGCTGAATCCCATTCTGACACGGTTGTTACATGGTGTTGGGCATGCGCAGCGTTAAGAACGGTAAACTTCCATGAGAAGGCTTATGTCAAGAACAAATTCGTTCACGAATTATCCTTTCCCTCCATCCAACGAGTCTCGACCGTCACGCTTCCATCCGCACT
>JAABSO010000024.1 GCA_011390335.1 Desulfotignum sp. | reverse complement strand
CCGTAAAATGGTTGTTTCATGTGATATCCTTATCTGATAATTTTTTGTGCCCCAGTGTAGCACCATTGACTGGATTGGCAACCAAAAATACAGGATCATAATGCATGCAGCCTGAAAAGGTGGCAAGTCTTATAACAGGTATCTATAAAGATTTTATGTAACCGCATTGCCCTGGCCTGTTTTTTCTGGTAAACACAACACCCATGAAATGGATGGATACAGAAAAACTGGTGCTGGCATCCCGGTCTCCCAGGAGAAAAGAACTGCTGGAACAGATGGGACTTGCCGTCGACATTCTTCCTGCTGATGTGGATGAAGCCGAAAAACCGGGGCAGCAGCCCCTGGAATTTGTCAAAGCATTGTCGGAAAAAAAAGTCTGTCACATCATGCAGCTGCGGAAAAATGCCTGGGTGCTCGGGGCAGATACCATTGTTGTAAAAGATCGGCAGATCCTTGGAAAACCGGAAAACAGAGAACAGGCCATTCAGATGCTCGGCATTTTGAGCGGCCGGACACACACGGTTTATACAGGATATTCAGTGGGACATTTTGCCCGCAGGCAGATGAAAACCCATGCAGTTGCAACACAGGTTGTGTTCAAAACTTTGACAAGACAGGAGATCCTCTGGTACACTGGCACACAAGAACCCTATGACAAGGCCGGGGGATACGCCATCCAGGGACTGGGCGCCTTTCTGGTCAAAGAAATTTATGGTTCTTATTCCAATGTGGTGGGCCTGCCGGTGTGTGAACTCATTCAGACCCTTGCGGCCTTAGAAGTGATTCAATTTGAGGATTGTCACCATGACCCGGATTAAAGAAAATCTTACAGCCGTTCACAAGAATATCCTTGATACCGCCAACAGCTGCGGCAGAAACCCCCAAGATATTCAATTAATCGGTGTCAGCAAAAAAAAATCTGCAGAAATGATAGAACAGGCCATTGATGCCGGCCTGACCATCCTGGGGGAAAATTATATCCAGGAAGCCATGGAAAAAATCGATGCCATCGGCCGGGATGCTGCTGCCTGGCATTTTATCGGTCACCTGCAGTCTAACAAAGCCAGATTCGCTGTTCGATATTTTGATCTCATACACACGGTGGACAGCTTTAAACTGGCAAAAGAGATCGATAAACAAGCCGGAAAAATCCAAAAATGCCAAAAGATTCTACTCCAGATAAATATTGCCATGGAAGATACCAAATCCGGTGCCGAAAAAGATGCGGCAGTGGATCTGGCCAAAAAAATCATGGGGTTTGAAAATCTTTCTCTCCAGGGCCTGATGTGCATGCCCCCGTACTTTGATGATCCGGAAGATGCCAGAATCTATTTCAAACAGCTGTTTCTGATCAGAGAAGATATCCTGGCGGCCGGGGTGCACCCCGGTGCCATGGCACAGCTGTCCATGGGCATGAGCAATGATTTTATGGTGGCCATCCAGGAAGGGGCCACCATGGTGCGGGTGGGAACCGCCATTTTCGGGAGCCGGGCGTGAAACTGCTGCTGCATGCATGCTGCGGTCCCTGCACTATCTATCCCCTCCAGGTGCTCAGAAGCAAAGATATCCAGGTGATGGGGTTTTTCTTCCGCCACAATATCCATCCCTTCACAGAATGCCTCAAGCGTGAAGAAACACTTCAGAAGTACGCAGATGACCAAAACCTGAAAATGATCTGGCAGCAGGACTATGATCTGGAAACATTTCTCAGGTCTGTTGCATTCCGGGAAAAAGACCGGTGCCGCTACTGCTACCATGCCCGGCTGACTGCAACTGCCAAAATTGCAAAAAAAGGCAAATTTGACGGATTTTCTTCCACCCTGCTCTACAGCCGGTTTCAGAACCACGCCCTTATCCGGGAGACGGCAGAAACTGTGGCAAAGGAAACCGGGGTGGATTTTTTTTACCATGATTTCAGGGAGGGCTGGAAACAGGGTATTGCAGAATCAAAAGCCATGGGCATGTACAGGCAATCCTACTGCGGATGCATTTACAGTGAAAAGGACCGGTACTACCGACCGGCAAAAAACACCCCTTAAAAAGCCCTTGCTGACAAGACAGCTTTTTGTGCTCTGCAGCCAGGCCCTCTAATTGGGGGGAACCCTTTTGACCTGGTTGATCATGGAGACAAGCCGTCTGTCAGTCTGGTGAAGACGGGCTGCCAGCACTGTGAACAAATGCTTTGCCACTTCCGGATATTTTTCAATGATCTCTTCGAGCTTGTCTCCGGGAAACCGCTTGATTTTAGACCGCCCCTTGGAGATGATGGATGCGGACCGGGCATCTTTGGTGATGGCGGCCATCTCTCCGAAATATTCACCCGGCTGGGTGATTTCAGCGATTTTCTTGCCCCCTTTGACCACATACACCGCACCCTGAACCAGTTTGAAAAAATCGATGTCTGTATTGTTTTCCCGGATGATGACATCCTTGTCTTCATATTGCTCCACATCCGGATTTACCAGGTAGGCGGGCAAAGATTCCTTGGTGATCACTGTTTTTTTCACCACCTCTTCCAGTGATGTTTCCCCTGTTCTGATCTTCTGGAGGCCGGCATCCCGCAATGTGACCATGCCTTCCTGGACCGCCACTTTCCTGAGCTGGTCCTCCGCTACTTCCGCGCTGATGGCTTTGGCCACCTCATCGGTGACCTCCATGAGTTCATACAGCCCTACCCTGCCCTTGTATCCGGTGCCGTTGCAATGGCTGCACCCGTTGGGACCCAGGATTTTCAGATCGGGAATCTCATCTTTTGGAAATCCGTGGAGCTCCAGTTCCTTGACATTGTGTCCTGTAACCTGTTTTTTGCATTCCGGACACAGCCGCCGGGTCAGCCGCTGGGACAAAACCATGGTTACCGATGCCGCCAGCATATAGGGGGGAATGCCGATGTCCACCAGACGGCCGATGGTGGAGGGACAGTCATTGGTATGCAGGGTGGCAAATACCAGATGGCCTGTCATGGCAGCCTTTATGGCGATTTCCGCAGTATCGAGATCACGGATCTCCCCCACCATGATGATATCCGGATCCTGGCGCAGAAAGGCTTTCAGGGCCGCAGCAAAGGTCATGCCGATCTCTTCTCTCACCGGCACCTGGTTGATCCCCTTGAAGTTGAATTCCACTGGATCTTCTGCGGTCAGAATTTTGATATCATCCTTGTTGAGCCGATTAAGGATGGAGTACAGGGTGGTGGTTTTTCCGGAACCGGTCGGTCCTGTCACCAGCAGCAGGCCGTAGGGCCGTGAAATGCTGCGCTTGAGCATATCAAAGGTGACCGACTCAAACCCCAACCGGGTCAGATCGATGTTCAAGGCACTCTGGTCAAGTATCCGCATGACAATGCTCTCCCCGAACAGGGTGGGCAGAGAGGATACCCGGAAATCCACTGATTTTTTTTTGCCCAGGCGCAGTTTGATCCGGCCGTCCTGGGGAACCCGTCTTTCAGCAATATCCAGGGACGCCAGAATTTTTATGCGGGAAACTACGGCATTCTTAATGGAAACCGGCAGGTTCATGGCTTTGTACATGCCGCCGTCCAGCCGGTACCGGACCTGGAAAGATTTTTCAAATGGTTCGATATGGATATCTGACACCCCGTCATTGATGGCCTTGGTCAGAATCCCGTTGACAAGCTTGATGATGGGGGCATCTGAGGCCATGAATTCATCCTGGCCGTCATCTCTTTCAGCCGTGCCCACTTCGATCTCTTCAGCCGCCTCAGAAACAAGAGAGCCAAAATCCTCCACAGAGGTAACAGGGGTGTCGTCTTCTGCATCTTCTTCAAAATGGAGAAAATTTTTGTACGCTTCATCATTGATCTTGTAAAAATCACGGTAGGCCTGGATGATATCATTTTCAGTAGTGACATACACATGGATATTCTTTTTTGTCTTGTTGTGCAGGCCTTCCACCACCTGGGTATCGGTGGGTTCCACCATGGCCACAAAAAGGTCGTCATTTTTCAGGGCCAGGGGAAATACCATGTTTTCTTTGGCCACATCAAAGGGGAGAATTTTCTGGGCTGCTTCATCAGGCTTCATCTCTGAGAACCGGATCACATTGTAATTATAAATCCGCCCTAATACATTGATGATGGTTTCCGGATCAATATACCCTTTGTTGAGGAGAATGGCGCTGAGGCGTTCTCCGGTCTTTTTGTGCACCCCTAAGGCCTCATCCAGCTGGAGGCTGGTAATCTGGCCCTCTTTGGAAAGGATTTCCCCTATCCGGGTCTTTCCGGCGCCGGACTGGTCCTTGATGGTGGATGTGAGACTGGATTTTCCCTTTGGATTTTTAACCATGTGTGTCTTCTGTATATGAATTATCTAAAATTTTTATACACCCGGATACTGCCTGCGATCACCAGAAACATTCCCAGCATGTAAAAACAGAACCTGACAATGAATAGTTTGTTGCTGAAAAATGCGATGTTCGCCACCTGTTGCGTCACCTCAGGTATCCGGTAAAAGACCCCTAATCCCACTGCAATGAGAACAATCCCATAATAGAATGCGAATTTTTTTTTGTCCATCCTAAATCACAGCCTTTCCAATTCTTTGAGTTGTTTTTCAAACTGTATGTTCTGAGACTCCAGGTCCTCCATTTTTTCTTCCAGGTCGGAAAACAGGGATTCCACCGCATTTTCAAGGTCTGACAACTGTTTTGAAAGCATCTGGATGTTTTTGCCGTCCGCGTTTTCCGATGCTGTGAGCAGCTCTGCATTCACCGTCTGAATCTGGTTTTCAAGGGTTTCTATCTCATCTTCTATCTGCGAAATTTTTTTCTGGATGGGCCCCAGGACCCTGGACCGGCCTGAAATGATTTCCGATTTTTTCTGGCGCAGCTCCTTTTTGTTCAAACCGGTGGATTTTTTTTGCTTTCCTGAAACCGTGCCGGCCTCTTCCCAGCCGTCCTTATCCAGAAATTCCTGGTAACTGCCTTCAAACAAATCAATACGGTCTTTTTTAAATACCACCAGCCTGGTGGCCAGAGAATGCAGGAACAGCTCATTATGGGTTACCAGGATCAGGGCGCCGCAAAAATCCTGCAATGCCGCTGAGAATGCATCACAGGCCTCGATATCCAGGTGATTTGTGGGTTCATCCAGCAGCAGCAGGTTCACCGGGGTCAAAAGTAGTTTGCCCAGCATGACCCGGGATTTTTCCCCGCCTGACAATACGCTGATCTTTTTCAAGGCAGCATCTTTTTCAAACATCATGGCACCGCAGATATTTCTGGCAGCCTGGCGGTCAAAATCCGGGTGGGCATCTGTCAGTTCCTCTTCAATGGTATGGCTCTCATTGAGGGTGAGCACATTGGTCTGTTCAAAATATCCCGGGACAACCCCCGGGTTGCAGGTGACACTGCCGGATGCAGGGGCAAGTCTGCCGGTGAGCAGCTTGACCAGGGTGGTCTTGCCTTTGCCGTTCTGGCCGATGACGGCAATTCTGTCCCCTGGCTGGACTGTTACGGAAAAATCAGTGATCAGCGGTTTTTGCGGTTCATAACCAAAACACAATTTTTCGGCAGTGAGCATCTGTTTGCCGTTAAAAGGCAGATAGTTGAAAGAAAAATCCATATTTTTATGCTGGGAGAGTTTTTCTTTTGATTCCTGTTTTTCAAGGGTTTTGATTCTTGACTGTACCATGTTTGCCAGCCGGGCTTTGGCCCGGAACCTCGTGATAAAGGTTTCAATCTCTTTTTTGCGTTTTTCTTCATTCAGCCTGGTTTTTTCATATACCGATTCATCCTGGGCCACCTGGTCATAGTATTTGCCGGTATCTCCCGGAATTTTTCTGATTTTCTGACGGTGGATACCGGCAATATGGGTGACCACATGGTCCATGAAGCCCCGGTCATGGGTTACCAGAAGAACCTCCCTGGGCCAGGCTGTCAGAAACTGGGAGATCCATCGAATGGAGGTGATATCCAGGTAATTGGTGGGCTCGTCCAGAATAAGCAGGTCCGGTTCAGACACCAGCACCTTTGCCAGGTTCAGCCTGACCTGGAAACCCCCGGAAAAAACAGCCGGGTCCCTGTCCATATCCACAGGGGAAAACCCCAGTCCGGCCAGCACTTTTTCCGCTTTCCAATAGTGTTCTCTTTCAAGGTCAGGCAGCCCTGTCATGGCTTCTTTGCGCACAGTGGTTTCTGAAAACACAATTTTCTGGGACAGCATGCCGATGCGGTACCCGGCCGGGCAGTTTATTCTCCCCCCGTCCGGGTGATCATATCCTGCGATGATATTGAGCAGGGTGGTTTTTCCGTGGCCGTTCCTGCCCACAAGTCCCACCCGTTCACCAGGGTTTATCTGCAGACTGGCATCATCAAACAGGGTCTGGTCGCCAAACCCCTTGCAAATGGATTCAATGGTCAACATATGGTATCTGTTCCGGCATGGGTATTTATTTTGGTTGTTTAAAATTTAGTATCATAACATTGGTGCCGGAATTTATAAACATCAGATTTTGCTTGACTTGGATTTTCAATCTTGCATAGTTACAGGAGAAGCACGGCAAATTCATTGACGGCCCCGGGCCGCCCAAGGTCTTTCACCCCGGGTATGCCCACAACCGATATTCAAAGAAACCAATAGATTTGATAAACGCTTTCATAAAAATCAAACAGAGGCAATCATGACCAGATATATCTATGAGTTCAGTCCGAAAAAAACAGACGGGGATGCATCCCAAAAAAACCTTCTGGGTGGCAAAGGTGCCAATCTTGCTGAAATGGCACGCATGGGCCTTCCCGTACCTCCGGGATTCACCATTTCCACGGCATGCTGCAACCACTATTTTGAACTGGGGGGCAAGTTTCCTCCTGGCCTTGAAGAGCAGATCATGACAGCCATGGCCAATGTGGAAAGCCGGATGGGACTGGTATTTGGTGATCCCAAAGCCCCTTTGCTGGTGTCCTGCCGGTCCGGGGCCAGAAGTTCCATGCCCGGTATGATGGAAACCATTCTCAATGTGGGACTGTGCCCGGAAACCATCCCCGGCCTGGTGGAAAAAACCGGTAATGAATGGTTTGTGTATGATGCATACCGCCGCTTGATTATGATGTACTCAGATGTGGTCATGGAGAAAGCAGACCAGGTGGTGCCTGAAGACGGTATGGGCATCAGGCTGAATCTGGAAATGATGATGAACAACCTGAAAAACGACAAAGGATATGAAAACGATACTGACATTTCCACCCAGGATATGAAGGGCCTGTGCGACAGGTTCAAAAAAAAGATACGCCAGTATCTGAAAAAAGATTTTCCTGATGATCCCCATGCACAGCTCATGGGGGCAATAGCTGCGGTTTTCAAAAGCTGGAACGGAAAACGTGCGGTTTCCTACCGGCGCATTGAACATATTCCTGACTCCTGGGGAACAGCCGTAAATGTCCAGAGCATGGTGTTCGGGAATATGGGAAACACCTCTGCCACAGGAGTGGCATTTACCCGTGACCCTGCCACCGGCAGGAATGTTTTTTACGGTGAATGGCTGGTGAATGCCCAGGGCGAAGATGTGGTGGCAGGTATCCGTACCCCCAATCCCCTGAACACTGACACAAAAAACATGCAGAATCAGCACCTTGGATCCCTGGAAGAGACCATGCCGGAACTTTACAGCCAGCTGTATGATATCCGGAACAGGCTGGAAGCCCATTACAAGGATATGCAGGATATTGAATTCACCATCCAGGAAGGCAGGCTGTATATGCTCCAGTGCCGGGTGGGCAAACGGACCGCCACCGCTGCCTTGAACATGGCAATGGACATGTATGAACAGGGTATGATCGATGAAAAGACCATGGTCTGCCGCCTGAATCCCAAAACCCTTGATGAAATGCTTCACCCCATTGTGGACCCGGAACAGGAAAAAACCGCTGCAAAAGTGGCTGAAGGCCTGCCGGCCGGACCCGGCGGGGCCTGGGGAAAGATTGTTTTTACCGCAGAAGATGCGGTGCAGCGGGCAAAAACCGGTGAAAACGTAATTCTGGTCAGAGAGGAAACCAATCCGGAAGATATTGAAGGGATGCGCTCTGCTGCAGCCATCCTTACTGCCAGAGGGGGCATGACCAGCCATGCCGCCCTGGTGGCCAGGGGATGGGGAAAGTGCTGCATTGTGGGTGCCGGTGCCCTGAAAATCAATGCAAAAAACCGACAGATGCAGGCAGGCACCCGGATTTTCAATGAAGGGGATATTTTCACTTTGAACGGCACCCGCGGGATTGTTTATGAAGGCCGGCTCAAAATGAAAGACGCTCTGGAAAACCCCAAATTCAAAAAATTTATGGCCATTGCTGACCGCCACCGGACCATGGCGGTGCGCACCAATGCAGATACCCCTGAAGATGCGGCAACCGCCCTGGAGTTCGGGGCACAGGGAATCGGGCTTTTCCGCACTGAGCATATGTTTTACGGGGCTGATTCAGACCGGCCCCTGTTTCTGCTGCGGAAAATGATTTTAAGCAAAACCACTGAAGAACGCCAGGTTGCTCTGGATGAGCTGTTTCCCTTTGTAAAAGGGGAAATTGCAAAAACCCTTGCTGTCATGGACAACCTGCCGGTTACCCTGCGGCTGCTGGATCCGCCGCTGCATGAATTTGTACCCAGCTCGGAAAAAAACCGGATGGAAATAGCCAAAGCCCTGGGCATAGATATTGAGGAGGTGATCAAGCGGAGCATGCTTCTCAAGGAATCCAACCCCATGATCGGGCACCGGGGGGTACGCCTGGGAATAAGTTTTCCTGAAATCACCAGAATGCAGGTACAGGCCATTTTTGCCGCATCTGCCGACCTGATCCGTCAGGGCAGACACCCTTTGCCGGAGATCATGGTGCCGGTCACCTGCAATGAAAAAGAATTATCCTTTACCAGAAAAATTGTTGATGACTGCCATAAACAGGCCCTGAAAACCCATGATCTTGAACAGATACCCTATCTGTTCGGCACCATGATCGAAATTCCCAGAGCTGCCCTGATAGCCGATAAAATGGCCCAAGAAGCCCAGTTCTTTTCCTTTGGTACCAATGATCTCACCCAGATGACCTTTGGATTTTCCAGGGATGATATCGGGTCTTTTATGAACGATTATATTGACAATGCCATTCTGGACACAGATCCCTTTGAAACCCTGGACCAGGAAGCAGTGGGCAGCCTTATTGAAATTGCTGTGGAAAGGGGGAAAAAAACCCGGCCGGACATCAAACTGGGTATCTGCGGCGAGCACGGGGGTGATCCTGAATCAGTGACATTCTGCCACAGGTCGGGCCTCACCTATGTGTCCTGCTCCCCTTACCGGGTGCCCATTGCACGGCTGGCCGCTGCCCAGGCCGCCATCATGGACAAATAGCGATGCAACCCCTCTGCCGTGTTCCAGGCAGGGGGTTTCAATTAATATCCACCCGGTACCGTGACCAGCCACAGCGTTCCTTGTAGGGATAGCGCATCAGTTCTGTGGCAAGAATGGAAAAATCCTTTGGCCGGATGGTAAAATAGACCACTTTTTCCGTGTCCATGATGGTCTTCACTCCCACTGCCCCGTAAAGGGTTTTATAGGTGTCTTCCACAAAACACTGCACTGCACCTGTTATGATAACCAGACCTGATTCAGCACGCACGTCATACACGTCAATCATGGTGATATCAACGGGTTTGCCCTTGAAATAGGAGGAGGGTCCGATACGCGTAAGTTCACAGGTTACAAAATTTGTAAATCCCGCTTCATACCGGCTGAACCGGTCTTCTGCAGCCCGGGTCAAACCTGCTGATGCCAGAAAGACAAACAGGAAAACAGATAAGAAAACAAACAGATAAATCGATATGGGCCGCCGATTCATAACGCAGCCTGTGGGTTATCCATGGAAGTTTCCTGCTCATTGGACTCATCGTTTATCATGCCCTGGATGTTTTTTTGCAGGTTTTTGAGGACCATGGGGGTGAGGACCACTGAACCGGCACCGGCAAAAAGGTCCTGGTATCGCTGACGGGTTTTGGGATCACGGTACCCTGTTTCCACCAGGATGGGAACCTGGCAATCGATTTTCAGAACCTGTTTCACAAAGGCTTCTGTCTCAATGCCGGGCGCTTTGTGATTGGCAATGATCATCTTGAATTTTTCAGGCTGGCTCCGAAACATTTCCACAGCCTGGGTACCGCTCCTGAAGATCATCGGGGTAAATCCCGTTGCACTGATGACATCTGCAATCAGACTGCTGCGGATCTCATTGGTATCAATCACCAGAACATGCCGGGTTCCCACGATGGGCTCGGTTAGTTCTGCTGCCGCATCTGCGGGAAAAAGGGAGGCCCAGTTGTCATTGCCCACAGGATGCAGCTGGGTGACATCCATCTCATAGGTACGGGAGGCCACAAACTGATCGTTTTCAGTATCTGCCACTTGGGCGATGAACCGGTTATTTTCTGCAATGTACTGGCGCAGCCATGTGCGGTAGATCAGGTCTTCTCCTGCAAGAATCAGCAGTTTGGGTCCTGTATGGGTATTCACCTGGATGGAATGATAGATCTGCGGGGTGTTGGAATAGGGAATTGGGGTTTCCTTGTAGTTTTCAGCTATAAACTCGACCATGAAATCCCTGGCAGAACAGGGGATTACCGCCAGTACAATGATAAGTCCGATAAGCAAAATGCCTGTTATCTGTTTCATGATCCAATCCTTTTTTCATTCCAGCAAAAATATACTTTATATCGGCCAGAGTCCTGACAATCTTGAACCCCATATCATGAGCCCGTATATAAAAAACAGGATCAGGTAAACTCCCCCCAAAATTTTCATCTGATTTTTCAGGTCATTTTTGCGCCTGGCCCGGACCCGTGCCAGAATCATACCGAAAATACTGATGGCAAGCCCCAGAAAAATAATATATAACAGGTACTGCAGAAAACGCAAATCCCAGACTGTTCTCAAATTAAGTTGGTAAAACCGGTCAAAAAAGGTTTCAAAATCCGGCTGGGCACGGTGAAATACCAGCATGGAAATACAAAGGACGGTCCAGGCAATCAGATGCAGGGCAATGAACACCCTGGTCCAGATATCTTTTGATTTGCGCCGTTCAAAGGGTTTTGTGCTGCGGTTGTTCAGGTTTTCACCTTGTTTTTTATGGGTCATGCTGACAAATATATAATGGTTTTGCCATGAATGAAATAGTTCTTTCCAAAAACCAGTTTCTTGAATTAAAACATCTGGTATACCAGACGTCAGGGATCAATCTGCATGAGGGCAAAAAAGAGCTGCTCAAATCCAAACTTGCCAAGCGGATGCGTCTGACAAAAAAAAATTTTGACCAATATCTTGCCTATCTGGCATCCAATGACCAGGAAGTGGTGGAATTCATAGATACTGTCACCACTAATCATTCCTATTTTTTCAGAGAAAACAAAAGCATTGCATACATGGTGCAGCATTTTAAAGGCAGTGTCCCCAATAAAAATCAGGTCTTCAAAATATGGTGTGCTGCCTGTTCCACCGGAGATGAACCCTATTCCATTGCCATTCAGCTTCTGGAGGCAGGCCTGGATTTTTCCATACTGGCCACTGACATATCCCATTCTGTACTGGCCACGGCTGCCCGGGGCATTTACCGCATTGACAAGACCAGAAACGTTCCCAAAACCCTGCTGCACCGGTATTTTCAACAGGGAACCGGCAAATACCAGGGCCATGTCAAAATCAAAAAACAGGTGCAGACCCATATCAGTTTCCAGCGTTTCAACCTGATCACGGATACACCGCCTGACCAGGGGGTTGATGCGGTGGTCTGCAGAAATGTCATGATATATTTTGATATGCCCACCAGCGAAAAGGTTGTGAACAAGCTTTATGGGGCGGTTGTGCCCCGGGGGTTTTTTGCCATTGGCAACGCAGAAAGCCTCATGAACCTGACACACAAGTTTTCATCCATACCCGGTGTGCCCTCTTTGTATGTAAAATAATATGAGACATGGCACCTCATATTCGCATATTCGCCTGTAAATCAAATCAGTGAACCAGATGGGCGTCGGATTTAAAGCGGCGGGTGATCATCTCAATGATCTCTTCGGCACTGGTTTCAATGGGTTTGTTGCTCACATTGATCATGGAATACCCTTTGGCAATATAATGGCGGTGGGCCATGAGAATTTCTTCCTCAATATCCTTTCTGGAGGAATAGGCTTTCATGTCCGAGGCCCCGAGGCTTTCCTGGCGCATTTTCCGATGGGCCACAAGCTGCTTGGCATTGATATTCAAGGCAAAAATCCGCCGCCGGTCAACAGCATCCAGTATCGCCGGCATGGGAACCCCTGGAACAAAGGGAATATTGGCCACTTTCCATCCCAGCACCGCCATATACATGGACAAAGGGGTCTTGCCGGCCCGGGACAGCCCCAGCAGGATAATCTCCGCCTCATTGAGGGTTTCCGGGTTCAGGCCGTCATCATGGGCCAGGGCAAAATCAATGGCAGATACCTGTTTGAGGTTCACCTGGTGGCGTTCCCTGTATAGGCCGGGTTTTTCCAGGGGATCCTGGTTCAAAAATGCCTGTATTTTTGAAAGCACCGGGCCCATCAGGTCAATGGTGACTATTTTATGTTCCATGCCTTTTCGGGTGAGATATTTGCGCAGGTTTGTGTTGACAATGGTATGGACGATCAGACTTTCAATATCCTTGACTTTGTCGATAAGCTCATCCACCTGGACCTCGGACCGGATCTGGGGTACCTTGACAACCGTAATTTTGTTATCTGGAAACTGTATCAGTGTGGATTCCACCAGGTGAAATGCATTGATGCCCTCTCCGCAGGATGCAACATAGATCATTTGAAAGGCTGAAGGATCATGGGTGTCTATCATGAATTAATTCCTTTATTGCTGGCGGTTTTTGTTTTATAATGCACTTTGGTATACTAACCGGAAAATAAAGGGAAGGCAACCATGGCACACCAGGACAAGGGACATTATGCAGGCAAACATCCGGACCAGAAGACTGATCCGGTCATTGTCAAAAAACTTAATGAAATCACCGAAAAAAACCAGTTAAGCTGTGCAGCTGCCCATAAAGCTGCCAAAGAACTGGGGGGCTCCCCGAGAGAGATCGGGATTCAGGCAGACCTGATGGAGCTGCGCATTGTCAAATGCCAGCTGGGGCTGTTCGGGTATGAACCGGAACAGAAACGGATTGATCCGGGCATCGACATTTCAGATGAATTGTGGGCAGCAATTGAGAACAAAAGTATTGACGGCCGAATGTCCTGCCGGGAATGCTGGGATCTTGCCGGAGAATGGAAGATCAGCCGACTGGATATGGGGTCTGCCTGTGAAAAAATCAATATCCGCATCAAACCCTGCCAGCTGGGAGCATTTTAAGGGCCGGCCATGGTGGTGGGATGCGGCCGGATCAGGTTACGCCTTTATGATATCCATTCGTTAAAAGCCAAGCGTAAAATTGTAAAAAGCATTGTTGCAAAAATTCAGAACCGGTTCAAGGCCGCGGTGGCGGAAACCGAATTAAACGACAGCCATGAATGGGCCGGTATCGGGTTTTGTGTTGTCGGCAATGACAGTGCCCGGGTGAATTCACAGGTGGATAAAATATTTAATTTTGTGGATGATATGGGACTGGCTATGGTTGCAGATACAAGTATGGAGATCATTCATCTGTAGCATCCCGGGGCGATGCCAGTTTTTTGCGGGTTTTCTGTCTGCGCCGCTGTTTTTGTCTGCGGATTTTTTTTATATGTTCCTGCCGGGCTGTATCTGTGCCTGACTGCATGGCTTCAATCTTTTCAGCCAGGGCCCGTAAAGCCAGAAAACGGTTCAGGTGCAGAGACCGGTGCTTGCCAACCTTTACGGACAGACCGGTTTTTTTATGGCGGATAAACACGGCGGAAGAGGATTTGTTCACCTTCTGCCCTCCCCTGCCAGAAGCCTTGATGAATTTTTCTTCCAGATCTTTTTTTTGAATACCCAGATCAGCCAGCTTCTGTTCCAGGGCAGCCAGTTTTTTTTCATTGGGGCCCATGTATTATCCTAATGTTCCGATCTTCTTTTCCTTTTTATCATTGTTCAACCGGTTTCAGGAATGATGCGATAGACATCCAAAATCTGCTTCTTGCCTTTTAATTTTAACACGCCCAGCTGATTGATCCGGGCAATGTTGCCTATGATTTTTATATCCGCGACCACCCGGGAAACCGACACGCTGGCATTCATGCCTCTCAGCTGTTTGATAAGCTGACCGGCCCTCTCCTTGTGAGGGGTGTCACAGAGGATGGCCGGATGGCGCACAAGTACCGTGACCGTTTTTTCTTGGAAAAATGACATTCCCGGACAAGATAGTCAGGAAACGGTTCCTGATTATACAAATTCAGATGCCGAACATGCTGAAAAAGGGCAGAATAATGGCTCTTCCGAAACCCTTTGATCAACAAGTGATCAACATATTTATGGGGGATAAAAACCTATAAATGATTAATCTTATTACAAATTAATGGTGGAGGCGGCGGGAGTTGAACCCGCGTCCGAAAACCATCTTCCCTGGCTTCTACATACTTATCCTGGACTTTGATATTGGCCGCGGGGTCTCCTTCAGGAGGGATACCCCAGGGTATAGCCTGAAAAATTCAACTGATGTGTATCAGGCAGCCACATCAGCGGTCTTGCAAAGTCGACGCCCTGGCCTGATATCTGCAAGAGGGATTTCAGCAGGACGGCAGCGGGTGTTAAGCCGCTACGGCGTAATTATAATCGTCTGCGATTATCTTTAAGTCTTTGCCAAGTTTACGAGCTGACAAACGACTCGGTATGCTACCATAGGCTTCAAAATCTCCGTCGAAACCATTTCGCCCCCAGATTGTAAAAGATCAGAACTTCATCAGAAGTATCTATATTATAATGAATGTATACCAAAAGTCAATATCCACTACAGATACCTGTCAGATGTCAGGCAGAATATTTTTTGCGGTCCCGGTCCATATCCCGTTTGACATCCCGCTCTTTGATGCTCTGGCGCTTATCATAGAGTTTTTTGCCTTTTCCAAGACCGAGCAGAACTTTGATTTTGTCATTTTTAAAATAGATTTTCAGGGGCACCAGGGTGTACCCCCTTTCCTTTATTTTACCGATGAGTTTGGAGATTTCAGCTTTATGGAGCAGCAGTTTTCTGGTGCGCATGGGTTCATGGTTGTCATTGTATGCAAATTTATACGGAGAAATATGCAGCTGTCTTAAAAAAACCTCTCCTCGTCTGATATCAGCATAGGAATCCTGGAAACTGACCCGCCCTTCCCTGATGGACTTGACTTCTGATCCCACCAGAACAATGCCGGCTTCATATTCCGCATCAATGTGAAAATTGTGCCGGGCCTTCTTATTGGAGGCAATAAGTTTAATATAATCAGCAGGCATGCCCTAATCTTCCATTTCTTTGTAGGGAAGAATTTCTTTGTATTCTTCCTGGGTAAACCGGGTGATCTCCTCGACAGTGGAAAATGTGGAAATTTTTTTTGCAAAGCTTTGCGCTTTTTGGAAATCCATACCCCGTATCATTTTTTTTATCACCGGAATTGAGGCTGGGTTCATGGAAAGGTTTTTCAATCCAAATCCCAGCAGCACTGGAATGTTGATGGGGTCACCAGCCATTTCACCGCACATCACCAGTTCAATATTGTTTTTTTTGGCAGCAGCAAAGACCATTTTGATCATTTTCAGCACCGCCGGGTTCAGGGCCTGATACAGATGGGCCACCCTGCGGTTGCGGCGGTCGATAGCCATGGAGTATTGGATCAGGTCATTGGTGCCGATACTGAAAAAATCCACCTGCTTCGCCAGTTCATCAGCCATGAGGACAGCAGAAGGCACCTCTATCATAATCCCCAGGGCAATGTCTTTGTTAAATATTTTGTCATCCTGTTCAAGCGCCAAAACAGCCTGATTGATAACAGCTTTGACCGCAATGATTTCTTCCATGCATGAAATCATGGGTATCAGCAGTTTTATATTCCCAAAGGCTGCGGCCCGGAGAATGGCCTTGATCTGGGTGACAAATATATCCTTGTTTTCCAGACAGAACCGCACCGCCCGGAGTCCCAGGGATGGATTGGCCTCTTCAACAGGGTCGATATAGGGATTGAACTTGTCACCGTTGATATCCAGGGTGCGGATGGTCACCGGTTCGGGATTCATGAGTTCCGCCAGCTCCTTGTATTTGACAAGCAGCTCTTCTTCAGTGGGAAACCGCTCCAGATCCAGATAAAGGAACTCTGTTCTGAACAGGCCGATACCGGCTGCCCCATTGTCTTTTGCTGACACCACCTCTTCTACCAGTTCAATATTGGCCATGAGGTTAAGGGCAACCCCGTCTCTGGTAACTGCCGGCAGATGGCTGTCGCGTTCTATATCCGCCCTGTAGGCTTCAAACCGGGCCAGACGTTCTTCGTATTTGAACAGGGTATCTTCTTCAGGATTGATGATGATGATACCCGAAGAGCCGTCCACAATCAGGATGTCGTCATTGTTGATGCTGGCTGTGGCCCGGGCCAGGCCGAAGACGGAAGGGATCTTTAAAGATTTGGCCACAATACCGGTGTGAGAATCTTTTCCCCCCCGGTCAGTGACAAATCCTTTGATACGCTCCAGCTGAATCTGACTGGCATCCGCCGGGCTCAAGTCATGGGCCACAATGATGACCCTTTTGTTGATATCTGCAATTTTGATATCCCTGGCACCCAGCAGATAAGACATTATTTTGTCTGAAACCTGGACAATGTCATTTACCCGAGACTTCAGGTACTGGTCATCCACCTGCTGAAACATGAGTTTCACCTGGCGGGAGACCTTTCTTAAGGCCCATTCCGCATTGATCCGCTCTTTTTGAATGGTTTCAATGGTTTTACCATACAGCATTTTGTCCTTGAACAACGCCATATGGGTTTCCAGAATGTTCAGGGTCTCGCTGACATCTTTGTCAAGTGCCTGTATTATCCGTGCATGTTCATTTTTGGCTTTTGCCACGGCATTTTTGAACCGGTCTATTTCCTGGGACACCATGGTTTCTGAGACCGGATACCGTTCAATGATATTGACCCCTTCCCGATCCACCACATAGGCTTTTCCAATGCAGATGCCAGGGGAGCCGCTGATGCCCTTGAGGATCATTTCACGGGGTTTGTCACGATTCATTGTGTTAATTCTCCGAATCCATCGTCAAAAAAAGTCTTGATTCTGTCCACCACCGGGGCATCCGCCGAAGATGCCGCCTGGATATGAATACAGGCGCCTTTTGTGGCGCAAAGGGTTAAAATATCAATGATACTTGCGGCATCCACCTGGGTTTTTCCATCTGAAAGCCAGATATCCTTTTCTGCGGTCATGGCCATTTTCGCTATCCGGGCTGCCGGTCTTGCATGCATTCCCAGGTCATTTTTAACAATGGTATTTTGGGATAATTTTATATTTTTTTTCAAACGCAGACTCTTTAATTTAAGAAAAAAATTTTTCCTTTTTTATATGATTCCCGGCCAAAAGTCAATCCTGGACACTTTCTATCCGGCCTTGCCCCTGGAAATAAACCATGGTTTTTAAAGGAAATTTATTTATCTCCAGGTGGTCAAGAATATCTTTTTTGGCTGCCTTAAGAGAGACAAACTCCCGGTCGGGGCTGCAGGCAAGGTAAAACATTTCACCCCAGGAGTTGATATACACGGCACAATAATCTGTGATTTTTGATTCCTGACGGGGAGTATAAAAATTGAAACTGATAAATACACATGTGATGCCGGGTACCTTTTTTTTCAGTTCACTGAAGTTGAACACCTGCTTCAGCTGCGGGGTGAAAAAGGTGTTCATTGCACAGAACAGCTTCTGGATGTCATCGTGGGTTACCGGGGTGGGGTTGGGAATCAGATTGACAGTTGCATGTTCTGTAAAAAGGCCGTTGTTGATGAGCCATGCCCCTATTTCCTCAATGGTCTGGGTTTGCACCAGAGATTCATCAATGTTTTGGTGCAGTTTTGTGGATTTGTGAAACAATTCCCATCTGACCTGTGTGTCACGCCCTGTCAAATATCTGAGATGCAGCCGTGAAAACAACCGGTCACTTCTGGAAACCAGAAGAATCTTTTTTATCTTGAATGGTTTATCCAAAAAAACAATATCCACTTTCCGTTCCAGCGCCCGGCGGTCTTCATCTGAAATCATCAATCCGCTGGAATGGCTTTCAAAGGTTTTTTTCACCTGGCTGTATTTTATGAGCATATACCGTTCAATGGAGGCGGACAACCTGTGGATCCGCTGGTAGTCCCATTCTTTGAAATGTCCGATTTCAAAGATCCGGGACAGGCTCCATCCCCATTTGACGATGGAGTCGGTCACCAGATGTCTGCGCAGCCCGAAAACTGTATTGTCCAAAGCAGCATCTGTTGAAATCTCCAACTTCAAAAAAAAACAGGTGAGGATCAGGTTCATGGATTTTGTGTCCCCTGCAGACCGGTAAAAGGCCAGAAGGTTGTTCAACAGAATGATATACGAATCATTCTGCGCCAGTTTCAGGTGGGTACCTGAATTCATCCATACATTTTTGTACTGGTTGCACAAAAGGGGTTCCTGCCCATAGGAGAAGATGTATTTTTCCAGCAGCGCCATTTTGATCACCGATTTAAACGGGCTCTTGAGCCATTTGAACATCTGCCAGATGGAAGCGCCGAAATACTCATTCACCGGTATGGCATGGATGTCTCCCAGGTCAATATATCTGTGGGAACCGGGCAGCCTGCTGATTTGGGTCATGATCATGTGGTAATAGTTCAGGCTTATGGGCGTAGGAAGCACTGCCCAGAGGGGCAGTTTTCCAGCCACATGGATCATGGTCCTGTAAAATTCTTCTTTCAGCAGCCGGGATTGGGCTGAACCGGAACTTTCCTGGGTGGATCCGCCGAAATCATTATTTTTTGCTTTTTGGATATCCACAACAAAAAAAGTGGCCTGGATTTTAAATTTTTCCATTGCCAGTTTTTCCAGCAATGCAAGTTTCTGCAAAAACAAAGAATGCTCATGGGCATTCATGAGTTCCTCGTGAATACAGACCCAATAGTCTATGTCAGATTCATGGGTCTGCGCCAAAGACCCTATGCTTCCCATGGTAAAAACACCTTCAATATAGGGCGCAGAAATGTATTCTGCCTTGTGACTGTGGGTATCCGTAAACTTTTCCAGTACCTGCAGCGCAGGTCCGGAGGGCATATAATCTGCGATGCCGCAGGGTGTTTTGGGATGTATGGGGGGGGCGCCCGGCAGGTCAATATTTTTGTGCAGCAAAAGGGGAACGAGCTGGAAAAAATCCGCCCGGGAGGGTTTAAAAAGATCAAAAGCCGTGAGGATGCTCATTTTGTTCTGGTTTAAAAATTTGTTTTCTCCATAATGGATAAATTCACAGAAAATCAGCAGATTGATTTTTGCTGCAATGGATTTTTCCATCCATGGAAGATCTGTAAGCTTGAGCTGATACCTTCTGGCATTATATGCAATTCCCTCAAACCGTATCACAGACCCGGCACTGGAAGGAAATCGCGAAAAACGTGACTGGACAAAAGAAAAATCTGCATGGTCAAGACAGGCTGTGGCAAAGGAAACCCCGGATATCCTGGCATGGGAAAACACAGCACATGTCAGATTGGTATGGGTGAAAGCGGTTTTGGAAATCTGGGCGTTAATAAATATGGCATCATGGAGATCTGCCTGGAAAAAATTACAGTTAAACAACCTGGCACCCTGGAAACTGCAGTTCACAAACCGCGTGTTTTTGGCGTTGATATGCATCAGCACTGCATGGTCAAAATTAACATTCTGCACCACTGCATCGGACCAGTCAATGTTATGGAGAACCGCCTGCCTGAACCAGGCCTTTTCCATGTGAGAACCGGATAGATCACAGTTTTTCAGCGTGGCACCGTTAAAATTGAGGATAGAAGCTGAAAACCGCAGGTCAGAAAGGTTTTCAGCCTCAATGGTCAGGTCCTGAAAATCAATAGTTTTCTGGGCAACATTTGCTTTTAAAGCTTCCAGTTTCTTTTTAACTGGATCCTGAAACACAACTGAAAAAATATTTTTTTGTTTTTCCGGGGCCTTTTGTAATGTGTTGATCTGTGTTTCAAACCACAATGAAATGTCCTGTTTCTCCAGTTCCAGCAGGGATCTTGCTTTTTCTATGAATTTAAATGTATCGCGTACCTGCTTTTTCTCAGGTATCTTGGCAAAATCCTTTAACAGCCGGACCACCCGCTCCGGTCTTTTTTTGATCATCCCCAGGATACAGGCCAGATTGATATCATAATTGGTTTCCTGGTATTGTGATTTATTCAGGGCAATGTCCTGTATAACAAAAAAAGAAAGTCTGGACAGGTCTGCAAGCTCCGCATCTAAAAAAGGTATAAGATCAGGATGGGTTTTCCTGGCCTGATCGATTAGGGCGTACACCGGCTTTTTCCCCGTAACTATCAGGGCTTTGAAGGCGTTGAAGGCTTCAAGCGTGTCCGCCTTTAAAAACAACCGGAAAACCGAATCAAACAGCTGGGGATACAGCCCCATGGATGAATTTTCAATCAGGCTGTATACTGCTTCTCTTATCTTTTTTACCTCCTGATTTTCAAGTATCTGAATAAGCAGGTCTTTGGGCAGTTTTCCTTTCAGCATGGACAGGGCTTTCAGCCCCTTGATCTTGATGGCCGGAGACTGGGACAAGATTTCATTTTTCAGCAGGGTGTCAGGATTTCGCAATTCCCCGGGAATATTGTTCAAAAATGGATCTGCATCCCGTTTGCGGTCAAAGAGGCTGGCATAAAAATTGATAACCGCTTCACGGGTCTGGATATTGGTGAGCATTTTTTTAAAAACAGCTGCATACCGTAAGCGGATTTCCGGTGAAGACTGAAGATACTGGTCGATAAAACAAAGGCGTTGGGATTCGGTGACCAGATACACAGCTTTGTGCATGGCAGTCACACTGACAACATTGTTCAGCATGGATTTAAATGCAAAAAACGCCCCTGTATCCCCAAATTCCACCAAAGTTTTAAACAAATATATGCTTTCGTTCAGGGATATGTCAGAGGTGAGCCGCTGATAAATCCGGGCAGACACCATGGCGGACTCTTTTAACCCTTGTGTGTGCCGCTGCTTTTTTTCAGGGCTGTTCAGCATAGCCATGACCTGAGTCTGTATAAGGCCCATGGCCTTCTGGGCATGGGCCCGAAGCGAAAAATGGTAGGACAGAACCGCATCAATTACCGGCAGTATGCCCAAAGATGGTGCAAGACTGGGTGCCTGGGTCACCAGATCATATTTTTTTTCTTGATCCAGAGATGCCCATAGAACTTCAAAGTTTTTTTCATCAAATGGGAAAGACAAATCGGTCATGGAGAATATTTTGTTATGTTTTACCTTTTCAATTAAAAGTGATATATGGTCATGTTTAAAACCATTTGTGTTCAACAAAAATTATGTCCGGTAACCAATATAAAGAATTAGCATCCATAGCACAACTCAAAATAATATATGAAACCGTTTGATTCACACGCTGAGCCGGCGGACAGGGCTGGCAGATATGATGCAGAATCCATTGAGATCCTCAAGGGATTGGACCCTGTCAAACGCCGGCCGGGAATGTATACAGACACAACCAGTCCGGACCATCTTGTGTTTGAGGTCATCGACAACAGTGTGGATGAAGCCATTGCAGGATATGCCGATACCATTGATGTGATCCTGAAAAAAGACAACAGCATCCTTGTGACGGACAACGGCAGGGGAATGCCTGTGGATATCCATCCCAAAGAGGGTATTTCCGGTGTGGAACTGATCATGACACGGCTTCATGCAGGGGCCAAATTTTCCAACAAAGACTATGCTTTCTCAGGCGGGCTGCACGGTGTGGGGGTCTCTGTTGTCAATGCCCTGTCCTCCCGGCTTGATATTGCCATTTTCCGCAAAGGGCAGAAATTTTCCATCGGGTTTGAAAACGGCGTCAAAATCCGGGACCTGGAGGTGGTGGAAAAAACCCCGGACAATATTACCGGCACATGGGTACATTTTTTTCCAAACCCCGGGTATTTTGAACGGACCTCTTTTTCACAGACTGCCATCAAAAATGCCTTAAAATCAAAAGCGGTTCTGTGCAGGGGACTGACAACCAGTTTTCTGAATGAAGCCACAGGCGAAAAACACACCTGGGTGTATGACCATGGTCTGGATGAATATTTGAATGAACATCTCAAGGACCATGAAACATTGTTTCCAAAACCATTCAGCAGCCATTGCCAGACAGATGATTTCCAGGCTGTGTGGGCGGCAAACTGGGTGACAGAGGCAGGATCAGGCATGGAAGAAAGCTATGTAAACCTGATCCCCACCCCTCTGGGGGGCACCCATGTCAATGGATTCAGATCCGGCCTGCTGGAATCTTTGCGGGAGTTCTGTAAGTTTCGAAACCTTCTGCCCAAAAACCTGTTTTTGGCGCCAGAAGATATCTGGAACCATGTGGGGTATGTGTTATCTGTTAAATTGTCTGAGGCCCAGTTCTCCGGCCAGACCAAGGAGAGGCTGTCATCGCGCCATTGCGCCAATCTGGTGAATCTCAAGGTGCGGGATGCCTTCAGCCTCTGGCTCAATCAGCATGTGGACTTAGGAGAGGCGCTGGCGGAACTGGCCATTGAACATGCCAGGGCCCGGGTGAGAAAATCCAAAAAAGTTACCCGGAAACAGGCTGCCAACGGCGTTGTTCTGCCGGCCAAACTGTCAGACTGCACCAGTGATGACCAGCAGCGCAGGGAACTGTTTTTTGTGGAAGGAGATTCTGCAGGCGGATCAGCCAAACAGGCCAGAGACAGGCGGTTTCAGGCTATCATGCCGTTGCGGGGCAAGATCATGAACACCTGGGACATGCCGGCATCCGCCATTATTGAATCCAAAGAGATCCGGGATATTGTCCAGGTACTCGGGGTGCTGCCCGGACAGGAAGATATTTCCAGGCTCCGGTACAGCAAAATCTGCATTCTGGCGGATGCGGATTCTGACGGACTTCATATTGCCACGCTCCTTTGTGCCCTGTTTTTAAAACATTTCCCCAAAATTGTCCAGAACGGACATGTCTTTATGGCCATGCCGCCCCTGTACCGGATCGATGTGGGAAAAGAGGTTTTTTATGCCCTGGATGATGCGGAAAGACAGGGCATTATCAAACGGATCAACCGCAGGAAGAAACCGGGAAAAATCAATGTCCAGCGCTTCAAGGGCTTAGGTGAGATGAATCCAGTCCAGCTCAGGGAAACCACCATTGCACCGGACTCCAGACGACTTGTGCAGTTGACTGTAAAACAGGCGGATACCCTGGATGATGTCCATGAAATCATGGATATGCTGCTGGGAAAAAAACGGGCCAAAGACAGAAAACTCTGGATAGAAACCCAGGGCAATATCGAAGAGATAGAATAACATGAAAGACATTTTACCCTCTGTCATGGAAGAGTATGAAAAAGTTGCTTTCCAGGAGTTTGCCCAGAAAGCATATCTCAACTATTCCATGTATGTGATTTTAGACAGGGCCCTGCCCCATATCGGGGACGGTCTTAAACCTGTGCAGCGGCGCATCATCTATTCCATGAGCCAGCTGGGACTTTCATCCACGGCAAAGTTCAAAAAATCAGCCCGCACCGTGGGAGATGTGCTGGGCAAATTTCATCCCCATGGGGACACGGCCTGCTACGAGGCCATGGTGCTTATGGCCCAGCCCTTTTCACTGCGGTACCCCCTTGTGGACGGCCAGGGCAACTGGGGGGATCCCAATGATCCCAAATCTTTTGCTGCCATGCGGTATACCGAATCCAGGCTTTCCCGGTATGCCGACCTTCTGCTGGATGAACTGGAACAGGGCACGGTGGAATGGGCACCCAATTTTGACGGTACCCTGGATGAACCCAGACTGCTGCCGGCAAGGCTGCCCAACCTGCTGCTCAACGGCACCACAGGTATTGCCGTAGGCATGGCCACAAGCATTTTGCCCCACAATCTGCGGGAGGTGGCAAAAGCCTTGATAATGCTCATAGAAGATGAAACCACCCCCCTTGATGCCCTGCTCAAACATATCAAAGGCCCGGATTTTCCCACGGAAGCGGAAATCATTACCCCGGCCGAAGAGATCCGCGCCATTTATGAAACCGGAAACGGACGGATGAAAATGCGGGCCGGCTTCCGCATTGAAGACGGCGATATCGTGTATTTTGCCCTGCCCTACCATGCATCGGCTGAAAAAATCCATGAACAGATTGCCGCCCAGATGGAAGCAAAAAAACTGCCCATGGTCAGTGATATCAGGGATGAATCAGACCATGAAGATCCCATCCGTCTGGTGGTAATTCCCAGATCCGGCAGGGTGGATCTCACCGCCCTTGCAGACCATCTGTTTGCCACGACTGATCTGGAAAAATCCTACTCTTTTAACATGAACATGATAGGAATCAACGGCCGGCCGGCGGTAAAAAATTTAAAAACCATTCTTCTGGAATGGCTGGAATTCAGGTTCCATACAGTGGAAAAAAAACTTGGGTTCCGCCTGGATAAGGTTCTGAACAGACTCCATATTCTGGAGGGATTCCGCATCGTTTTTCTGCATATCGATGAGGTGATCCAGATTATCCGGCAGTCCGATCATCCCGGACAGGAGTTGATGAAGGCATTTGGCCTGTCTCAGAACCAGGCAGCAGCCATCCTTGATATCCGGCTGCGCCAGCTTGCAAGATTAGAAGAGATCAAACTGCTTTCGGAAATCAAGGATCTGAAAGATGAACAAAAAACTTTAGAAACCCTGTTGCATGATAAAACCGCTTTCAGGGCATATATTATAGATGAAATAAAAGCTGACGCCAGAAAATACGGAGATAAACGGCGGTCCCCCATCCAGGAACGCAAGGAAGCTGAAGCGTTTTCCATTACAGATGTCATGGAAAAGGAACCGGTGACCATAATTTTGTCCCAGAACGGCTGGATACGGTCGGCCAAGGGCCATGACATTGATCCCCAAAAGTTGAAATTCAGATCAGGAGATGATCTGCAATGCCATTTGCGTACCCAAAGCGACAAACCCATTGTGTTTTTAGACAGTTCCGGCCGCAGTTATACCCTGTACCCCCATGTTCTGCCCTCAGCCAGAAGCAACGGAGAACCGCTGACCGGACATCTGTCTTTGCAGCCTGATGTCCGGATCTGCTGTATGCTGTCCCAGACCCATACCACCCATTTTCTGGTGGGCTCTGACAGCGGGTATGGATTCATCATAAAATTTTCTGATTTTCTGACCCATTTTAAAAACGGAAAATCCGTTATCACACTGAAAAACCATGCGCTTCCCATGCAGCCCCAACCGATTTTTAATATTGAAACAGATTCAGTTGCTGCTGTCACAACGAAAGGCCGGATGCTCATTTTTCCCTTACATGAACTTCCCCGGTTGAAAAAAGGACAGGGAAACAAAATCATCACCATTCCCAGAAAAGAACAAAAATCCTTAGATCCGGAAAAACTCAAGTTCCTAAAAATATTGCCATTACATTCTAATCTTGTTATACATGCCAAAAAGTACTCCTTGCACCTGGGCGTTGACAGACAATCTGATTATACAGGAATGCGCGGGCACAGAGGCAGACTTTTACCCAGAGGGTATCGGAAAGTGGACTCAGTGGAGGTAATATCAATGGAATCCAAACCTGTCTAAATGAAACAGTTTTATGAAAAATATTTCATTTTTTTGAATCTGCTGATTCTCTGCTGTTTTTTTGTCTATCTGAGTTTTCTTCTGCATCACAAAAATCTTGGAATGCCTGCCAGTTCTGTGGAGCGGATAAAAAAATCCGGCACACTGCGGCTGATCACTACCCGGTCAATCAACACCTTTTATATGTATAAAGAGGTTCCCACCGGATTTGAATACGACCTGGCCCGTGAATTTGCCCGGTATTTGAATGTGGACCTGGATATTGTAACCCCTGGGTGGAACAATCTGTTTGTCTACCTGGACCAGGGCAAAGGCGATTTTATTGCCGCCGGGATTGCCATCACAAAAGAACGCCTGGAAAAAGCGGCATTTTCCATTCCCTATATGAGTATCCAGCAGCGGGTAATTCACCATTATCTCATATTCGGTCCCAAAAACATTGCGGATCTTGCCGGAAGAACCACCCATGTCAGGCGCAATACCTCCTACCATTCCCGGCTTAAGGAAATCAAGGCATCCGGCATTGACATTCATTATATTCTCCATGATAATATTCCCACAGAAGATCTCATTGCCATGGTCAATGAACGTGAAATAAAATTCACCATTGCAGATTCCAACATTGCCTTGTTGAACCAGCGGTATTTTCCTGATATCCGCATCGGTATCCCTGTCCAGGAAAAAGAATCTCTTGCCTGGGCTGTGCGTAAAGATGATATGGAAATGCTCAAGGAAATCAACCGGTTCTTTTTGTATGCCAAAGAAAAAGGAATACTCAAACAGATCACAGAAAAATACTATGCAAATACCAGGGATTTTGACGTATCAGAGGTAAAAACATTTCATGAGCGAATGAAAACCCGTCTGCCCAGATTTCAGGAAATCATTGAAGCTGAAGCGGTGAAACACGGGTTTGACTGGCGTCTGATGGCAGCTGTCGTGTACCAGGAATCACGGTTTGAACCTGATGCAACAAGTTACACCAACGTAAAAGGCCTCATGCAGGTTACCCATACCACTGCCAGGGAGATGGGCATAAAAAACCGTACAAATCCAAAACAGAGCATCAGGGCCGGCATCAGTTACCTGAACAGAATGTATGAACGGTTTCATCAGATTGAAGACGAATACCAGCGGACAATGTTTGCGCTGGCCAGTTATAATGTGGGGTATGGCCATGTTCAGGATGCCATGGCCATTGCCAGGCAAAAAGGGCTCAATCCTCTGGTCTGGCAGTCCCTGAAAAAAACACTGCCCCTGTTGTCGAAACCTGAAATCTACAAAAAGACAAAGCATGGGTATGCAAGGGGATGGGAACCGGTGCAATATGTGGAACGGATTCTTACCTATTACGATATTCTAAAACAGATTGATTTTTCCTAAAGCCGTAAGATGGGTTCATATCAAATAAAACGGCGTATAAGGAAAAATAAAAAAATGTACTTGCCGGTTACACCATAATAGAATAGAAAAATTGTTGTAACCGCCAGGTATTAACCCAATTTTTAAGATGAGCAAAAAAAAATGACTAGAAAAATTCTGATCAATGCACTGGATCCTGATGTCAGCAGGATTGCGGCAGTCATAGACAACAAGCTGGACCAGTTTCACATTGAAACCCGTGCCAAGGAAGTCACCCAGGGCAACATTTACAAAGGCATTGTAACCAGAGTGGAACAAAGCCTTCACGCTGTTTTTGTGGATTATGGCGCAGAAAAAAACGGTTTTTTACAAAAAAACGAGATCCACCAGGACTATTTCCAGGAAGTGGAAACCCGGGACAAGTCCCTGTTCAATTTAATCAAAAAAGGCCAGGAACTTATCGTGCAGGTGGTAAAAGATCCCATAAGCCAGAAAGGGGCCATGCTCACAACCTTTATCTCTTTGCCCGGCAGACTGGCAGTTCTCATGCCCGGGAGCACCACCAAGGGGGTTTCCCGGAAAATTGCAGAAGAAGAAGAAAGAAAACGGCTGGCAGGCATCCTGAAAACCATGGAGATCCCTGAAGGGTTTGGCATGATTGTGAGAACCGCCGGTAAGAATGCCACCAAAACCCAGCTGATGGCAGATCTCAAATATCTGATGCGGGTATGGAAAAATATCGACAAACTGGCCATTGACAACACAGCCCCTTCTTTGCTCTATAAGGAACAAAGCCTGGCTGTAAGATCTTTGCGGGATTATTTCACCACAGATATCATAGAAATTCTCATTGACAATCCCGATACATTCCGGGAGGTCAAGGACTTCATGGCCATGATCGCCCCTAAACAGAAAAAAATTGTCAAGTTCTTCAAAGGGGAAAAACCCATTTTCACCAAATACCAGCTGGAGGAACAGATTGCCTCTATTTTCAAGCGGGATGTCCCATTAAAATCCGGCGGATTTCTGGTGATTGAGCAGACAGAAGCTCTGGTATCCATTGATGTGAATTCCGGCAAATCCACCAAACGCCGCAATATTGAAGAAACCGCCTTCCATACCAATCTTGAGGCAGCTGAAGAGGTGGCAAGGCAGCTGCGGCTGCGGGATATGGGCGGCCTCATTGTGGTGGATTTCATCGATATGAAGGAAAGGCGGCACAAAGCTGATATCACCAAAAATCTGAAAAAATATTTAAAATCCGACAAAGCCAAAACAAAAGTGGGCGGTATCACCACCTTCGGCCTCCTGGAAATGTCCCGGCAGCGTATCCGCCATTCCATCACCTTTGGCAGTTATGAAACCTGCAAATACTGCAACGGCCGGGGCCATACACCTTCTGTGGAGACACAGGGACTTGCCATTTTACGGCAGTTGAACCTGAAAACCCTGAAGACAGAAAACAAACAGGTCCAGGCCCTTGTTCCCCGGGAGGTTGCCTATTATATTCTCAATAAAAAACGGGAAGAACTCATTGAAATTGAAACCAAAAGAGATGTTTCCATTAATATCGAAATTGATCCGGAACTTGTTTCAGGCCAGAGCCGTATTACCTGCCATTCCTGAAAAATCATGAATGACCTGTTCTTGACATCAGCAGATCTTTTGTGTATCTAAAACAACTTCAACCTTATTACAGGAAAGAACGCAATTGTGAACAGGGCTTCCGAAAAAAAGAACCTGATACGCGCGGGCGTGGTAATTATCTGCATCGCCCTGGGTGCTGCGTATATCTTTTGGGATGCTGACACAGATCAAGGCGCTGATGAAGAACAGGTTGCTGCCCGCAGCAACTATACCCGGGATAAGGCTGATGAACACGGGCAAAAAAAAATGGCCTCCTCTGGTCATCATGTTATGCCGGACCCTTCGGGGGCCGGATCGGATGTGGTGGAAAAACAGATACAGGCGGTCCCTGTCATCGATTATAATGCGCTGACAGACACAACCGCAGACGCGCCTGTGGACAAGATGATGAAAAAAAGGCTGCAGGAGCTGGGTATCAAAAAAAGCCTGGACATGATTGTCCGGTCGGATGAATCCTTTGTTGTGGGTGGCAAAAAAGTCTCCATGGCAGATATCCTGGAAAAAGCCTTTGTCAAAAACAACCGGATTTTTGAATCCCGTATCATGGACTCAGAGGAAACGGTTCCGGAAAACATCAAGGAATATGGTATTTATGTTGTTCAGCCAGGAGACAATATCTGGAATATCCACTTTAACATTCTCAAAGAATATTATGCATCCAGGGAGATTGCGGTGGCACCGGATGCTGATGAGCCGATGAACCACGGCCAGTCTTCAGGCGTGGGGAAAATTTTAAAATTTTCTGAAACCATGGTCATCATTTATAATCTGATTGATGAACAGATTGTGCCTGATATCAACCTGCTGGAGCCGTTAAGCAAGATCGTGGTATATAATATGGAGGAAGTGTTTGCGCTGCTTGCGCAAATTAACTATGAGACAGTTAACCAGATTCACTTTGACGGAAGAACCATCTGGATTCCCGGTTCCAAATCCTGAAAAACAGTGAAGAACAGTATAACTTATTGTTTATAATTATATTTTTTTACCATTATTTATTTTAAGGAGGATCTATTTTGATTGATACAGCATTTGCCATGGGTGCCAATGAAGGACAGGCAGCAGGCGGACTCGCAGGATTTCTGCCCATTATTATTCTGTTCGCCATATTTTATTTTCTGTTAATCCGGCCCCAGCAGAAAAAGGCCAAAGAACACAGAGAAATGATTGCAAACCTGAAAAAAGGAAACCGGATCATCACCTCCGGAGGCATTTACGGCACCATTATTTCCATCGATGACACAACTATTGGTCTTGAAATTGCCGAAAAAGTCAAAATCAAAATTTCACGCGGCAATGTGGCGGCCCTTGTTTCTGACAATGAAACCGCTGTCAAATCTGACAAAAAGAATTAATCCAATGCGCAGGAGAGCCGAAGATTGAAACCATTTACCTATACCCGCATATTGATCCTGGGCGTTCTCATAACAGCCGTTGTGTTTCTGCTGCCGACTTTCACCAACACCTGGCCCCACAAAAAAATCAATCTGGGACTTGACCTGCAGGGGGGTATGCATCTTGTGTTGGAAGTTCAGAATATCAAGGCCGTGGAGGCAGAATTGGAGCGCACCGTTGATGACCTGAAAAAAGAACTCAGAAAAGACAGCATCACACATATGGGCATCACCCGCCAGGAAGACAATACCATCCTGGCGCAACTGCCGGATAAAAAAGCCAAAAACGCATTTGAAAAAATTGTTTCCAAGGAGTTCTCCAACCTTAAAATAGCCGCCTCCTCAGCCGGGGGTGATGCCACAAGTTTTCAACTCAGACTGCCGGATGATGAAAAAGAGATGATACAAAAAATGGCTACGGAACAGGCCCTTGAAACCATCCGGAACAGGATTGATGAATTTGGCGTCAGTGAACCCGACATACGGATTCAGGGAGAAAACCGCATACTGATTCAACTGCCGGGTATCAATGATCCGGACCGTGCCAAGGACCTGATCGGAAAAACCGCCCAGCTGACATTTCAGCTGGTCAATGAAGATGTCAGTGCTGAAGCAGCCCTGCAGGGATCTTTGCCTGTGGGAAGCCAGATTCTGTATGAGAACAAAACAGATCCTGTAACCGGTAACACTGCTAAAATTGCCCATGTCATTAAAAAACAGGTGCTGCTGGACGGCAGTCTTCTGGTGGATGCCCGGGTGGAATTTGATCAGTTTCAGCAGCCCCAGGTGGGCATAGAATTCAACCGGAAAGGCGCCCATATATTTGACAGGATCACCGGCCAGAATATCAAAAAGCGGCTGGCCATTGTGCTGGATAATACGGTATATTCGGCACCGGTGATCCAGGACCGTATTGCCGGCGGCAAGGCCGTGATTACCGGAAATTTCACCATGGAGGAAGCCAAGGACCTGGCCATTGCTCTGCGGGCCGGATCTTTACCCGCACCGGTCAGCATCATTGAGGAAAGAACGGTTGGTCCTACCCTGGGCGCGGATTCCATCCGCATGGGAATGATATCCATGCTGGCGGGCGGAGCACTGGTTCTCTTGTTCATGGCAATATACTATAAGGGGGCCGGCCTGGTTGCAAACCTGGCCCTGGTTATGAATATCATTCTTATCGGCGGGGGACTGGCTGCGTTTCAGGCCACTTTGACCCTGCCGGGTATAGCAGGCATTATTTTGACAATCGGCATGGCTGTGGATGCCAATGTAATCATTTTTGAAAGAATACGCGAGGAGATCAGGTGGGGAAAAACACCACTTGCTGCTGTCCACGCAGGTTTTGACAAGGCCACTTTGACTATTCTGGATGCCAATGTCACCACCTTGATTGCCGCCATTGTGCTGTTTCAATTCGGCACAGGTCCTGTCAAGGGATTTGCCGTGACCTTGGGTCTTGGTATTGTTGCCAGCCTGTTCACCGCCCTGGTGCTGTCCAAATCCATTTTTGACTATATCTTACAGAAAAAAACCGCTTCAACTTTGAGCATATAAAGGAACTGTAATAATGCAGCTGATCAAGTCTGATATCAACATAGACTTTCTGGGAAAACAGAAAATCGGGTTTGTGTTTTCCGCCATACTCATCATTGCCAGTATCATAGGGCTGATTGTTCACAAAGGCCCCAACTACGGCATTGATTTTTCCGGCGGTGCCCTGATCCAGGTAAAATTTGCTCAGAATATATCCATTGCCCAGGTGAGGGACAGCCTGGCCGGTCTGGATCTGAAGGATTTGTCTGTTCAGGATTTCGGAGAAACAGATGACCATGAATTTTTAATCCGTACCGGCAGTACTGAAACAGTGGGCAAAGGATTGGCCCAGTCGGTTTCTGCAGCCATCCTGCAGGGAGCCGGGGTGACACCGGAAATCCGGCGTGTGGAAATGGTTGGTCCCCAGGTGGGAGATGACCTTAAAAAGCAGGCGTTGCTGGCCATTTTTTATTCTCTTTTGTTCATCACCATCTATATTTCCGGACGGTTTGAGCTCAAATGGATACTGTCCGGCGTGACAGCCGGGGCATTGATGACAGCAGTCTATTTTTTGTCTGTTTTCAATGTCAGCATGCCGGTGTTGATTACAGGGGCCCTTGTGGTCTCTCTGGTTCTGTTCTGGCGGCTCCGGCTCAAATTTGCCATTGGCGCGCTTATTGCCCTGATTCATGATGTGTTCATCACAGTGGGAATTTTTTCCATTCTCAACCTGGATTTCTCCCTGCCGATTATTGCCGCCCTGTTGACCATTATCGGATATTCATTGAATGACACCATTATCGTATTTGACAGGATCAGGGAAAATATCAAGGGAGAATCTTCTAAAACCGCCCTGCCCGGTCTTTTCAACAAAAGCATCAACCAGACCCTGTCCAGAACCATTCTCACATCCGTCACCACATTGATTGTCCTGCTGGCCCTGTTTTTCCTCGGGGGGGATATCATCCACAATTTTGCCTTTGCCATGATCATCGGTGTCCTCATCGGCACCTATTCATCCATATTTGTTGCAAGTCCTGTTGTGCTGGCCGCTGCCAGGAAAGGATAAAAATTATGGCCTGGTCAACAATTTCACGATATACGACCCTGATCTGTATCAGCTTTCTGCTGGTTTCCTGTTCCACATCCCGGTTTTTCAAAGATAAACCCCCCTCTCCCCAGGAAGATGTCCAGGCAACAGCTGCTACCGAACCTGACGGGTTGACCAAAGATCACCTGACACAGATACAGCATCAAATAGACCGGAAAGACCTGGCCATTCATGCGTTGGAAGAAAAAATTACCCGGCTGGAAGAGAAAGTGGCTGTCCTTGAAAAAAAGCCGCCTGATGCGGTGCAAAAGGTCGAAGAAAAACTAAAAAAAACAGCTGATCAGCCAGAAGATCCGGCACCGGCGCAATTATACCAAAAAGCCAGGAACCTTATGTTGGCGGATGATTTTGCTGCTGCCGGTCAATCGTTTCGCAGTTTTGCCCGGCAGTATCCAGGCCACAGCCTGGCTGACAATTCGCTTTACTGGCTGGGGGAATGCCACTACTCTCTGGGGGAGTATTCCCAGGCAGTGGCAGTGTTCAAGGAACTGGTTGCTGCCTATCCCACTGGGGAAAAAGTACCTGATGCCCTGTTGAAAACCGGGTATTCCTACCTGTCCATGGACGATATCAACCGGGCCCACCATTATCTGAAGCTGGTAATGAAAAAATTTCCCTTTTCCCCTGCAGCAGACAAAGCCCAAAAAAAATTATCCCCATCTGACTGACTTTTTGGGAACATGGAATCAGATGCCGCCACATACCTGCCATGGTTTATTTTACGAGAGATTCCTTTTCTGGGAAACCTGGGAATAAACCGGTTAATCCAGGTCTTTGGAAGCCCTGAAAAGGCATTGGCCGCCCCACCTGATGCCTTGAAAAAAGTTCCTGGTATTTCCCGGAAAAGCCTTGCCGGCATTTTGCACCAAAATAGATATATTCCTGCTGCCCAAAGGGAATTACAGCAGATTACACAGCTGAATATCACTATTTTAACCCTGGATCATCCAGGGTTCCCCAAACTGCTGCAAACAATTCCAGATCCCCCGCCGATTCTGACCTGCCAAGGAAGACTGGATCCGCATGATCCCTGTATCGCCATTGTGGGATCAAGAAATGCCTCCTCCTACGGCATGGACACTGCCCGGTATCTTGCCCGCAGGCTGGCAGGCATGGGATTTTGTATTGTCAGCGGGATGGCAAAAGGCATTGACACGGCAGCCCATCAAGGGGCTCTGGCAGCTGCAGGAAAAACCATCGCTGTGCTGGGATCTGGATTAAAAAAAATTTATCCCTGGGAAAACAGAGACTTATTTTATGAAATTCAAAAATCAGGGGCAGTGATTTCAGAATTTAAGCTTGACACAGACCCATATCCGTATAATTTTCCTGTCAGAAATCGGATTATTGCCGGGCTTTCATGCGGCACCATTGTGGTGGAGGCAAAAAAGAAAAGCGGATCACTTATTACGGCAAGACTGGCAGCAGAATATAACCGGGAGGTGTTTGCAGTTCCAGGAAGCATCAGGTCCCAGAAAAGCCAGGGTACCCATTCTCTGCTGAAGCAGGGAGCCAAACTGGTGGAAAATGAAACAGATGTGGTAAATGAACTGGCGCATCTTGTCCACATGGAACCGCCACCTGCTGAACCACGGGAAGAACCGGTACCAGGCCCTGTGACGGGCCGGTTCAGAAAGCAGATCATGCAGCTGCTGGATGTCTATCCCCAGCATATTGATCAGATCATTGAAACAAGCCGGATGGACAGCGGTATTGTGTCAACCATCCTGCTGGAACTTGAACTGCAGGGTGTTGTAAGACACCATCCAGGCAATTATTTTTCCATTGTAAAGGAGTAACCTTGGGCAGCAAACCCCTTATCATTGTAGAGTCACCCACCAAAATCAAAACCCTGAAAAAATATGTGGGAAAAACGTATAATGTGGCTGCCAGTGCCGGTCATATCCGGGATCTGCCGGTCAAAAGCCTTGGCATAGATGTGGGTGACAACTTCAAGGCTGAATATGTCAATATCCGGGATAAAGCCAAAGTCATCTCCCATCTGAAAAAAATTGCCAAAGACAGCAGTGATATTTTTCTTGCTCCTGACCCGGACCGTGAAGGAGAGGCCATTGCCTTTCACATCATGGATATTTTAAAGAAAAAAGACCGAAAATTTCACCGGGTTCTCATTCACGAACTGACAAAAAAAGGCATTGAAGATGCCCTTAAAAAACCCTTGGATCCGGATGTGAACAAATATGATGCCCAGCAGGCAAGGCGCAAGCTCGACCGGCTGGTGGGGTATCAGATTTCTCCTTTGCTGTGGCAGAAAGTGCAGCGGGGATTGAGTGCCGGACGGGTGCAGTCGGTAGCCGTAAAAATCATCTGTGACCGGGAACGGCAGATACGCCAGTTTATGCCGGAAGAATACTGGACAATTACAGCAGATCTCATGGCCAAAACCCCACCCTGTTTCAATGCCGCCCTAGTGAAAATCGGCACCAAGAAAGCCAAAATAACCCATGGGGCCCAGGCACAAAAAATTGTTGCAGAGCTTGAAAATGCACAGTTTTCTGTGGATGAAATCAAAAAAAAGACTGTGAAGCGCAACCCTTTGCCCCCCTTTATCACCAGCAAACTGCAGCAGGATGCCATCAACCGCCTGAGATTCTCCGCCAAAAAAACCATGGTGGTGGCCCAGCAATTGTATGAGGGCATTGATATCGGCACTGACGGTCCTGAAGGTCTGATCACCTATATGCGGACAGATTCCACCCGCATTGCCCCTGAAGCGGCCCAGGAGGCCCTGGAACTTGTTTTTCAAGATTACGGCAAAGAATACGCCCTGTCCCAGCCCCGGTATTTTAAAAACAAAAACAAGGTCCAGGATGCCCATGAAGCCATCCGCCCGACCTCTGTTTTCAACACCCCGGCAAAAATCAAACCCCATCTGTCCGACGACCAGTTCAAGCTCTATGATCTTATCTGGAAGCGGTTTGTGGCATCCCAGATGAGTCAGGCCCTTATTGACCAGAAAGCCATTATGATCAAGGCCGGGAATTATCTGTTTTCCGTGAGTGGTTCCACAGTGAAATTTGATGGATTCATGGCCCTGTATGACATTCCGGAAACAGGATCAAAAAACAACGATATTCAGTCACTTCCCGATGTAGAAGAAAAAGAGCTGTTAACCCGGGAAAAAATCATCTCCACACAGCATTTTACCAAACCGCCGCCACGGTTTTCAGAGGCCTCTTTGGTCAAGGAACTGGAAAAAAACGGGATCGGCCGGCCAAGCACCTATGCCTCCATCATCAGTGTTATCCAGGACAAAGGATATGTGGAGCTGGTAAAGCGGTATTTTGTTCCCAGTGAGCTTGGGTTTATTGTCAATGATCTTCTGGTGGCCTCCTTTCCCGATCTGCTGGATATTTCCTTTACCGCACAGATGGAAAACAACCTGGATGATGTGGAAAACGGCAGTCTGGAAGAGGTTGATCTGCTGGCCCGGTTTTACGACGGCTTCAGCCGGACCCTGGAAAATGCCAGGGAGAATATGGTCAGTGTAAAGGGCGTGGGGATTGAAACCGATCTGACCTGCCCATCGTGTAACAAACCGTTGCATATCAAAATCGGTAAAAACGGGCACTTTCTGGCATGCACCGGCTATCCGGACTGTACATTCACCAGCAATTATATCAGGGATGAAAAAGGCAATATCAGTATTGTGGAAAAACAGGTGGACAACACCCCGGTCAAAGACTGCCCCCTTTGCGGCAAACCCATGGTACAAAAAGATGGGAAATTCGGGCTGTTTCTTGCCTGTACCGGTTATCCGGACTGCAAATACACCGAATCTGTGATGTCTGAAAATGCCCACCATGATATCGGGTTAAATTGCGTGGAAAAAGGGTGTAACGGCAGGATTGTTGAAAAAAAATCCAAGCGAGGGAAAATTTTTTACGGGTGTTCACGATACCCGGAATGTACATTTGCATGCTGGGATAAACCAGTGGACAAGCCCTGTCCCCAGTGCGATGCGCCGTTTCTGGTTGAAAAAGAGACCAAAAGGGATGGCAGATTCCTCAAATGCCTCACACCCAAATGCGGGTATAAGGAAAATCAGGATCAGTGATCATGAAGTGGTCTGCTTAAATGCCCATTTTTGGATGGCCTGGAACACCAGGTCCCGTTTGATAGGTTTGGCCAAAAAATCATCCATGCCTGCTGCCAGACAGCTGGATTTACAATCATCTATCACAGTGGCTGTCAGGGCCATGATGGGTATACGCCGCATCGCACCGGTCATGGCTTCATGGTCCCGGATTCTTCTGGCAGCTGCATATCCATCCATTACCGGCATATTGATATCCATGAAGATCAGATCAATTTTTTGATCTGATCCAGTATATATCTGCACAGCCTCCTGACCGTTTTCGGCTGTCAGGACAGTGTAACCAGCCTTGGAAAGCATCAGACCCGCCATTTTCCGGTTTACTGGATTGTCTTCCACCAACAGGATGGTAATGCCGTGTTTTTTGTTTTCCGAAAGCGTATGCACGGTCACAATTTTTTCCGGCAGCATACCGGAGCCGGCATGGACGACGGCATCCATGCCCATGACATGGGCAATCATTTCCAGCAGACTGGATTTTCGCACGGGTTTGGGAACAAACCCTTTGAATCCGGCTTGTTCGAATATGGCAGCAACGCCGGGAAAAGGAACGGAACAGGCAATACACCCAAAAGGATACTGGCCGGGATTCAGCTTCTCAAGGATATGGGGCAGCCTGGAAAAAGATCTGCACAGGGTTTTGCCAAAATCCATAATACAGAGATCAAAGCGGTTCTTTTTGTGATTTTTGAGAAATTCATCCAGATGTTCCAGGGGCTGGTGCAAGGATTCCATGCCGGCAAGGGTCATTTCGTGGACCAGGATGTCCCGGCTTTCCCGGGTGGTGGTGCTGATAAGTATTTTTTTGCCGGCCAGGGCCATGGGATGTATCCGAAGGGTTTTTTGCTTATGGGCTTTTTTAAGGCAGGCGGTAAAAAAAAAGGTGGATCCCTTTCCAAATTCTGAGGTGGCCCAGACAGACCCGTTCATATTTTCTGCGATGTTTCTGCTGATGGCCAGTCCAAGCCCGGTTCCCCCGGAGCGGCGGACGATGTCAGACTCAGACTGGATAAACGGTTCAAATACTGCCTCCAGCTCATCAGGGGAAATACCGATGCCGGTATCGGTAACGGAAACGGTCAAAAGGCACTGGTTGTCAGGCCGGTCCTGTCCATCCAGGTGTAATGCAATGGATCCTTTTTGGGTGAACTTGACCGCATTGCCAAGAAGGTTCAGCAATATCTGGCGGAACCTGTGGGGATCTCCTGTCACCTGCCCGGGAACCTGATCAGAAATCGTGCAGAACAGTTCCACCCGTGATTCATCCACCTGGGTTCTCACCTGGTCAATGGCTTCAAAACACAGGATTTCCGGATCAAATTCGATGGTTTCCATGTGAAGCCTGCCCGCTTCCACCTTTGAAAAATCCAGAATATCATTCACCACGGACAGCAACGTATCACAGGACAACAGGGCTGCATGCAAAAACGATCTCTGGTCCTCATTCAACGGCGTGTCCAGCATCATGTCTGTATATCCCACAATGCTGTTTAAGGGGGTTCTGATCTCATGGCTCATGGAAGCCAGAAAATAGGTCTTGGCTCTGGAGGCTTTCTGGGCTTCCTGTGCCAGAGTGTTTGCCTGGTCCATGGCCTCCTGGAGCTGCTTATTGGCATGCATCAACAGCTGCAGGCTGTTTTTTTTCTTTTCCCGTCGCAGGATCCGTGCACGGATACGGCGAGCGGAAGGTCCATTGGCTTTGCAAAAAAATTTATGCATTGGCCCGTTCAACATATTCCTTTGTGCGGGTATCGATTTTGACCAGCTGGCCTTCTTCAATAAAGGGCGGGACCTGAATCTCATATCCGGTTTCAAGGGTGGCAGGTTTGGTACTGCCTGTTGCAGTGTCTCCTTTTGCCCAGGGTTCTGTTTTGGTGATCGTCAGATTAATGAAATTGGGCAGGGTCACGCCAATGGGTTTCTGGTTGTGCAAGAGCACTGTGCAGACCGTATTTTCCTTCAACAGATCCATAACATCCTCCAGCTGGTCCCGGGTGAGAAATATCTGTTCATAGTTGCTGGTGTTCATGAAGCAATAGGCATCCCTGTCTGTGTACAGGTACTCCATTTCCTGTTCTTCCAGGTCTGCTTTTTCAAATTTATCCCCTGACCGGTAGGTTCTTTCAAACTGTGCGCCGGTGATCATGTTTTTGAGTTTGCATTTATAAAGGGACTGGCCTTTGCCTGGTTTTTTAAATTCAAACCCGACGATGACATGGGGTTCACCGTCAATTTCAAATTTCAATCCTTTTCTTAAATCTGATGCTAAATACATGGAATGCTCCAAGTTCTTAAGGTTCGCTAATTATAATGTGACTGCGCTGAAATTATTATGCCCAATAAACCATAATACAGGCCGATTGGCAAGATCCAGATAAAAACAACTTGCAATTTTACGCTGTTTATAGGAAATATTATAGTTTAAAAAAAATTTTATCTCAGGAAAATACAATATGATCATTGTTATTGATTTTGGATCCCAGTTTAATCAGCTCATTGCCAGGCGGGTCAGGGAGCACAATGTATATTGCCAGGTGGAACCGGCCGATATCTCCCTTGACAGAATCCGGGCGCTCAACCCCAAAGGCATCATTCTTTCAGGCGGTCCTTCCAGTATCTATGAAGACAACAGTCCTGCCATCGACAAGGCCCTGTTTGATTTGGGTGTTCCGGTGCTTGGAATATGCTATGGCATGCATTATATGGTGCATGCCCTGGGCGGGGTGATCCAGCGGGCCCGGAAAAGGGAATACGGGTTTGCAAGGCTGCAGATTAAAACCGGGTGCCCGCTTTTCACGGATATGGAACCAGCCTTCCAATGCTGGATGAGCCACGGGGACAGCGCCATAGAGCTGCCCAAGGGTTTTGAAGTGACCGCTTCCACAGAAAATACCGCCATTGCTGCGGTGGCCCACCACCAGAAGCGGTTTTACGGACTCCAGTTTCACCCGGAAGTGGAACATTCGGTCAACGGTTCATTGATGATCAAACATTTTTTATTTGATATATGCCATTGCGAAAAAAACTGGACCATGAACTCTTTTTCCCAAGGGGCTATTTCCCAGATAAAAGATGCGGTTGGGGATCAAAAGGTCATCATGGGCCTGTCAGGAGGTGTGGATTCTTCAGTGGCTGCCACCCTGATCCACAAGGCCATCGGAAAAAACCTGTATTGTATATTTGTTGACAACGGGCTTTTACGGCACAATGAAAAAACACAGCTGGAAAAACGGCTTGTTGCAAACCTGGACATGAACATCAAATTTGTGGATGCCGCTGAGACCTTTCTTGCAGCCCTCAAAGGCGTCACCGATCCCGAAACCAAACGCAAAATCATAGGCAGCCTGTTTATCCAGGTGTTTGATGCTGAAGCAAAAAAAATCCCGGGGGCCGGTTTTTTGGGACAGGGGACCCTTTACCCGGATATCATTGAATCCAGATCTGCTTTTGGCGGACCCACATCCATCATCAAATCCCATCATAATGTGGGCGGGCTTCCCGAAAAAATGAAGCTCAAACTCATAGAACCTTTACAGCTTTTGTTCAAAGATGAGGTCAGAAAGCTAGGAGCGACTCTGGGTCTTCCCGAGGATCTGATATGGCGGCAGCCGTTTCCCGGTCCAGGTCTTGCCATCAGAATAATGGGGGATGTCACACCCAATCGACTGGATATCTTAAGACAGACAGACACTATACTTCTGGAAGAGATCAGGAAAGCAGGGCTTTACAGAAAGCTCTGGCAGTCTTTTGCCGTGCTTTTGCCTGTTAAGAGTGTGGGGGTCATGGGTGATAAAAGAACCTTTGCCAACTGCGTGGCCATCCGGGCGGTGACCAGCAACGATGCCATGACCGCAGACTGGGCAAAACTGCCCCACGCACTTTTAGGAACCATATCCAACCGAATTATCAACGAAGTGGATGATATCAACCGGGTGGTGTATGACATTACATCAAAACCGCCTGGAACCATTGAGTGGGAATAAGATGTCCGTATTTTGAAGATGCGGGAAGGGATTACGTGCCATGAGCCTGAAAGACTTTCACAGTGATGCATCTGATCTGTCTGAAGAAGACGAAGACAGTATTGCTTCCTCTTCCTATCTTCAGGATCTCAATACCCTGAAAATTGACAAACTGTCCAACCGGGTCACCATTATTTCGGTGATGCTTCCTGTGCTCATTGGTGTTGTGCTGTTTTTCATTTATCTGGACATCAAGGACCAGGTGGTGGACGCAGATATCTCTAAGACAAATCAGATGGAAACCATCACCCGCCGGGCTGAAGAAAAACTCAACGCCCTGGATGTGAGAATCGCAAAAAACCGGTTTGACCTGGATGAAAAACTGCCGGTTCTGGAAAAAAAGCTGCAATCCCTTGAGAGCCAGACAGCAAAACTTATCGCCTCGAAATTGGATGTAACCGCCCTAGATACAAACATTGCACGCCTGGATGCTGCTTTGGACAAACATGACCAGCGCATCCGAAACAACGCGAACCAGGACCAAGCCAATGTCGCACAAATGGAGCGTATCAATGCATCGCTTCAGGAAACAGTCCAGAAAAATCAGGCAGCATTTGAAAAAACCTTTACTGGCCTGGAAGAAAGGATAGCATCCCTTAAAGAACCCATGGATACCCTCAAACAAACCCTGGATACAAGGTTGGTTGCATTTCAGACACTGCAGAAAGACGTAAGCCTTCTGGACAAGCAGATAAAAGATGTGGAAAAACAGATCGTGTCCAGAAAAGAGCTGGCCCAGCGGTTTGCAGCCCTGGAAATCGCCGTGGAAAAAGCTGTTGCAGATCTGCAGAAAAATTTGAAAAATCCATCCCCATCCTCCGGGCCGCCCCTGGACAAACAGTCAGAAAAAGAAGCAACCGAACCCCGGGACACACAGTTAAAACCGCTGTTGGACACCCAGGTTCCTGTTCCCGATACCATATCTGAAGGCACCCTGATCCAATAACTGCCATGCCCCCCCTGCCGGACACAACAAATTATGAAAGCTGTTAGCTATTAGCTGTTAGCAATCAGCAGGGAAAAATTTGTAATTGTGTACTATAAGCTGATAACTGAGCACTGACGGCTTTCATATAAAAAAACCTGATAGAAAATTGGGTTGAACTCTTACGCCAATTGGGTTATACCTACCATATCTGCCGGACCACCCCATTGACATAAGGAACCGACATGTCCAAACAACATCCTGAATGCCCCCTGTACAATCACTCAACCTGCAGGGAATTGCATAACCCCAAACTGTGTGCCATCATTCGGGAGGACCGGATCTGTTTTAAAAAGCAGCAAAAATCCAAAAAAGAGAATCCAGGCGATGATCTCAATCACGACACCGACACCGATCCCTCTATTTGATCACCAGCCTGTCACCTGGATGGATCACTGTGTTCAAAGAAATATTATTGTTCCGCAGCAATGAAGCCAAAGATATATTGTAATTTTTGGCGATACTGATCAGACTCTCACCAGGTTTTACAATATGGAACTGTTTATGGACCCGGGTTTGCCATTGTTCATGCAATTTGGCAAACCGCGCGGGGAAATCTTTTTCATGCCCCCTGGGAACCAGCAGGGTTGTCCGGCCGGATGACAGATAATATCCCCTGATATCCGGATTCATGGTTTTAAGGGTTTTAAAGGAGATGCCCGCAGCCTTTGCAATGAGAACCAGGGGTAATTGCTTATCTGATGACAGATTGAGCTGTGAAAAAGTGAAATCTGGATACAGATCAGAAGGTTCCAGAATAAATCCATATTTTTCAGGATTTTCCAGAATCAGCTTGGCAGCAATGATTTTGTAGATGTACTGCTGGGTTTCAAGGGGCAGATACAGGTCAAAAAAATTACTGGTCTGCTGGATATCAATCTCCACGTCAAGCCCGTGTTCCCCCATGTTGTAGGCAGATAATGCCAGAAGAAAGGAATTGAATTCTGCAAACAATTTTTTCAAATACCGGCAGGCAGCTTCTGTTGATTTAAAAATATTGCGCCGCTCATCCACATGGGCATCTATGCGCAATCCATACCGCTGGCCTGTTCCCTTTACAAACTGCCAGTATCCCACGGCATTGGCAGACGATCTGGCATGGGGCCGCAAGGCACTTTCTATGACCGGCACATATTTAAGGTCGTCAGGCACCTGTTCCCGGGCCAGTATCTGCTGGATATGGGGAAAGAATCTTGCAGCCCTTTTCATCCACAGGATCACCTGGGGTCTGTCCCACAGGGCCAGCAGCATTTCTTTTTCCAGCATGGCCTTCACCTGGGGGTCTTCAAGGGGAATCCGGATGCCGCAGAAAACGATATCCTCTGGAAACCGGATGCTCTGAATAAGAGAGGGAATGGGCTCTATGGAAGAAGGATTTTGTCCGGATTCAGCCTGATATGAAAGAACCAGCACCAGCACCATTGCCATAAAGGAAGCAGGTTTTACCATTTGACCCCCCATAAAAAAATCTGAAAAACATGACCGATAAAAGATATTCCATGATTGCAGATCACCGGTGAAAAGTCAAAATGAGAATTTAAAAACGCTTATAGCGGAACGGTTTGTGGCACCGAACACAGCAGTAATCCAAGCTTTGCCTTTTCAATTGTTCTTTGATATGGCATAATCAGATAAAAAACATTAACATGACATCGGGAAAATCCATGCTGCCCTTTTTAACAGAAATGATCACCCGGGCAGGTGATATCTGCCTGGCAGAACAAGAAGGTCTCACACTTGGTGATCTTGCTTTTAAAAGCAGAAAAGACCTGGTCACCGCCACGGACAAACATGTGGAAGCATTCATTATCCAGCAGATCCAGGCCCGGTTTCCAACCCATGGTATCCTGGGTGAAGAAACCGGCCGGTCCCGGACTTCAGGTGAATTTCTCTGGATCATAGACCCCATTGACGGCACAACTTCATTTTTCCATGGCCAGCCCTACTATGCTGTGAGCATTGCTCTGGAAAAAGCTGGTGACATCATACTTGGTGCGGTATTTGCCCCGGCTCTGGGACAGCTGTTTTATGCACAAAAAGGCAGGGGTGCGTTTTTGAATGACAAACCCATCCAGGTGTCTGTGACCACAAATATGACAGACGCGGTCATGGCCACAGGCTTTGCCTGCCTGCGTGCAGGACATGAACACAACAACCTGGAACATTTTAACCGCATTGTTCCCCGGTTGCGGGATATCCGGCGCTGCGGGTCAGCTGCCGTTGATCTGGCGTATGTGGCATGTGGAAAATTGGACGGCTTCTGGGAAATGAACCTCAATATATATGATGTGGCCGCCGGCATATTACTGGTCACAGAGGCCGGCGGCACGGTCTGTGATTTTGATGGCGGTCTCCGTTTTCCTGAAAACGGCATAGTTGCTGCCAATCATGCGCTGGCACCCATGCTTGTGGGTCATCTGTCATGATCGCTTTATAACACAAAATAGGCAGAATCTTTTCATGAACATACAATGGTTCCCCGGCCATATGCTGGAAACACAAAAACTGCTGCTAAAATCTGCTGCCAAAGTGGATGCCATACTGGAAATTTTGGATGCCAGGGTACCAAGGGCCAGTGAAAACCCGCTTGTGGAAAAATTGTGCAAAAATAAAGCCCGGCTGAAAATTCTCAACAAAACAGATCTGGCAGATCCGGATATAACCACCCTGTGGGTGGATTATCTTAACAAAAAGCCAAATGTGCATGCCATTGCCATCACTGCCACAGACAAATCCCTTGCTTCCGGGGTCCTGGCGTATTGTCGTGAACACATGCACAGAAACCGGGCCCGGAAACTCAAGCTGCTGGTGGTGGGAATTCCCAACACCGGGAAATCAACCCTTTTGAACACCCTGGCCGGCAAAAAAATTGCCAGAACCGGCAATGTGCCGGCCATAACCCGCCACCAGCAAAGGACCAGCCTGAAAAACAATATCGATATATACGACACCCCCGGTATTCTCTGGCCGGTGATTGCCCCGAGGCAGAGGGCCTATGCCCTTGCCGTGAGCGGTGCGATTTCCGATACAGCCGTGGATTATCAGGATATTGCTTTTTTTGCAGCCGGATTTCTTATACAGCGGTATCCTGAACTGCTCTTGTCCCGGTACAGTTTTTTAGACTCCCTGCCCGGGGATGAAACTGAACTTATGGAGCGTATCGGTGCTGCCAGGGGCTGCCTGAAGCCCGGGGGCCTGATCAATTATCAAAAAGCCGGGGAAATCCTGATACGGGATCTTCGGGCCGGAAAAATCGGCAGAATCAGTATTGAAACACCTTATGATGAGGAAAAAAACAGTGAGAAAGACCCAATTTTGTAACCCTGCACCCCTGTCTGGTAAGTGGCGGATTCTCCCTCTGGGCGTGTTTCTGCTCTTTTTTGTTTTCTGTGCCACTGTATTTTCAAATCAGGCTGTCCTGGCCCCTGAAACTACCCATATGGTCCAATGTGTCAGGATCGTGGCATCACTGGAACGTGACCATTATCTGGGCAAACAGCTGGATAAAATCCTGTCCACCCAGATTTTTGACCGATATATCACCCTTTTGGACCCATCCAGACATCTGTTCACCCAAAAGGATATGGACCAGCTCAATGCATTTCGATACCGGTTTGAAAAAGACCTGAAAAAGGGAAACCTTTCTTTTGCCTATGATATCTACAACCTGTATTATCTGCGTGCCACACAGCGCCTGGAATATATCCAACATGCGATAAAAACATGGAAAAAATTGGACCTGCACACACAGGATTCTCTGATTATTGACAACAAAAATCGGTCCTGGCAGCAATCTTTAGAAGATCTGCAGGGGTTATGGAAAAAAGAACTGATCAACCATATCATCACCTTACAGCTGGACGATCAGGAACCTGCTGATATAACAGATACCCTTGAAAAAATTTATGGCAGCCGGCTGAATCGACTGTCCCAGACCAATACCAATGATGTGTTCCTGTTATTTATGAACAGTGTAACAGAAAGCTTTGATCCCCACACCCAGTATTTTCCTCCCCGGGTGTCAGAAGATTTTGATATCCATATGAGCCTTTCTCTGGAAGGCATTGGAGCGGTCCTGCAGACCGAATACGAATACACCAAAGTGCTGCGCCTGATCCCAAAAGGGCCTGCTGACAAATCCAACCTGCTCATGCCCGGCGACAAAATTATCGGTGTCGGCCAGGGAAAAAACGGCGAGATAAAAGACACCATCGGCCAGCGCATTGATGAAGTGGTCAAGTTGATCCGGGGACCCAAAAACACCTATGTGCGCCTGAAAATAATTCCGGCCAAAAAAATCGGTTCCACTGCCACCATCAGTATCAGGCGCGACAAGGTGAAACTGGAAGAGCAAGCAGCCCAAAAAAAGGTGGTTACCCTTTCTTCACAAAGCAGGGACGTAAGAATCGGCATCATCGAGATACCCAATTTTTACATCGATTTTGCCGCCTATCACAGGGGAGAAAAAGATTATAAAAGCACCACCAATGACGTGAAAAAACTGCTATTTGAATTAAAAGAAGAAAACATTGACGGCCTGATCGTGGATTTAAGGGACAATGGCGGCGGATCACTCAAAGAGGCCAATGATTTGACGGGCCTTTTTCTCACTTCAGGGCCAACCGTGCAGATACGCACCAAAAACCAGGTGACACAGCTTTTTGACGAAGATCCATCCATCCAGTATACCGGTCCTTTGCTGGTGCTGATCAACCGGATGAGTGCTTCAGCATCCGAGATATTTGCCGGGGCCATCAAAGATTACCACCGGGGGCTGGTGGTGGGAACGAGAAGTTTTGGCAAAGGCACGGTACAGGAGCTCAAACCTCTGGGAGACGGGAAACTTAAACTCACCGCTGCCAAATTCTACCGGGTATCCGGGGAAAGCACCCAGCACCGGGGGGTGCTACCTGATATTTCCCTGCCCCGGATTTATAACCTGGAGGACACAGGAGAAAGCTCTCTGGAAGGTGCCCTTCTCTGGGATGTCATTTCCAGGGTGAGATACCAGGCATATCCGCCGCTGGATCCACTGTATGATGCCCTTTTACAGCAATATCAGCAGCGGATTGCCCAGGATCCGGGCATGGTTTATCTTAACAGGCAGCTGGAACTGACAAACCGGCTGGGCAATGAAACCGATCTGTCTTTGAATATTGAAAAAAGACGTCAGAAAAGGGAACTGCAGGAACAGGCAGAGCTTGAAATTGAAAATGAATACCTTACAGCTTCAGGCAAAGAACCCATTGACACCCTTGCAGAAAAGGATGTCAGAATCAACGGGTTCAAGGAAATTCTCCTGAAACAGGCCCAGAGGATCATGACCGATTTCATCGCCCTTTCAAAACAGCAGGGATATGCATGGTAAAAAAGCGGGCTGCCATATCTGCTGCAACAGGCTTAATTGTTCTGACCTTTGCAGCTCTTTTTTTACTTGAGCCTGCCCTCAATTCCCGGTATATCAAATTTCAGATTGCAGCATTCATTGAAAAAAAAACCGGTGCTGTCCTTGCACCTGACCAGATGGTATTCACCGTTTTTCCCCGTCCGGGCATGCGCCTTAAGGGAGCTGATCTGCCCTTAACCCGGGCAATGGGCCTGCATATCAATACCATGCAGATACAGCTGGATATGGGGCAAATCCTGAGCGGCAGGGTGATGGTTTCAAAAATATTTCTGGAAGATATGGATATCTGGTTTACCCCTGATACAGAAGACACCCAACAGACTTTCCATGATGCTTTTTTAGTTCAATTTCCCCAGAGACAGGTAAATCAGATGTTTGCCCTGTTTGCTGATGACCAGAAAGAGATTACCCTTGTTTTAAAAAATAAAAAAACCGCTTTTTTCCAATCACTTGACGGAACCCTCAAAATTTTTAAATCCGACCAGACCATGGCGTTCAATACCAGGATTCGGGATCTACACATCAAAAAAAAAGATATTCCTTTGTTGTTTTCACATGAAAAATTTCCCTTAGATACGCTTGAATCCCCAGGTGCAGATCTGCATATCCGTCTGGATGCCCGGTCAGGTTTTACCGGTAACCTGACAATGGGAAAATTTTTGATCACATCAGATCAACTTTCGGACAAAACAATTACCGGCAGCAAAATGGCGTGTGAATTTGGTTTTTCCCAGGACCTTCTTTTTTTTAACCTTGCCCCTGTGCAGATGGATTATCCGGATGCCCGGGTATCTGTAAAATTTTCAGATGACAGTGCAAGACAAAAAACCGCACTGACATTTTCGGGAAATAATATCAACATAGCACAGACCAGAGAGACTACCCTGGCAATAGCCCCGGAAAACAAGGTGGTTTCACAGCTGTTTGATATTCTGCGCCAGGGAACAGCATCCAGCATATCTGTTGCATTCCTTGGAGACTCTATAAATGCATTGTTTGACGAAAAAAAAATGGTTCTGGAAGGCAGGGCTGAAAACGCTGTGGTAAAAATTCCGGAAACCAGGCTTATGGCAGCAGATGTGGCCGGCAAAGCCCGTGTCACACAGGGGATGCTTGAAATCACTGCCGCCAGAGGACGAGTGGAAAACAGCCATATCCGCCAGGGGCAGCTTGCCATTGATCTGATGAATCACCAGGATATCGGATTTAAAGGAACGTTTGACCTGGATGTGGATCTGTCGGAGGTGCCCGGCATTTTAATTTCACTGCTGCCCGATACCCTGCTTGCCGCAGAACTGGCACGTGTCAGCCGGATTCAGGGACGGGTCGACACCCGCCTGGACCTGGGTATGGAACCCGGACAAAAAGATATGAATGTCCTTGTGTCAGCTGATCCGTTTTCAGGCACAGGATATTATGACCGAATCCCTTTTCCTTTAACCATTTCCAGGGGCCGGTTCAAATATTCAGAGGACCGGGTGCTTTTGACCGGTTTTTCGGGCCGTATCGGCACCAACCCATTCACAGGTGTCACAGCACAGGTGGATTTTTCCCGGAATGCGCTGGTGACCTTGTCTGCCAAATCCCTTGACCTTAATATTGCAGATATGCTGTCCTGGGAGCAATTGCTTCCAACCATAAAAAAACATATGGGACCGGTTCAACATGTCCAGGGCCGGTTGAAATTTGACCAGGTCGATTTTACAGGTCCTGCCTTTGAACCGGACCAGTGGACCTGGAAACTTTTTGGGACAGGCACAGATATCCAGGCAGGATTCTTTCGAAACACAAGAGAAATACAAGACGGGTCCGGTCGGTTTACCATATCTGAAAAAGCGGTTTCTCTTGAGAACTTGAAGGCTGTTTTCACAGATCTAAACTGGTTATCCCATGTCCTGGGAACTGATCTGGCAACAAGTATCACTGTTCCCCTGTCCCTGGAAGATGGCGGAGTGGATATATCCGGCACCAGTGCCGCCATGGATGGACAACTGATATTTGTCGAAAATGCCGGGCTTTCAATAAAACTGTCTGGAAACACCTTCCAGGAACTCAAACCACAGATGGTGATGCTCAAACACGGAGCAGATACAGATGCGAGGGTCAAGTTTGACTGGCAGAAAGACCCGCCCATTTTCCGGTTTGAAGGAAAACTGGACACAAGCACCCTTTCAGACATGGTGAAAAAAAATTCCCAATCTCATAAATATATCACTGCTGTTACCGGTGGGGTGCCAATGAAAATTTTTACAGACAGCAATTTTATCCTGCATGTTGACACCCCGCAGCTGCATCTGGATTCTCTGGCACCTGCAATGGATACCAGAGATACAAAACCACCCCTGTTGATACCGGCCCATAAAAGCCTTGTGCTAAAAGTCAACCGCCTGGTCTACGGCAAATACAGCTTTGCTGACGTAAAGGCTGTTATCGGATTTGACGGACATGTAAAAGAGGTCCAACTGGATTCTGCTGATTTATGCGGACTTGCCATTTCAGGCCATATGAACCGTGGCAAGGGGCAAACCGTATCTGAAGCACAATTTGATGCCACCATCCAGGCCATGGAGAAACAAGATATCGCGCCTGTGCTCTCCTGTCTTTTCCCGGATCTGGACCTGATGGATGGAAGTTATTCATTTGCGGCCCACCTGACCGGAAAAGGGTTCTCAGATGCTGAAGAGGATAATGTAAACGGCCGGATCTCCTTTGCCTCCCATAACGGGCGGATTCATAAAATGACACTGCTGTCACGCCTTTTGTCTGTGCTCAATATTCTGAAACTGCCGGATATTACCCAGGAAGGATTCAGGTACCGCAGTGTTCTGGTGGAAGCCCAGGTAAAAAAAGGGGTCATCCACCTGGAAAAAGCTGTCATTGATGCAGAAAACATGGCCCTTGTTTTTTCCGGTCAGATTTTTCCCTTCGAAAACAAGCTCAACCTGACCTGCCTTGTGGCCCCTTTTAAAACCATTGATACCATTATCAAGTATATCCCCCTGATAAATACCATTCTCAGCGGCCGTTTGGCGTCCTTTCCTGCCAAGGCCACCGGTCCCATCAATGATCCCGTAATCACGCCGCTGCATCCGTCTGCTGTGGGTGAGGGCATCATGAACATGTTTATCGATATTATGAAAAGCCCTGCCAGGCTGCTGGAAAGTATACCCTGATATGAACACAGATCAAATATTTATCCAGGAGATGACACTGCCCTATTCAGCAATGGCCGCCAGCAGTCATATACGGCTGGACCGGATTCTCACACTTTTTCAGGATGCGGCAGCCCTGCATGCCATGCAGTTGGGGATCAGCGGATATGACCTGGAAGAGATTGGATTAAAATGGGTTGTTTCCAGGTATCAGATCCAGGTGCATGAGGCCCTGCAGCTGGGACAACCCTTTGTTCTGAAGACCTGGCGGCTTCCCTGGAAGAATCTGTATGAACTGCGGCAGTTCACCATTTTAAACAGCAACGATATCCCTGTCATCTCTGCACTGGGGGTATGGGTCATGGTCAAAGCGCAGAATTCAAAGCCGGTGCGCCTTACACCCCATATGCCGGAAGCTTTGATGGCCCGGTCAGCCCCTGCCCCGGACATGTGGGCAAACAACCCGGATCTGTCCGTGTATGACCATAAAAAAAAATTTTGCATTCAGATGCATGATCTGGATCTGAACCAGCATGTGAACAACACGGTCTATTTGACCTGGGCCATGGAAACCCTGCCCATGTCCTGGTTGTTCACACACACGCCCCAGACCCTGGTTATATCCTATCTTAAAGAATGTTTTTATCCGGACAAAATCATTGCCAAAACCAAGGTGTTGGATAAAAATGCATCTGTAAAAACCAGCCATGCCATTTTTCATGAGACCAACGGCGCAAAACTGGCATGTCTCACCATCAACTGGAAAAAAACATCCCATGGGCCTGTTTGATTCATTTGATTATGATGTGGAAAAAGCCCTGCATCTGGCTGTCCGGTACCTTGGGTACAGACCACGCAGTGAAAAGGAGGTCAGGGATTATCTGCAGAAAAAACAGTATGATGAAAAAAACATTTTCAAAGTTATTGGTCAGCTGAAACACTATGGTTATATCAATGATGAAACCTTTGCCAGGCTGTTTGTTGAAAACCGCATAAGATATAACCCGAAATCAAGATTTGCCCTGGAATATGAGTTGAAACAAAAAGGCATATCTTCCCATATACGCGATACGCTGCTCACAGATTATAATGACAATCATATGGCCCGAAAAGCCCTTGGTTTCAAGCGCAGACAATGGCAGCATCATGACCTGGAAACCCAAAAAAAAAAAGCGATGAATTATCTGCGTTACAGGGGGTTTGGCTATGAAGTGTGCATGGCGGCCTGGGAAGATTTTCTGGCAGAGCCGGATGTGACAGCCCCACAAAACTGGAACAAGGAATAATGAAAAAATATACCCAATGTTGGGGAAAAATATACCTTTTTTTATTACTTTATTTTCCCTTATTCGCATCTGCTGCTGACAAAACAAAGTTGTGATCTACTGCTTTGGGCTGTCTTTACCATCCGTGAAAATGGGCTATACCGCAAATGATTGCTTTTTCAGGGCTGTGCAGACTTGACAGGGGTATATTTTTTGCATTATATCATCAAAAAGTGAAAGTTCTGAACAATTAAACAATAATATCCAGAAATAGACAAGGAACCTTCTTATGGTTGGCAGAAAAAGGACGGTTGAAAGAAGGAAAAACAAGCGGTACAAAGCTGTGGAAGGAGCCTATGCCGCCATCAGTCCCAAATCCCGCAAACTTGGTCAGATTATCGACATCAGCATGGGGGGTCTGTGTTTTAAATATATTGACACAAGCAATACCGATGAAAAAGATGACCAGCTCCCGGAAGAAACTGTATTTTTAAGCAGCATGGGGTATTATGTGGGGGATCTTCCCTTTAAAATAGTAGATGATTATGAAGTAACCAACACACCCTCTTTCAGTTCCATGAAGGTGCGAAAACGGCATGTACAGTTCAAGGATTTGAGTTTCAAACAATTGTTTGACCTGGATTATTATCTGCGCAACAATGTCACCGAACAGGTGGAAAACCCGCCCCAGCAATATCAGTCATAGCCCTGCCCCCCATTTGTTCATATCAGCTTTCCGGCTGAATTCGGATGAGGGAGGCAGTGTTCAGATCAAGGTATTTTTCTGCCAATCTTGTCAGTTCTTCAAAAGTGATGGATCCATACCCGTCTATAATGGTTTTTGCCCATTGCAGTTTTTCCGGATGTTCCCATGAATCTGCCATAACAGAATGCAGCCAGTAGGGGTTGGTCTTTACGAGATCCTTAATCTGACTGAGAACAGGATTCAAAGCCAGCTCCACCTCTTTTTGGGCCACCCCGTTTTCTACAATATCTTTGACGATATCCTGCATTGTCTGTTCAACCAGATCTGAATTATCGAGTGACACCGGCACCACCATTTGCATGATGCCGTATCCGTCATGGACCATGGAAGGTTGATTAAAAGCATAGGGAGAATAGGCTGCCCCGAGTCTTTCACGCACAATTTTTCTCAGACGTTCGGAAACCACATTTGACAATATGGATAACCCACGGGTCTGCTGGATATTCCAGAAATCATCCGTAAGAAATGCCATCCGCACCATGCCTTTTTCTATCTTGGTATCCAGGGTCAGGTCCAGTTGTTCTCCTTTGGGAAATTCTAACGGGTCAGGAGAACAGTCCGCATGGGCACTTTTTCTGGCTGCAAAGCCGCCCATATGCGTAAGGGCATGCGAAATCACGGTATCCGGTTCAAAATCTCCGACAATGGATATTTCAAGGGCATCATTGGTGAAATGGGGCTGGAGCCAGGATTTGACATCCATTAATGTAATCTGATCCACTTCATCAGGATGGGCCATGCCAAACAACGGGTTTCCCTTTGCCAGAAACCGGTTGCCATGGATACGCATGATACCGTCAGGTGTCCGTTTCAAAGCGTCATACATCTGGCGGTATTGGGTTTTGGCAAGTGCAAGCCCTTCAGAACGAAAACCAGGATCAGCAAGATAGGCATAGATGAGCTGAAACACCAGTGCAGCCTCTTCAGGATCTGCCGCCCCTTCCAGGGAAAAAAAGGATTCTCCCACTGAAAAGTCTATGCTGACATCCCTGCCTGCCAGGGCCTGTTTCAGCTGATACGGATCCATGCCGGCAAGCCCGCTCAGGCGGATGGTCCGCTGGCTGATGTCAGAAAGACCGGGGATATCCTTAGGCTGACATGCACTTCCTTTGCCGAAAACCGCCTTGAAAAGGAACTGTCCTTCCTGGAAATCTGTTTGCTTCAGATTAAGTCGGATATTGTTATCAAGATCAATCTGGGTAATGCCCAGGTCGTTCACATTTTTTTGCCGAAGTGTCATCCGGGCCGGTTTTTCCGGAACCGGAAGATAGGGAAAGGTTCTGGTTGCCACCGGGAGAAACAGGTTGGCCGGCTGCTGCCGGCTTTCCATAAATACTTTGTGAATTTTTTGTTCAGGTGCGGCAGATGTTAGAGAGGCAATCTGTGCGTTACCGGTGACCAGAACGAGCCTGTGGTCTTGTTTCCAGGAATCTTTGAACCCCTTGTTTACTTGTTCCAGGGAAATTTTTTCAATAAAGGGCAGCAGCAGATCTTTTTTTTGCTCCGGTGACAAAAACAATTTTCTGTCCTGAATGGATTGCAGAAGAGATCTGGCAATCCGGGCGGTTTTACGGGTATCTGCCTGTTTGACACCAGCATCCAGTTGTGAGATAAAATCCGCTGCAACCTGGTCCAGTTCCTTTTGGGTAAATCCGGATTCAAGGGCCTGGCGCAGAATTTTTTCCAGCTGGACAAGACTTGCTTCCCAGTCTTCCGGTTTGCAGTCAGCTGTAATGGCAGCCATGGAAAGGTGCTGCAAAAAAGTGCCTGAGTATGCAGATGCAGATGAGAAATCTACGGTCTGCTGCCTGATCATGCGGGACAGCCTGTTTTGAAGGATGGTGTCGGCAAGATACTTGACCAGGTCCTGTTTAAGGCTGTCCAGGGTTTGATACGCACCGTCGGTATATGCAATGCGCTCGATGGTGATTTGCGTTTTTGGCGCTTCCGGTTCATGAAAATAAAAGGTTTTTATCCCTTTATGGGGTGTCCATTTTATGTCAGACGGGCCAGGAGGGGTGCCTGAAGATCGCGGATACAGTGATTTAAACCGGTTTTGGATAAGGTCCTGTGCCATCTGGATATCCATGTCCCCCACCATGACCAGAACCATATTGTCCGGCCGGTACCAGTCATCATAAAACTGTTTGAACAGATCTTTGTCAGCCGCTTGAATTACCGGCGCAATGCCTATGGGAAACCGTTTTGTCAGAAGTGATCCAGGAAGTTCAAAAGCAAACTTTTTTTTAAAGGTTTGATAGGAAACAGAATCTCTTTCCTGTTTTTCAGCCAGAATGATGCCGCGTTCTCTTTCAATTTCATCTTCCAGAAGCAGGGCACCTCTGGCATAATCCGCAATAACCAGCAGGGCATCTGCAAGATGGTCCTGATCTCCTCCGGGCAGGCTTAAATCATACACCGTGTGGAAAAAAGAGGTGCTGGCGTTGGCATCTGCCCCAAAATCCATACCAATGGACTGAAAATATGTCACCAGTTCCCCGGGTTTGAAATGTTCTGTTCCGTTAAACAGCATATGTTCCAGAAAATGGGCTATGCCCTGCTGTTCATCTGTTTCGTGAACCGCCCCTGCAAACACATTGAGATGGATACTCACCCGGTCTTTGGGGGTATGGTTTTCCATGAGCACATATTGGAATCCGTTGGGCAATACCCCGTGTACCAGGGCCGGATCAGCCGGTGCATCCACAGAAGAAAACGGTACAGGATGCTTTGGGGCACAGGAAGCAAAAGCAACCCATATGAGCACCAGGCATATGAAACAGCATAGTTTTTTCATTAGTCTTGTCCTACTCCATGAATTGGGGATCGATTTCAATTTCACTTTTTTCTCTGAGCTCATTTATCCATGCCTGGTAATATTGTCCCTGCTTGGCCTGCAAAAGCTGCTGTTTTACCTCTGCAAGGTTCTTTTGTATCTCCTCAGGGCCAGGCACCTGTTTTTCCTTGAAACCAATAATATAAAATCCCTGGTCGGTTTTCAAAACCCTGGGGCATAATGGCTGCGTCGGGGTCAGATCAAAAGCGGCACTGGTAAAATCAGCAGATCTGCCCACCTCGGGTATGAAATCATTGCGGGTGAACCCTTCAGTGGCAGACAGTGTCAGATTTTTTTTGTGTGCAAATGCCGTTAGATTTTCAGCAGATTGCGCTTTTGCAAGCAGTTCCTGCGCCTTGGTTTCGGCGGCTGCCATGCGCAGTTGTTTTTCAAGGGTTTCTCTGATACGTTCCCGCACCGCTTCCAGAGGCAGTTGATCAGGGTCCATGGTTTCCACTACCTTGATGAGAAAATATGCATTGCCGATCTGCTTGACATCACTTATCTGCTGTTTTTCGAGGACAAACGCGGCATCGGCAAAATCGGCTGCCTGTTTCAGATCAAGACCGCTGCCATTCTGGTCAAAGAACCCGGTGTCCACAACCTCTTTTTGGGTAAGCAGGGCAATCTGTTCCAGGGTATCTCCGTCTATGACTGCATCAAAGGCTTCTCCGGCCTTGTAATAGGCCATATTCTGCATTTCCTGTTCCGCCAGCTGGGCTTCAATCTCTTGGGCTGCCTCTTCCACAGATTGTACGTGTGCATCAAATCTGTTCAGCACCTTGATAACGTGCCAGCCGAACTGGGTTTTGACCGGTTCTGAAATCTCACCGGGTTTCATGGAAAATGCCTGGTCTGCAAATGGCTGGATCATGCTTTTCTTTTCAAATGTACCCAGATATCCCCCATCTTCTTTGGAAGGCCCCTGGGAGGTTTCTTTTGCCAGTTCAGCAAAATCCTCTCCAGAAACAGCCCGCTGATAGACAGTCCGGGCAGTTTTTCTGCCTTCTTCCACAGCCTGTTCACCAGCTGTATCATCCACTTTGATCAGAATATGGCGGGCCTCAACTTTTTCAGGTATTTTAAAGGCATCGGGATGCTGTTCATAATAGTTCTGGACCTGTGCCCGGGTAATTGTTACCTGGTTGCGATAATCCTGCGGAGAAAATCGTAAATACATAGCTTTGCGTTTGGGTTCAGATTGATACTGGTCCATATTTTTTTGGTAATAGTCCTGTATCTGCTCTTCGGTGGGGGCAATATCTGTAAATTCAGCTGGATCGATCTTGAGATAATTTACTGCCATCCGGATATTATGGTGCAGGTAAAAACTTTCTACCTCCAGGTCAGATACAAAAACACTGCCCAGAACCATGTCCCGGACTTTCTGCTGTTTTAAGGCATTGCGCTGGAGCTGTTCAAACATCTCAGGGCTCAGTGAATTTAGGCCCAGTATCCGCTTGTACTGATCCATATCAAAAACGTTGTTTTTGTGAAAAGCCCCAATGGCCAGAATAAAATTTTCCAGTTCCTGATCCGAGACCGTGATGTTGAGTTTTTCTGCCTGGGCAGCCACCAGTTTCTGTTCGATCAGGGAATTAAGGGCTTGCTGTTTTACATTCAGGGCCTTTAACAGGTCATCGGTGAGATTGTCTTGAAACCGCTCCCGCATCTGTTCCACCAGATTTCTGTAGGCATCCTGGAATTCGGTGACGGTAATTGGCTCATCATTTACAGAGGCTACCGAATTGTTCCGGCCGGAATTCATGGATCCCACCCCCAGAAACACAAACACCACCACAATGATTCCAAGAAAAATTTTGATGATCCAGTTGCCAGTATTTTCCCGCAGATAACGCAGCATCGGTTTCTCCTTCATGCACCCAATAATTGAAATAATTAAAAATTAATAAAACACTCCATAATATCCTTTCATAAAACCATGTGTCAATATCTTATTCCAGGGTTCCGGCTGTTCCGGAACCTTGGACAGATAGAATTTTGAATAAATGTGATTTTTGTATTGACACAGCCCTGTGTTTCTATTATTAATCAGCATCTTTTCCACATGTGGGGCTGTAGCTCAGCTGGGAGAGCGTACGGCTGGCAGCCGTAAGGTCAGGGGTTCGATCCCCCTCAGCTCCACCATTTCCAATCTATCCTGAATTAATTACTAATGACAATTTTTCAATATCGGCACATGCGCGGCTAGGCCATGTCATCTTCTGGTATGGCGAACAGGATATGGCTTTTATTGATCAGAATGGTCTGATAGGTGGCGGTTGTGGCCTGATCTTCCTGCTGAAAGGCAGCGTTGAACATTGTTAAAAAGTTTTCATGATAATCTCCCACAAGGTCGCTCAACCTGTCATAGCCGTTTCCCCGGTTTAAGTTGACCTCTCCTCTGATCCGGGTGCCATCCGCCAGTTTGATCTGAAGGGTTCGGCTTTCGATGATCGTATCCATGACAACTGCCTCCTGGTTTGATGCCGGATACTGGATGCAGCATCCAGGCAAATCATTTATTTACATTGTACACTTTAGTCATGGGATGGCAAGATAAACCCGGGGCGTTCAGGCGTTTTTCACACCTTTTAAAACACCCCGGGTGACAGGCCTTATTTTTCAAACCGGACAACAAACACATGGCTGTTGCCACGTCTGAACAGCAGCTGGGCAATCCGCCCTTTTTCAATCCGGTCAAGCAGGGACAGGTATTCTTCATTACTGGTTACCCGCTGGCGGTTAAGTTCCATGAGCAGGTCACCAGGCCGGACACCGGAGTTTTCTGCCTGGGTGCCTGGTTTTATTTCCGTTACAATAAGGCCTTTGATCCCTGCAGGATATCCCAGACGACTTGCAATCTGCTCATCCACAGGCCTGAATTTGAATCCAAACCCGTCAAAAGCATCACTGGATGCCAAGGTTTCAGGATCCTGGTCCGGCCGTTCCCCGAGCGTAACCTTGACAATTTTTTCTTGGCCCTCTCTTACCAGGGTCACATCAACGGTTTCATTGACCTTGAGATTGGCAACGGTGATGGTCAGATCCCGGGAGGTATCGATCTTTTTATCGTTGATGGCAATGATGACATCCCCCGGCTTGATGCCGGCCTCATATGCGGGATTGTCTTCATAAACCTTGGCCACATAAACACCGCCGGTATCTTTGATTCCGTAGTACTCTGCCAGTTCCGGGGTAACATTCTGGATTGCCACCCCCATCCATCCCCTGGACACCTGCTGGGTGTCGATAAGCTGATCAATTATGTTCATGGCCAGATCAGAAGGAATGGCAAATCCGATCCCCTGGCCTGACCGGACAATGGCGGTATTGATACCGATAACCTCACCGTCCATGTTGAGCAGGGGCCCACCGCTGTTGCCCGGGTTAATGGAGGCATCGGTCTGGATGAAATCGTCATAAGGACCGGATCCCAGAATCCGTCCCTTGGCGGAAATAATCCCTGCCGTAACGGTCTGTTCAAGCCCAAAGGGACTGCCTATGGCCACCACCCAGGATCCTATTTTAGCACCACTGGATCTGCCGAATTTCAGCGGCTGCAGATCTTTTGCTTCCACCTTGATAAGGGCCAGATCGGTCATGGGATCTGTTCCCACAATTGCGGCATCATATTCCTGTTTGTCATGGAGGATCACCTTTATCTCATCAGCATCCTTTATTACATGGTTATTGGTGACAATATATCCGTCTTTGCTGATGATAAACCCTGATCCCAGGCTCTGTTCCTTGCGGTCCTGTGGCTGCTGGTTGAAAAAAGGCGCAAAGAACTCTTCAAGCCCTTCCCGGTTGCCGAATGGCTGCCCGAAAAAATGCTGGAACACCCTTCCTCCCCCCTGGATGGTTTTAACGGTCTGGATATTGACCACTGCCGGTTTGGCCTCCTTCGCAAGGTCGGAAAAACTGGCAGGAATCATCTGGGCGGCTTTCTTGGCCAAAGACGGCACCGGCGCCATCACAAGGCTGATGAACATAACCAGCACAAGGGCACGGATTTGTTTTGTGTGTTTCATTGATCTTCTCCTTTCAATGGGTTGCAGACATAATCAAAACAATTGTGTTCTATAGTTGCTAATATAATACAAAAGTATGATGTTTAAATGACCTGAAAATTACAATGTGGTAATGAAAGAGTGAAAACAGACCCTTTGCCCGGAGTGCTTTCCACACGAACATCTCCCCCGTGGGCCTGGGCAATGGTTCTGGCCAGCGGAAGACCTAAGCCTGTGCCGGGACTGTTCCTGGAAGATTCCGCCCGGAAAAACCGTTCAAAAATGCGCGCCTGGAACTGCGGAGCAATTCCAGGTCCGGTATCAATCACCTGAATCTCCAGATTTTCACCGGCATTCTGCCGGGCCTGAACCACCACCTGTCCACCTTTGCCGGTATATTTCAATGCATTGTCTACAAGGTTGGAAAATGCGCGCTGGAGCATTTTGATATCTGCATGTGCATAAAACCTGTGTGCAATTTTGCAGAAAAACCGGATCTGCCTGTCCTCTGCAACCGGCACGAACAGATCACAGGCCTGGTGAATCATTTGGGTTACATTCACCTGCTGAAACTGAAACTCCCCCTCTCCTGCCTCTGTTCTGGAAATAACCAGCATCGTGTTTATCATATCCAGAAGCCGGTCTGATTCCTCTATGGTGTCAGCGGCCATGGCATGAAAATCATCCATGGTTCTTCCCTGTGTCATGGCCATTTCCGCCCCACCCCGGATCCGTGTGACCGGGCTTTTCAAGTCATGGGCGATATTGTCCCCCATTTCCCTGACACTGTTGACCAGGGCCTGGATACGGTCCAGCATCTGGTTAAAGGTATTGGCCAGATGATCCAGTTCATCCTTGCTTCCTGTTTCCGGCACCCTTTTTTGAAGACTGGAACCGGTAATCTGTTTGGCGGTCCGGGTAATGGTATCCACCCGCAGCAACGCCTTGCGCACCAGAAACCAGCCGGAAACAGCGGAAAACCCGATAATAAATACCATGGCAACAAGAAATACCAGTTTAAAGGCATTGAGAAATCTGGACTGGGCATCCATGACAACCCCGGTTTGTAAAATGGCATTGTGGGCCACAAAGGCATACAGGATGCGTGCCTTATGTGTCCGGGCTATTGTGCGGGTGTCAAACACATGGGATTTTTTTTTTACCAGCATATCCAGCAGGTGCTGGTCAACTGTGACATCTTTCCAATAGGACATGTGGGATGATGCAAACACCTCGCCTGTTGGATAGAGCAGCCTGAAAAAGATCAGTTTCTCCCCTGCTGCCTGGGCTTCAATAACCGCCAGGGTGCTTGCTCCCCGCAGTCCGTTCTGCTGGATGACTGCGGAAAACTGGCTGGCTTTTTCCAGCAGTTCCTGATCGGTCTGGTCCTGAAGGGTGGACACCGCCAGATAATAAAAAAGTACAAATGCCACACAGGCGGATATGGAAAAAATCCCGGTATACCAGAGGGTGAGACGGAAACTGATGGTCCTGAACAGATCAGGCATCCTGGTTCCTCAGCACATACCCTGCCCCCCTTACCGTATGGATCAGTTTTACAGAAAAATCTTTGTCAATTTTATCCCGTAACCTGCAGATTCTGGCTTCCACCACATTTGTCATGGGATCAAAATTGTAATTCCACACATGCTCCATGATCATGGTTTTGGACACCACCCGTTCCCGGTTGCGCAGCAGGTATTCCAGCAGGGAAAATTCCAGGGGCTGCAGGTCAATAATCCCCCCCCCTCTTTTAACCTGGCGTTTCACAATATCCAGAGATAGGTCCTCGTAAGAGAGCAGGACCGGATCTGACACATTCCCTGCCCGCCTGATCAACGCCTGGATACGGGCCAGCAGTTCAGAAAAAGCAAAGGGTTTGGTCAAATAATCATCCGCACCTGCCTCAAGGCCCCGGACACGGTCGTCCACCCGGTCCCTGGCACTCAGTACAATAATCGGGGTATTGTTGTCATGGGTCCGGATTTTGCGAATCAGGGAAAATCCATCCATTTCCGGCAGCATAATATCAATGATCACCGTGTCATACGATTTTTCACATGCTTTTTCAAATCCCAAGGGTCCTGTGGCTGCCGTATCCATGGCAAAACCCGATGCCCGCAGCCCTTTTTCCACAAAGCGGGCGATTTTTTCATCATCTTCAACCAGCAGCACCCTCATGAATCTGTATTCTCCGAAATGGCAGTATGCCGGTCATTTGTTGTGATTGTACCCAGGATCATCCTTTTATTATATGACCCCCTTGTGAATAATCAATATTGATTTGATTTTTTTTGACAGAACCGGTACGCTGGGCAGCAAATTTTTCGCACTATGTGTACTCATAAAAGTGTACTGATAAAATTACGGAACTGGATTTCATGAAATATACCTGGTGGATTTTTCAGATTGTGCTGATGCTTATATCGCTGTTTTTCCTGTTTTTCGGCGTGAATATGCTCAGGGCATCCTATAGCCTTGATGACCCTTTCAGTTTTATCATGACATTTTTTGCCGCCAGTTTTGTCCTGCTCATCAGCACAGCTCTGGTCGTCACCTTTGTTATCAAAATGGTCCGGGTGTTCAAACGGATCCAGAAACCCCATTAGATCCGGAAAATTATTTCATGTCAGTTCTTTTCAGCATCAGTGAAATATCCAAATCCTTTGGCGATGACACCCTTTTTTCAGATCTGAGCTTTGATTTTAAAAAAGGGGAACATCTGGGGCTCATCGGCAGCAACGGCAGCGGCAAATCCACTTTGCTCAAAATCGTTGCAGGCATGGCGCTTCCTGACAGTGGTGAGGTAACGGTGCAAAAGGGGGAGCGTATTGTCTATCTTGACCAGGAGGACCGGCTTGATCCGGATCAAACGGTTGAAGAAACGCTTTTTTCCAGCCTGTCACGCTTTCCCATGGATGACAAAGAGCGTCTTCGGCGGATAAACCAGGCCCTGGGAAAAGGCAAGTTTGTAGATACAAATATATTGGTAAGGCAGTTGTCCGGCGGGTGGAAGAAACGCTTGTCCATCACCCGTTCCCTGTGCATGGGGCCGGATCTTCTGCTGCTGGATGAGCCCACCAACCATCTGGATATCAGCGGTATTCTGTGGCTGGAGCAGGTCCTTGTATCTGCGCCGTTTTCCTATATCCTGGTGAGCCATGACAGGGCTTTTCTGGAAAATGTGTGCACCGGCATCATGGAAATGGGCAAATTTTACGCCCAGGGATATTTTAAAATTCAGGGGTCTTACCAGGAGTTTGAAAAAGAGCGCCAAAAATTTCTGGCTGCCCAGGAAAAACAGCAGGCATCTCTGGCCAGTAAAATGCGCAGGGAAGACCAGTGGCTCAGACAAGGGCCTAAGGCCAGAACATCCAAGGCCCGGTTCCGTATTGACCAGGCAGATAAACTGCGCCAGGATTTGGGCGCACTCAAGCAAAGAAACCGCCACATTGCCAAAGTGGATATTGATTTTACCGGTACCGGCCGGCAGACCCGAAAGCTGATACAGGTGCATAATCTCACCAAAGGATTTGGAGAAACCTGTCTTTTTTCCGGCATTACCTTTGAACTGGGACCTGGGGTCTGCCTGGGGGTGGTGGGTGAAAACGGCTCCGGCAAATCCACTTTTTTATCGTTGCTGGAAAAAAAGGCGGAACCGGATCTTGGCACGGTCAAATGGGCCGAGGGCTTGAAAATTGCCGTCTATGACCAGGACAGAACCCAGCTGGACCCTGAAACCCTGCTGCGGGATGCCCTGAATCCAGCCGGTGGGGATTCGGTCAACTACTTGGGGAAAAGTGTGCATGTGGTGACCTGGGCCAAACGGTTTCTGTTCATGCCGGACCAACTGGATATGCCGGTCAAGCGCCTGTCCGGCGGAGAAAAAGCCAGGATCATTCTGGCCGGCCTCATGCTGCAGCCTGCTGATGTCCTGCTTCTGGATGAACCCACCAATGACCTGGATATCTTGTCTTTGGAAGTTTTGGAACAGAGTATCCAGGAATTTGCCGGTGCTGTAGTGATTGTCTCCCATGACCGGTATCTCATGGACCGGGTCTGTCACCGGATACTGTATCTGGATCCGGCAGCAGATGCTACGTTTTACAAGGATTTCAACCAGATCCTCAAAGCCAGAACCCTGCAGAAACAGCCGTCACAAAAGCAGACAACCGGGTCTTCTGCCGGACCGGCAGCAAAAAAGACTTCTGTTCCCAAACCTGTTTTTTCCTATAAGGACAAGTATGCGCTGGAACATATGGAAGAAAAAATCCTGGCAGCAGAAGCCCATGTGCAGGCCCTGCATGACAAAATACAGGACCCTGATTTTGCAGCACAGGTGGCGCAGATGACCAAAGCCTGTGAAGAACTGGAACAGGCGGAAAAGCAGGTCCAGGATCTATACACCAGATGGCAGATCCTGGAACAGAAAAAAACAGATGCTGAAAAATAATCCCACCCACCAGCCTTCTCCTGCAAGACCCTGATCAGGGATCGCCTTTTTGATACCACCTTGCCAGGTGCAGCAAGCGCATCGTAAAATCTTATACGCGTGATCAGGTCTTTCAACCGGTGCGGTTGGATTTAGCCATTAGCTATCAGCTGTTAGCTGTTAGATTTTTAGCTAACCGCTAAAGGCTAACCGCTAACCGCACAAGTCGAAGTTTTTGTCTATGGTTTCTAAAAAACAGGGTTGGGCTTGCGTTGCTGTTCACTCTTTGATGAGAAACTCATCCAGTTTTTCAAAGAGCGTCTCAGGCCAGGTATCTGCTGTTAAAAACAGCGCTTTTTCTTCCGGGGTCAGTTTTTCTTTGATCCCCTGGGGTAGGCTTTCAAATGCATTCTGCCGTTCTTTTTTTGTTTTTTTATCCATTTTTATCCATGATTTATCTGTTTTGTATAAATTGGTTTATATGAAAAGGCGTGACAATAAACAGGTAACAGCGGTTTCCACCGTCAAAATCCGGGAACCGATGCTGTATGGAACAAACCCGATGTCTTCAAATGTTTTTACCTCCAGGTCAATCCATCCGCCCTCAGGTCCGACAGCCAGTACAACCGGCTGATTCACCCCGTCCGGACATGGATGGGATGTTTTGGGATGGGCCATAATACACCGGCAGCCCTTGGCTATTCCCGGCAGTTCCTGTTTTACAAATCCGGCAAAAAACCGCTTTTTATGGATATTGGGCATCTGGGTATCCTTTGCCTGTTCCAGTCCCAGCAGTGCATATTCAAAAAGCTTTTCATCTGTGAGCACAGGGCTCTGCCAGAAGCTTTTTTCCACCCGCCAGGAATTGACCAGATAAATATCTTTTACCCCAAGACTGGTAACACTCTGGATGATGCGTTTGAGCATCTTGGGCCGGGGCAGTGCCAGAACCAGCGTTACAGGCAATATTGCCGGCGGTGCCTGGTTGAGGGTCACCGTCAGGTCCACCTTTTTATCATCAATATGGAGAATGACGGCAGTCCCCATATTTGCGTTGAGAATCCCGCAGGCCACCCGGTCACCGGTTACAGCCTTGAGCACATTTTTGATATGGGCATGGCGCCTGCCTGTGAGGCTGACCCGGTCAGAACCGATGAAATCGATAGAGGTGAGCAGTATCAGGTTCATGGTCAGAAGGTAACTATTTCACAGGCAGCTGCCTGGGCCTTCAGGGTTGTCTGCCAGTGAGTATTTCCTAAAAGCATTGCCAGTTCCTCTGCCAGATGGACCGGCGTAAGAAACGGATGGCGGCCCAGGCCCTGGAGGCAGGAAGGGCAGTTGGTCAATATCTTTGTGTGCCCCTCTCTGGGAACATGGTCCAGGGCCTGTTGCTTGCGCACCAGCATGGAATGGCTGATATCAGGTGTGGAAAGGGCCATGGTGCCGGCTTCAGAGCAGCAGAAGGGAACCTGTGTCACAGTGATGCCGTGTGTTTTCAAAAGTGAGGGGGCAGCATCTTTCAGAGAATCGTGGCAGGGGGCATGGTACAGACTGGCCGGATGCCCCTGTATGGGTGTTTTAAAATGATTGAGCGCGTATTCTGAAATATCTGCGACAGGACAATTAAAAATCTGCTCCACATCCAGCTGCACCAGAGATTCCATGCAAGTGCCGCAGGATACAAGGCAGGCATCAAAATCCAGATCATGGAACATATCCCGGATCTGGGTTAAGACAATCATGTTTTTTAAAAATATCCGGTGAAACTGTTCTGTCTGGGCATTGGCCCTAAATGGATATCCGCAGCACAAAAAAGGCGGCGGCAGTATGACCCGGTGGTTTTGGTGCAGCAAAACAAAAATGGCGGCCATGGAGATGCGTGAAAAGATCCGTTCACTGCCGCAGCCGGGAAAATAAAAAACCGTGGATATGGCAGGTCCGGCAGGCTCCAGCAGCAGGGCCTGGTTTTTCTGGGTCACAGGCAGCACACTTCGCAGGGTTTTGGCATCAGGCCTGGCCATTTTTGACCGCAGCAGCTGCATGGGTCTGGTCCGGGAAAAAGCCCTGGTTCCGGCCACCGAAGATAAAAGACCTGCAGCATTGCGTTGTAAGAAAGCACCGGCCCCCAGCAGGGCCGGCCGGATCAGTCGGTTGGCAAGGGGCCGCTTTTCAGCCAGGTATGCCAGGGTCATGCGGGTGGATACAGGGGTGCGGGTAAACTGCATGGATTTGAGAATGTTTCTTTCTTCAATGCAGATATTGCCGGAATCTATGTTCACCGGGCACTTGTCCCTGCACCGGTGACAGATGGTGCAGTGATCTGCGATCTGTTCCAGATTTTTGAGAATCTTGAATCCTGTGGACTGGGTGCGCAAGGTGATATACAGCATGGCTTCGATAAGTGACCCCAGGGCAAGGTTTTTGTTTCTGGGATGAAAGAACATGTTTTTGTCCGGAAAAAACACCGGACACATTGGCTTACATTTGCCGCAGCGTACACAATTGGCAATATTCAGGGCCAGGTGGGACAAAGAGCCGTGCTTGAGTATCCGGGCTTCCAGTTCCAGCAGGTTGAAGGACGGGGTGAACAGTTTGTTGATAATCCCGGGTTCAGACAGTTTTTCAGGGTTCATGATCCGAAGGGGATCGATGCGGTCACGGTACTGGTCAAATGCGGTGATGAAGGCGGGATCCAGGTATTTGAATTTGGTCACGCCGATACCGTGTTCCCCTGATACCACACCATTGAGGGAAACGGCTTTTTCCATGACAAGATCGGCGGTCATGGCGGCCCGTTCCATCATTTCCCGGTCATTGGACAAAACAGGGATATTCACATGGATGTTGCCGTCACCTGCATGCATGTGTGTGGCAATGACGATCAGCCGGGACCCTGCGGCCTGATAAATTTTTTCCAGATTTTCCAGAATCAGGGTATACCCCATCAGGCTCTGTGTGACTCTGGCATAAAAATTTCTGGCATGGATCCCTGCTTCCAGGGCATCCCTGGAGGCAATGGCCAGTTTTTTCTTCGTTGCCCAGGCAAGGTCCTTGGCCTGCCCCACCTTTTTTTTCAGCCACTGGGGATCGGCAAGGGGGATAGCCCGGTTCAGGTAATCCACGATATCCTGGATGATCCTGGTCTGGTTGAATGCCTTTTCCTCAAGGTTTGTCCGGTCCACGAAACGCACAAAATCCGCCAGAGAATCCATGGGCAGCACGATATCTTCATTGAGTTTAAAGGCATTAGTATGGGCGGCAATGGCACCCAGACGCTTGCGGTCCTCCCAGAAACGCTGTGCCTCTGTGTCATCGGCTGCAATGGTCAGCTCTGTTTTGTCATAGGGGGCTAAAATGGTTTCAAGGGTTTTCATGCCCTGATCCAGCATGTTTTTGTCATTGGACACCATGTCCACAAGCAGCACAGCCTTGAGCCGGCTGCCCAGGGCGTTCTTGGTTTTGTACCGGATGGCTTTGATATATTCTTCGTCAAAATGTTCTAAAGCCATTATGGCGGGATCAGTGTTGGAAAAAGCCTTTGATATGGCAGTGATGGCCTGTCCTGCCTCGGTCATGTCATTGCCGAAAAATTCGATGCAGCCGGTTTTCTTGCACACAAATTCGGGGTACAAAATAAACCTGGCAGAGGTGATAATGCCGTCGCACCCTTCTTTCTGGATGCCGGGAAGCCCGTTAAGGCTTTTGTTGGTGACATCTTTGCCCAGGCCTTTTTTGCGGATCTGTTCACCATCCAGCACTATGGTCTGGACCGTATCACCCGCAGTGTTTTGCACCACAAAGGTGACACGGTCTGTGGAAAGAATTTTTCTGCCGGGATGGTGTTTGCGCACCACAGTATATGTTTTTCCATCAGGCATCACAATTTTGTAGGACAATACATTGTC
>JAABSO010000023.1:64404-67815 GCA_011390335.1 Desulfotignum sp. | reverse complement strand
ATTTTAAAATACTTTATTTCGGAGGTTGTTTCATGAAATTTTGTGAGAGGGAAAACAGTGGTGGGCATAAAGGATAACAGGCAAAACCAATATATGGTGATCGTATCTATTCAACATACCATAATATGTGTTTTTGACACGATAGAGTCAAAAAGCGTCTAAGAAATATCTTAGAATTCAATAAGCCCTTTCTTAAAAGCGATCTTGGTGAGTTGGGCAATGGAGGAAACCTCCAGTTTATGCATGATATTGTACTTATGGGTCTCTATGGTCTTGGTGCTGATACAGAGACGTTCGGCAATCTCCTTCGGGGTTAAACCGTCCGCCAGAAGGGCAAAAACTTCTTTTTCGCGGACTGTCAGTTTTGTAATGCCGTTCTGCATTTCTCTGACTTCAGCCAGATCTCCCATGGTCAGCGCATCCAGTTGTTCCGAGAGGACCTTGCGCACGCCACTGGAGAAGTAGGTGCCCCCATACTTGACCACTTTTGCCGCCCGGATGACTTCTTTGATGGGTTCCCGCTTGAGAATATAGGCGCTTATGCCCAGCCTGAAAAGGGTTGTGATATATTCCCGGTCCGAATACATGGTATAGATCAAGACCTGGATCTGTTCGTTCCAGGTCTTGATCTCTTGTGTTGCGTCTATTCCCTTCATATTGGGCATGGAGATATCCATGATCACCAGGTCGGGCTTCAGGGCTTTTACCATTTTGACAGCTTGAAATCCGTCCGGAGCCGTGCCCACGATTTCAAAATCCGGTTCTTTTTCAAACGCCCTGATGATTCCTTCCAAGACCACGGGGTGGTCGTCAGCAAGAAGGGTTTTTGTTTTGCCGACGTGCGGTTTCTCGGTACTCTTTTGTTCCATGATATTAATCTCCTATATACCATACACAATTTCATTCAACCGGTGTCTCCACGATCACCCGGGTTCCTTTTCCGACCCGGGATTTGATGCGAAACTCACCGCCGACCTGGATTGCCCTCTCATGCATGATGATAAGGCCAAGCTTATCTTTTCCACCTTTTTGGGCTGATATTTTATCGTATTCAAAACCCGGGCCGTCGTCGTCTATGGTTATTGATAAAAATTGGTCATTTCTGGTCAGGTTGACAATAATATTCTCTGCACGGGCATGCTTGAGGCAGTTTGTCACCGCCTCTTGAGTGATCCGGTAAATAGCCAGGGCCTTTTCATCATCTATCTGCAAAAAATCCCCTTGTGTATGAAGATGAAAACGGACGTTGGAATTCGTTTTCATTTTATTCAACATGTTTCTGATGGCTGGAACCAGCCCAAGGTTTTCCAGGATGTGCGGCCTGAGACTGCCTGCCAGCCAGCTGACATAATCCATCGATTTCATGATGCTGTTTTGTACCTGGACTAGTGCATCTGCCTTGATGGAGGCATGTTCACTTGCATCTATCACATCATCGAGATCCATATTGAGTTTTGCCAGTATCTGTCCGACATCGTTATGAAGGGACTCGGCTATCGCCCGGCGTTCTTTTTCCAGGAGTTCCACCAACTTTTTTGATAAATATTTACGTCGTTCCTGCGCTTTCAGAATTTTTTTATTCTGTGATTTCAGATCGGCCTCGAATTTCTTGCGCTTCTCGACCTCTATTCTCAATGCTTCATTCAGCTTTTCCAATTCAGCCGTGCGTTTTCGAACCTGTTCCTCCAGTCCATCCCGGGATCTGCGCAAATCCGTTTCCATCTGCTTGCGCTCGGTGATGTCCATAACCACCGACCGGAAAATTTGTCGGCCTTTCCGGTCCTCGGCAAGCAAGCCGTCCAGGACGACAGGTATCATCTTTTTGCGTGCATTTTGAAGTCGAATTTCGCAGATTTGATGGCGTTTGTTTTTGAAGAGGTTTCTCAGATAAGAATAGAGCGTGTCCCGGTCATCCAGGTGAACATAGTCGTAGAAAGATTGACCGCTCATCTCGGCCAAGGTCGTATTGACCATCATGGAGATGGTCAGATTGGCATCAAGGATATTGCCGTTTCCATCCAGCGTCACATATCCGGCAGGGGAAAAATTGTAAAAATCCTGCAACGCTTCAAGTCGGTCAAGAAAAGGCTGACGTGAACGGCGGCTGCGGGCTGCCCCTGCTATCAAGCTTTGGGTTGTGCTGCCGGGATTGTCTTTTTTACGTGTCATGGCGCCAAAGTTTTCCTCACATGTTACATCACCGATCAGCGGTGATATCCCTGAAACCCAACAGAATCATGGTCGGGCGCTCCTCACCCTGCGAGATTTTTCGGGCGTTCAAAGACATGTTGCGGCGACCGATGCCGGGAAAGTCGTGCATGACTTCATAGCCCTCAAATTCATTGTCGCGGGGGATGATCTCCGATAAAAATTTTCTAAGCTCCGGGATGTCCCACTGGTTGTCGCCCAGCTCGAAGATGAATCGATTTTCGGTTTCCTTTGGCGTTGTTTTAAAGGTCCGTAAAAAAGCACGGTTGGCCGTAACGATATTGAGCGATTCATCCAGAATCAAAATGGGCTCCCACAGGGCGGACAGGGTTTGGTAAAAAAAGTTTTTGGCATCCTGAACATAAAGCTCGGAAGCACCATACCGGATGATATCCATAAAGGTAATAACAACTCCGGAAATCACATTTTTTTGGGTCCGGTAGGGAAAGATCCTTACCACAAACCAGTTACCACTATGGTCATGGATTTTAATCTCTTTTCGGGTCAGTTTGTCCAGTACCTCCTCGGCATCTTCGGCAAATTTGCTGTATTGCATTTTGTTGGTAATGTCTCTGATGGACCGGCCGATATCCCGTTCTTCATCAAGATTGAACACCGCTTTTGCCTCGCTTGTAAACCGGTTGATGCAAAGATCGGAGTCCAGCAAAACGGTGCCGACCTCCGAGAAGGCAATCAGGTTGTTCAGGTCTTCTTCGACTTTCATCAGCTCCTGGTTTTTCTTTGACAACTCGGTATTGAGGGTCTCCAGTTCCTCATTGGTGCTTTGAATCTCCTCTTTTGAGGATTCCAGCGCCTCGATGGTACTCTGAAGCTCTTCGTTGTTGGTCAGAAGCTCCTCATTGCTCGATTTGAGTTCCTCATTTGCGGTCTCGCATTTCTCGATGGTGTACTTAAGCTCCTGTCTCGTCCCCAGAAGCTCTTGCTCGAGCTCGGTGACAGCCAAGGATTTTTCGCCTTCTTCCTGTGGCGGCCGTTTTTTTTCGCCCGTTTCCTTTGGCAAATGTTCCTGGAACTCCACCAGAATATATCGGGCGTTGTCTTTTTTCGAAAAAAGCGGGGTGCACACCAGGTCCAGCGACAGGGATTCATCATTGTGCCGGATCTGAACCCGGTCGATGCGGGCCGGCTCCTTGTTTGATTTTGCCGTTTCAAGGGCCTGAGAGAGCCTGAAGTGACCCCCCC
>JAABSO010000023.1:0-64394 GCA_011390335.1 Desulfotignum sp. | reverse complement strand
CCCCCCCCCCCCCCCCCAATTTATCAAACGGAAAAGGTTCAAATTGGCTTCCCCTTTGGGCAGTGAAAGGTACCGACCGGTCTCACCGTGTAAATAGAGGATGTCGTATGCCTTATTGATCAATACGGCCGGGGGGGCGTATTTTTCAGCAAAGGCGCTTTCCACCAAAGCCCTTGCATCATCCTTTTCTTGCGCATTGGGGGTCCTTTGCCGTTTATTCTGCGGCATTTCCGGTTTTTCCCGCATTGGCCCCAGGACCAGTGGTGCGCGGAAATGCTGCATGGTCTTGATATCCACATCCTTGCGCTGGTATATCTTGTTTTTATTGTCGATGTGCGCAAACACCTCGGATGTCTCACCAACGGTCTCCGAGGAGCCGAGAAACAGAATGCCTGCCGGTTTGAGGCTGTAGTGCAAAATTCGGAAGACCCGTTTTTGCAGGTCATTGTCCATGTAAATGAGCAGGTTCCGGCAGGAGATCAAATCCAGATTGGAAAAAGGGGGGTCCCGGGTCACATCGTGGTCCGCAAAGACCATCGCTTCCCGTATCCTGCTGTCCACATAATAACTGTTCCCCCTTTTGGTAAAGAATCGCTTCAGACGCTCCCCGGAAATGTCCGCTTCGATGTTCTCCAGAAACTCGCCCCTGCGGGCCGCGCCTAAGACATCGGTATTAATATCGGTGCCAAAGATCCGGAAATCGAAAGATTTTTCCATCTGCTCTGCAGTCTCGATCAGCAGGATAGCCAGGGAATATGCCTCTTCGCCGGAGGAGCATCCCGGCACCCAGACCCGAAAGGGGCTGCCTGTTTTCTTTTTTTCCATCAGGGGTTTGATCCCTTTTTTCAACAGCGCCAAAAATGCCTTGTTGTCTCTGAAAAAGCTGGTCACATTGATGGTCAGATCTGAAAAAAGTTCGCTCACCTCCTGGGTATTCTGACGCAGATAGCGCCTGTAGTCGTTCATTTCGTTGATATGGTTCAGGGCCATGCGGCGCCGGATCCTTCGCAGCACCGTGTTTTGCTTGTATTGAGAAAAATCCTGGCCGGTCTGAGTCCGCACGAGCATCAAAATGCTCTGGATGTCGTTTTCAAGGTTTTTGGTGGGGGGATATTCCACCGGTTTGGTTGTCATGAAGGGGTGGTTGCGCAATCGGGACAGGTGTTCGGGCATTTTCTCCACCGGGAGAATGATATCAGCCAGTCCCGCATCGATGACGCTCTTGGGCATTCGGGGATACTGGGCCTGCTGTTCTTCCTGGACAATGACCACTCCCCCTTCCCCTTTGATCAGCCTAGCTCCCAGGGTGCCGTCGTTGTTGGCACCGGTCAGCACGATACAGACGCTTTTTTCCTTCTGGTCTTCGGCCAGGGACCGGAAAAAGGTGTCGATGGTAAAGTGCAAACCGTTTTTTTTCTGTGCCTCTTGCAGGTAAAGGGTTCTGTTTTGAATGACCACGTCTTTTCCCGGGGGGGAGATATAGACCTGGTTGATCTCAATAGGAATCCCATCCCGGATGTTGTTTACCTGAAGGGGCGTTTCCTTGGATAAAAGAGAATTCATAAGGCTTTCGTGGTGGGGGGGCAGATGCCGGACAATCACAAAGGCCATATTGCAGTCGGCCGGAAGCATGGCAAAAAAGGTCTCTATAGCTTGTAGCCCGCCTGCCGAAGCACCGATACCCACGATGGGAAAAGCTGTTTCTTCCCTGCCGCCTTTTGTTTTGGCTCCAAAGCGGATTGTTTTCTTTTCTTTGGATTTGCAGGGCTTTTTTCTCCGAGACTCGGGCTCCGCCATTATGTTTACGTCCTTTATTCGGTTGTCCTGACTTTAAATGTCATTAATATTAAAAATCTGCTTTTTGTCAACCAAAAACAGCTGTGTCCTTGTAAAATCATGATTTTCCGGTTGGTAATTAAAAAAGCCATTATACATAATCGGTCGGCGGAAAATACATTTTTTCCTGTATTGAGCTAATCAGTGCCTGGGATTATTCATAATCTGCCTTACTGGCAAACCAAAATCGAAAGAAAATATTCATCAAAAAACCAAGCAAATATATTGGAGCTGAAAGGGGGGACATGAAATACCAGTTCCAGCCGTTTGCACAAAAAATGAAAGCAGCAAACCTGTCTTGTGCTGTCATCCATACTTTCCAAAACCATTTTGAAAAACTTATCAGAGAAGAAACCGGTCTGATTGGTGAAACCGATATCCTGCCGGTGGAGGATCTGGCCGATGTTTCCTCTCTGACCTCCGGCGGACAGGAAAAAATCGGGCGGCGGTATCTGCACAAAACGGTTGCCATAAAGTTAAACGGTGGCCTGGGCACGAGCATGGGCATGACCGGCCCCAAAGGTCTGCTGAAAGTAAAATCGAATTTTTCCTTCCTGGATATCGTGGTATCCCAGTGCCAGCGCATGAAGCCTCCAGTCCCGGTTGTTTTCATGAACAGTTTTTCAACATCCAGGGCCACACGCAGGGCATTGGAAAAGTATCCCTGGCTGCAGAAGCGCTCAGTGGATGTCGAATTTCTCCAGCACAGGGTTCCCAAGGTGGATGCAGCCACCCTTGCACCTGCACAGCACCATGAAAATCCGGAGCTTGAATGGTGTCCCCCGGGTCACGGGAATGTATATACCGCTCTGTATACCAGCGGCATGCTCAGACAGCTGCTGGACAATGGTTATGAGTATGCTTTTGTGTCCAATATCGATAATCTGGGTGCTGTCATTGATCCTGCCATTCTGGGGTATTTTATTGAAACCCGGTTCCATTTTATGATGGAAACCTCCCACCGCACCTTTCGGGATAAAAAAGGCAGGCATCTGGCAAAAAAGAAATCCGGTGAGTATATTCTGCGGGAAATTGCACAATGTCCTTTTGATATTGGACCTGTTGTTACCTCCGGGTCATCATCCGGACAAGGTCCTGGCAGCTGTATGTGTTGATGATATCTGCAGGTTCCAGCCAGCCGCGCCTTGCCTGATCAATTCCCAGCCGCAGATGTGACATGCCGCCCGTATCATGGGCATCGCTTGAAACGGCAATTTTGACATGCATGTCCCGGGCCATCCTGCAGGCATCATCGTTCAGGTCCAGCCGGTCCGGCTGGGCATTGAGCTCGAGAAAACAGCCGTTCTTCTTTGCAGCGGCCATAATTTTTTCCAGATCCACTGCATAAGGCTTGCGCCGGTTGATGAGGCGGCCGGTGGGATGGCCCAGGATATTGAAAAAGGGATTTTCCATGGCTTTGATAATGCGTTCTGTCTGTTTTTTTCGGGACAGGTTATGGGAAAAGTGGATGGAACAGACCCGCAGATCCAGTTTTTTCAAAACCGCATTTGGAAAATCAAGACTTCCGTCTGCCAGGATATCCACTTCCACGCCCTTAAGCACCCGAAAACCATCAAGGCTGTCATTGAGCTGGTCGATGTTCTCCATCTGTTTTTCCAGGCGGCGGATATCCATGCCGTTGGCAATGCGCACCTGCCGGGAATGGTCGGTGATGGCAAGATAGGTGTATCCTAACTGCTGCGCATGTTCCACCATTTTTTCAAGACCGGCCAGGCCATCGGTTTCACTGGTATGGACATGCAGATCTCCGCGTATGTCCTGCAACTGGACCAGACAGGGCAGCCGGTTCTGCTCAGCTGCCTGGATTTCTCCCTTGTTTTCCCTGAGTTCAGGGACTACATAATCCAGTTCCAGGATTTCATAGATCTGTTTTTCCTGTGTTACCTGGATCTGTTTTTTTCCTTTGAATATGCCGTATTCATTTATTTTAAGATTCATTTTTGTCCCCCGTTTCCGAAGGGCGATGTTATGGGCCTTTGACCCGGTGAAATGGTGCAGCCCCGCATTGTAGCCATCTGGGGGCAGCACCCGGAGATCCACATGCAGTCCAGAATCCAGCACTGCCCGGCACAAGGTGCCGCCCCTGGAGATGATCTGATTTATGTCCTTGTAACCGGTGAAATGGTCAATTGTTTGCTGCGGGTTTTTTGAACACACCAGAATATCCAGATCTCCCACTGTTTCCTTCCTGCGGCGAAAGCTGCCGGCCAGTGTGATCCGGTCTGTGTCCGAAGCTTTTTCCAGGTATTCTGTCAGGGGAGCGGCCCGTTCTTCAGCATCTGATAATAATATGCGCCGGTTTTGATCCGCCATCTGTTCCAGACTGGACAGAATGGATTGCTCAATTTTTTCTCCAAACCCTTTGATGTTCCGGATTTTTTTTGCACGTGCCGCTTTTTTCAGATCTTCAGGGGATGAAATACCTGCTTTTTGATACAGCAGCTTGGCCCGTTTGGGACCAATGTGTTCAATATTCATCAAACCGGGAAGTTCCGTGGGAAGATCGGTTTTCATTTCTTCCAGTTGTGAAAAGGTGCCGGTTGAAATGATCTCTTTGATCTTGTCCGCCAAGTCTTTTCCGATGCCCGGGAATGCTGTGAGATCCTCTTTGTGTTTGATCAGATCAGCCACTGGCCGGGCCAGACCCTTAACGGTTCTGGCGGCATTGCGGTACGCCCTGACCCTGAAGGGATTTGCATCTTCAATTTCCAGCAGATCAGCCATGCGGTTGAGCTGTGCTGCCACATCACTGTTTTGAACCGGCATATACTGTCCGTTCTCATATTGCATAAAAGGGGGCTATATGTGAAACTTTCTGGTGGCCCCGACTGACAGTTCATACAGATTGTCTTTGAATCCGAATTGAAACGTATTTTTCGGGCTGCACAAAAGGGTGATCCTGCACATGTCCTGGGTGGCTTCAAATGCCAGGGTGCTGCCCCTGTGCCGCACCTGCATTTCGACTTTTTCAAGTACTTCAGGCAGCTCCGGATTGATCCACAGCATATTGTCCCGGGTTTTTATGCCCAAATAGGCTTCCTGGAGAATATTTACGGAACCGGCCATTGCCCCCAGATGAATTCCTTCCTGGGTGGTGCCTCCCTGGATATCATCAATATCGCTTTGCAGGGCTTTTAGAAAAAATTTCCAGGAGCGTTTCCGGTCCGACCGGGCCAGCACCCAGGAATGAACCACCCAGCTCAAAGAAGAGCCATAGGAGGTGCGCTGGACATAATACTCTATGTTTTTTGGAATGGTCTCGTATTCAAAAGGATAGCCCAGTTGTTTGAAAAGCGTTCTGAGTTCAGGTGCGGAAAACAGGTAAAACAGCATGAGTACATCCGCCTGCTTGGTTATCTTATAATTGTTGGCGCTGTCTCCTTCGGCTTCCAGTATGCGGTCCATACGCTGGATATTGGCGTATTTTTCCCGGTATTTTTCCCAGTCAAGCTCCTTGAGCCGGTCATAATGCTCAAACTGGCTGATGATGTTGTCATCATGAAAAATGATCCGCATTTTCCGGCTGATATCCCACCACAGATCTTTTTCAGATTCCGTGATTCCCAGGGTTTCACACAGTTCATCAACCCGGTCTTTCGGCAGAATGTCCAGGGCATTCAGGGCCTGGGTCAATACCCATGTTGCCATGACATTGGTATAGGCATTGTTGTCCAGCCCGGGTTCATCTGCATCCGGGTACGCATCATGGTATTCATCAGGGCCCATCACCTTGAGGATCTCGTATCGGTCAAGATCTTTGTTAAACGTGGCAATGCTTGCCCAGAACCGGGCAATTTCAAGCAGAATCTCTGCGCCGTATTCACTCATGAACTGGATATCTCCGGTGGATTCGAAATATTTCCAGATATTGAATGCAATGGCAGCATTCACATGTCTCTGGAAATGGGAATTATCCGGAAGCCACCGTCCAGATTTGGGGTTCAAATGCATTGTCTGGGTTTCTTCCCTGCCGCTGCTGCTGCTCTGCCATGGAAACATGGCACCTTTGAATCCCGTTTTTTTTGCTGCGGCCCGGGCCGTATCCAGCCTGCGATACCGGTACAGCAGAAGAGAGCGGGTGATTTCCGGATACTGCAGGGTGATAAACGGGTAAATATAGAGTTCATCCCAGAAAATATGCCCCCGGTAGGCCTCGCCATGCCATCCTCTGGCCGGCACCCCGACATCCAGATCAATGCTCTGTTTGGATACGGTCTGGAGCAGATGGAAGGTATACAGCCTGACAACCATCTCCGGGTGAAGATCCGGACGTTTTTTTCTGCGGTCGGTCATTTTAATGTCAGACCGCCGCCATAATTGCTTCCAGGCCAGGGTATGGTTTATCAGCATGTCGTCAAAGCCACGGGCGCGTCCGATCCTTGCCCTGGCAGCCAGTCCGCATTCAGAGATGGCAATATCACGGGAGGTGTGCACCAGAACGGTTTTTTCCACCACAATGGTTTCTTTTTGGCTGATATCCACGGTATAGCGCTTGCCCACATAGCCATTGTTATTTATCAGTTGTGGTTCCAGATTCAGGGGTTTGTTTTTTTTCAGTATCCGGGTTCTGGCTGCCATGGCCACCCGCAGTTCAGACTGAACGGTCTGTACTTTTAAAAAAACCGGCTGGTCTTTTTTTGATTCACTTTCCAGAATTTCCAGGTGCTGGCTGTTCAGATCACGGTACCGCTTCACACCCTGGTTCTGGACCGTACCGTCAATGGCGGATTCCACCTCAAGTGATCCGGTGTGGTTTTCACTGGTCAATGATACCCGCATGGCAGCCTTGTGGCGGTCTCCCATATGGATAATGCGCTGCTCTTCCATCCTGATGCGGCGTTCCTGTTCGTCCTCAAAAACAACAATATGGGTGAGGATACCTTTTTTCATGTCAAGGTCCTGGCAATAGGATCGGATGGTTGCGGTTTCAGGGGAGAACCATTGTCCATCAGTGAAACGAAATTTGAGACACAGCCAGTTGGGCATATTGACAAGGTCTTCATTTTCGATTTCCTTGCCGGCAATGACGGTTGTAAGCCGGTTGTATCCCCCGGCCAGATAGGTGCCGGGATAATGGGGGTCACCGGCAGACACCTGGGCACTCGCCCCCCGGGTGGCGAAATAACCGTTGCCCAGTGTGCAAAGGGCTTCACGAAGTCCCTGGTCCTGTGGTTTGTAGGTCTCATAGGTTAAATTCCAGGCAGTCATATCATCTTTCCTTTTTCTCAAACAGGTTTTTTAAAAATGCCGCTGTTTCCCGGGTGTTTTCAAGGACATAATCCGCTGATGTCGGGTGAAAACTACCCTTGACAACAATACTGGTGCCGATAGTTTTCAGGCTTTCAAATGCATCCTCGTCTGTAATATCATCTCCAATATACATGGGATAATATGTATTCCGGTCCAACTTGAGTTTTTCCATCAGCCATACCAGGGCTTTGCCTTTGTGCCAGTCAATATCGGGCTGCAGTTCAAACACTTTTTTTCCTTCAGTGATGCGCAGTTCAGGGTGCTCAGCCTGTACCTGGCGAACCGTGTGTTTGACTGATTGTGCAGCTGTTTGTTTTACATTCCGGTAATGGATGGCAATGGAAAATTTTTTGCGTTCTATGGCAGCGCCCTGTATCTCTGCCAGTTTTTTTTGCAGATTGTCCTGGGCAATGTCCAGAACAGGCAGAAAATCTTTTCCTTTCTGCATTTCAAGGGTCAGGTTCGCAGGCCCGGCAATATCAAAGCCGTGGCTGCCGGCGAAATAGAGGTTGTCCAGTTTGACAAATTGCTGAATGGTTGCAAGGTCCCTGCCGCTGATAATGGCAACCATCCATTTTTCAGCCACTTTTGCCAGAATTTGTCTTGTGATGTCATCAAGAAATGCCTTGTCAGGATCATTCACAATAGGGGTCAGGGTACCGTCATAATCCAGAAAAAGGGCCGGTGTTCTGTCACCTGCCTGAAGTAATATATCCTGGATATGGTCCATGGCAGAGGGCAAAGAGGCCATCTGTTTTTTTCTCACCGGCTGCCTGCCGTTGATGCGGATCTCACACAGATCGGAAAACACAACATCTGCGCCTGCTTTTTTTAAAATAGCTTCATTGTCTGCCCTGTTTACCCCGATCACCCGATAAAATTTGCCTTTTTTTGCAGCGCTTACCCCTGCGGTTGCATCCTCGAAAACAACGGCCCGCTCCGGGGTGATCCCAATACGGCCGGCAGCTTCAAAAAATATATCTGGTTCAGGTTTTCCTTTTATTTTAAGCTGTTCGGAAAGTATGCCGTCCACCACCGTATCAAACCAGTCTAAAATACCAACAGACGAAAGCACGGGAATACAGTTTTTACTGGCTGAAATGACCGCCATTTTCCAGCCCTGTTTTTTTAATTCATACACAAGGCTCAAGGTGTCTTCATATACCTGTGCTCCTTGCTGTTCTAAGTAATCATTGAAAATGGCGTTTTTCCGGTTGCCAAGGCCACATATGGTTTCTTTGTCCGGTTCATCTGAAGGATCTCCCCAGGGCAGGTCAATGCCGCGGGAGTTGAGAAAAGATTTTACCCCGTCGTACCGGGGCTTTCCATCCACAAAGGTCCGATAATCCCTGGTAATGTCAAACGGGGTGAATTTTTCGTTTTTTTTGTCTGCCTGTTCTTTCAGATACCTGTCAAAAAGGGATTTCCATGCCCTGGCATGCACTTTTGCGGTCTGGGTGATTACCCCGTCAAGGTCGAAAATAATACCATCACAATTGGCTTTTTTAATGTCATAATCTGTCTGATTCATGCGCTTTGTCCTTTCGGCTGATGCCTGTCTGCCTGTCTGATCAATTTTTTAGGATCTGCCTGTAAAATGACCTGTTTTTTTCCAACTGGCAAGATCAGATCATTTTAAATTATTTTTTGCCTATTTTTCAATACAGAAAAACCCCCATATCCCAAATTGACATGCCCTATTTTCCCTCCTTCTTGTTGCTCCGGAGTCAATGCAAAGGAAAAAGCGAAACCTTCTGCATGCCTTCAGAGAAAAAAATGGTGGTTTTTCACCATATGATCCCTTTTTAAGACCTGATAATATTATAAATTACAATTAACTATCCGGTCAAACAGGAAAAAATAAGGAAATAAGGACAGGAGATAAACCCATGAAGGATGTAACAGCACACAGTAACATTCATATCGCAGATGATTTTAAAAAAGAGGATCTTGACACCCTGCTCAAACATGATGGCAAACCATGTATTTCCATATACATACCTACTTTTAGAAGCACTAAAGAAACCATCCAGAATGCCACCCGCTTTAAAAATGCCATGAAAACTGCCAAAACAATAGCCCCGAACATTGATATGGAACCGGCTCTGGCACTTCTGGATGATAACAATGCCGTATTCTGGCAATACCAGAAAGACGGTTTTGTCCTGTTTATATCTTCAGAAATCATGCGTGCTTACCGGCTTTCCATGGATACGCCCCAGGTGGTGGTGGTGGCAGATCAGTTTCACCTGAAACCGGTTTTGCCCCTGGTGGTGTATGACACCACTTTTTTTATTCTTGCCCTCAGTCAGAATGAATGCCGGCTCTATCAATGCGCCATGCAGCATTGTTATGAAATCAAACCCAAAAATCTGCCGGACAGTTTGTCCCAGGCGCTGCGGTTTGATCTTCAGGAAAAACAGCTCCAGTCTCATACAGCAAGCCAGACCAGCCAGGCTCCGGGCAGAAAAGCTGCGATATTCCACGGACAGGGCGTAGCTGATGATGAAGATAAAGACCGGATTCTGCGGTATTTTCAAGCCATAAACAAAGCGTTGACAACATATTTAGGCCCGCGCACGGACCTGCTGGTTCTGGCAGGGGTTGACTATCTCCATGCCCTGTACAGATCAGCCAACACCTATCCCCATCTTGTAAACGAGGGGATCACGGGAAATCCGGAAAACCTTACGGCACAGGATCTGCAAAAAGCTGCATGGGAGATTGTTGCACCCAGCGCCCGCAAAGATTTGAACCGGGCGGTTAATGCGTATCAGGATCTGAAAGGGTCGGGCAAAACAGCCAATGATCTGGCCCATATTCTCCAGCAGGCATTGACCGGACAGATGAAACACCTGATGGTTGCCCAGGATGTTAACCAATGGGGGCAGTTCAGCTGGGATGACGGACCGGTTTTCCATTCTGAAAAAATGGCAGAAGACCAGGATCTGCTCAATGTGGCCGCGTGCCATGCACTGAGAAATGGCGCCTCTGTATTTCCGCTGCCTTTGGAAGAGATGCCGGATGATTCGCCGGTGGCGGCTGTTTTTCATTAACGGACATGCCCTGCCGGGCACAACAAAGCTAATAGCTATTAGCTGTTAGCTGTTAGTAACCAGCAGGGAAGAATTTGTAATTGTTTATTGGAGACTGATGGCTTTCATATAACACAGTTTATGAACACCACTTAACAAATATGCACACGACAAGAAAAGGAAGGAAAACATGATGGATCGTTTGAAAAGCAAAACAGCATTGATTACGGGCGGTGCCCGGGGAATCGGTCGGGAAATCTGTAAACTTTTTGCCAGGGAAGGGGCATATGTGATTGTCACCGACATTATTGATGAGGAAGGAGAACAGCTGGTTGAAGAAATACGTCAAAGTCACGGCCAGGCAGAGTACCAGCATCTGAATACCGCTGATGAAAAAAATGTGTCAGATGTTATCACCCCGGCTGAAACCCTTACCATCCTGGTGAATAACGCCGGCATTGCCGGTCCCAACAAACCAACCCATGAAATTGAAGCACAGGAGTGGGATAACCTGATGAACGTGAATGTCAGGGGGGTATTCTTATGTACCAAATATGCCATTCCCCATATGCAAAAAAACAAGGGAGGCAGTATTATCAATCTTTCTTCTATATATGGTATTGTCGGTGCACCGGATCTGCCGGCCTATCATGCATCAAAAGGTGCGGTCCGGTTGATGAGCAAGACAGATGCCTTAATTTATGCAAAACAAGGTATTCGTGTGAATTCCCTTCATCCGGGTTATATCTGGACCCCCCTTGTTGAAGAACTGGGGAAAGCCTCGGAAGAAGGGGTGGATGCCTTTAGAAAAAATCTGGACAGCAAGCATCCCATAGGCCATGTAGGAAAGCCTGAGGATATTGCATATGGTGCGCTTTATCTTGCATCAAATGAATCCGCATTTGTTACCGGAAGCGAGCTGGTTATTGACGGGGGCTATACCGCCCAGTAAATGTATAGGGATCCTTTTGTATCATCGTGTTTTATGTGCTGTCTGCCTTGCCAGCAGTTCATGCTCGCCTGTCAGCAGGATTTCCAGGATGTTATCCAGGGGCTGATCGGTTCGGACCGGCATGTGCACATCCTCTGACAGGTGATCAAAAGGGTCCATCTTCTTTTTTATGGCTGCAAAATGTTCCAGGCGTGCGTCGGATATTGTGGATTGATGTTCCCGGTTTTTGAGCCGGGTCTTTATTTCCCGGTCCGGGCACCGGCATTCAACAAAAATGATATTGGCACCGGTATCTGCGGCCAGCTGCAGCATATCCTGCCGTTCTTTTTGCTTGCGGCAGGTGGCATCCAGGATAACAGATCTGCCTTTTTCAAGCGCTGCCTGGGCCGTGACCAGCATTTTGCCATACACAAGAGAGGTGGCCTCCGGTGTATACATTCCCTTTTCAAATCCTGTTTCGCCTGATTTTTCAGGCAAATCCTCAAACAGGGTTTTGCGGATTTCATCACTGCTGATACTGGGTATGGAAAACAGTTCTGCCAGTTTTTTTGCCACCGTGCTTTTTCCTGTGGCAATCATGCCGCAGGTCACCCAGATGACCGGACATGCCATTTTTACAGCATATTGATATGCCAGATCCAGATAACGTTCCATTTTATGGGCATGCTGCGCTTTGCCGGTCTCTTCCTTTGCCGGCATGTCGTCAATCTGCAGATGATAGACCTTTACCTGCACCATGGCTCGAAAGCATTTGTAAAAATCAATCACCTGCATAAGATCCGGGTCATTGGTTGTTTTCACATACTGACTGAGCAGAAAAAGTGCTGCAGGGCGGTACCCGAGAAATTCCATGTCCATTGCCAGAAATGCCAGGTCACACGCCGTGTCCTGGTAACGGAACCGCTGGTTGAATTCAATGCAGTCGAGTATCTGCACCCCCTGATAATCATACACATGTTCCGCTTTCAGATCCCCGTGGGTATCGCATATGTGTTTGTTTTCGATCCTTTTGTCAAACAGATCTTTATGGCGGTCCAGAAATTGTCGGGTGGCGTTTTTTATTATCTGGAGTTTGCTTTTATTGGATCCGGTACCGGTAAATGCGGGCAGGTGCTCAAAATTTTCCCTGCAATTGCGGTCAATAACTGCAAAAGAACCAAATTGCTCCATATCTTCTGGTTCTGCGGCGGATTTTGTATAAAAATCCGCCAGGGTCCGGATCAGGGCATCAATAAACCCTTGGGTTACCCTGTTTGCTGCGAGCATGGCTTTCAGGGTATTTTCGTCGGGCAGCCGTCTCATTTTAACGGCGTAATCAACGGTTTCACCGGATGTGTTTAATCCGTAACCGCCGTTATCCCGGGTGATGGTTTCAACACCAAGATAAATATCGGAGGTTAACCGCTGGTTCAACCGCACCTCTTCACAGCAGAATTTATAGCGCTTTTCCAGTGTGCTGAAATCAAGAAACCCCATATTTACAGGCTTCTTAACTTTATAGACCAGATCACCGGCAAGAAAGACATCAGAGATATGTGTCTGCTTGTGTATGATATCGGTGGGTTTGTGGGGGTAAAAGTCTGCAGATGCCATTGCCGTAATCAGTGTGTCATGGTCATGTGCTTTAGTTCTGGTATCCATATGCAATCATCCTTTTTTTCACTGTTTCAGCTTATCTGATAATTTATCGTATACTGGGTTACCTTATACCGGGAATCATTTTTAAAATAAATGGGGGAATGCACCCATTTGAATGTGCATATGGCTGCACACCGGATATGACCTGGCCTGGTGGAGCCGGTTTTGCAGCAACACATGCTTTGTGCCCTTTTTGCATGAAAACATTGATCCAAATACATGTTTCTACTGATTGCAGATCAGATCCGCAATAGGGATAATCCCTGGAATTTGGAAACCAAGAAAAATGTTTTCAAAAAAAGTTGACTTCGGATGTAACCGAAGGGGCGGAGCTATGGACAGACCAAGGAATGTGAAAAGTTTGCAGCCTTGGATACCAGTACAAAGATTGCTTGACGTGACAGCGGCAAATGAGAGATAATTGGCCCGCAGAAAGATTTAAAAAATCTGATGAATCTTAACCTGCCCATGAAGTGCTTTTCGACCAGAACCTGGACCGCTGCAGTGCAGATCCAGCACATAGCAGATCCAAACCGATGCAAAGGAATACAATTATGAAAATATGGCCTGGACAACCCTATCCCTTAGGTGCTGTGTTTGATGGCGCCGGCACCAATTTTTCCTTGTTTTCAGAGATTGCGGAGCGTGTGGAACTCTGCCTTTTTGACGAAAATGACAATGAAACATGTGTCGACCTCACTGAGGTGACAGGGTATTGCTGGCATGGGTATCTGCCTTTAGTGGAGCCGGGTCAGCGGTATGGATTTCGAATCCATGGCCCGTGGGACCCCTCCCAGGGTTTTTGCTGCAATCCTGCCAAGCTGCTGCTGGACCCGTATGCCAAAGCCATGGATGGACAGGTGCAATGGGATGAGGCGGTATTCCCGTATCCCTTTAAAAAGGGTCCCGGCACACGCAGTGACATCGACAGCGCACCTTTCATGCCCAAGTGCGTGGTGCACCAGCCCCATTTTGACTGGAGCGGGGACCGCCGCCTGCAGCTGCCCTGGCATGAAACCGTGATTTATGAAGTTCATGTAAAGGGATTTACCGCCCTTCACCCGGAGGTTCCTCCTGAAATGTGCGGCACCTATGCCGGGCTTGCCCAGCCTGCGGTCATTGAATACCTCAAAGCGCTGGGGATTACTGCCGTCGAACTGATGCCGGTACATTTTTTTATCCATGACAAGCATCTGAAGGATCAGGGACTGAAAAACTACTGGGGGTACAACTCCATCGGGTATTTTGCCCCCCACAACGAATATGCGGCAGACAACCGTCCCGGCGGTGTGGTGGCTGAATTCAAACAGATGGTGAAAACCCTTCACCAGGCCGGCCTGGAAGTTATTCTGGATGTGGTCTACAACCACACGGCAGAGGGAAATCACCTGGGGCCCATGCTCAGTTTCAAAGGAATCGACAACCCGTATTATTACCGGCTTACCGATGATCCGCAATTTTACATGGATTATACCGGCACCGGCAACACCCTGAACATGCGCCATCCCCATGTGCTGCAGCTTGTCATGGATTCTTTGCGGTATTGGGTTCTGGAAATGCACGTGGACGGATTCCGGTTTGATCTTGCATCCACCCTGGCCCGTGAGCTGCACGATGTGGAACGTCTGTCCGCCTTTTTTGACATTATCCAGCAGGATCCTGTTATCAGTCAGGTAAAGCTTATTGCCGAACCCTGGGATGTGGGTGAGGGCGGCTACCAGGTGGGCAATTTTCCGCCGGTATGGACCGAATGGAACGGTAAATACCGGGACTGCGTCCGGGATTTCTGGCGGGGGGAGGACCAGACCATGGGCGAGTTTGCCGCCCGTTTTACCGGCAGTTCCGATCTGTACGAAAACACCTCCCGTCTGCCCTATGCCAGCATCAACTTTATCACGGCCCATGACGGGTTCACCCTGCATGATCTGGTTTCCTATAATGACAAGCATAACATGGCCAACGGCGAGGAAAACCGGGATGGAGAGGATTACAACCGTTCCTGGAACTGCGGGGTGGAAGGTGAAACAGAGCAGCGGGAAATACGCCGTTTGCGCAACCGCCAGAAAAGAAATTTTCTGGCAACCCTGCTGCTTTCCCAGGGCGTTCCCATGCTGTTGGGCGGAGATGAGATCGGGCGCACCCAGCAGGGCAACAACAATGCCTACTGCCAGGACAATGAACTGTCCTGGTTCAACTGGGAACATGTGGATGAAACCCTCCTGGATTTTTGTCAGAAACTGATCCAGTACCGCAAAGACCACCCGGTTTTCCGCCGCCGGGGTTGGTTTCACGGCAGATCCATTCATGGCAGCGATGTTGACGATATCAGGTGGTTCACCATGGAGGGAGAGCAGATGGCTGAGGAGGACTGGGGAGAGGGGGTCACAAAATCCCTGGGGGTCTTTTTGAATGGTGCCACTATTCCCAATCCCAATCCCCGGGGTGAACCCGTCACTGATGACAATTTTTACCTGATTTTCAATGCTTTTCATGATGCACTGCAATTTAAACTTCCCGGACCGGATTATGGCAATCTTTGGATAAAGGAAATCGATACTGAAACCGGGGGGCAAGAAGAGCCCCCGACACTCAAGGCAGGGGACACAATCATGGTTGAAGCCCGTTCCCTGGTGGTGCTGCGCCATGCATCCTGAACCTGTTGCAACCTACCGGGTCCAGATGCATGCCGGCTTCGGCTTTGACCAGGCAACAGAGATTGTGCCCTATCTGCATGATCTGGGCATCAGCCATCTGTATACCTCTCCATACCTCCAGGCAGCTGCCGGCAGCACCCACGGCTATGATATTGTGGATCCCACACAGGTAAACAAAGAACTCGGGGGGGGGCAGGCCCATGCCCGCATGTGTGAAACCATTCGTGCCGCAGGCCTTGGACACATGATCGATGTGGTGCCCAACCATATGGCCGTTGCCGGAAAGCAGAATCTCTGGTGGTGGGATATGCTGGAGAACGGACCGGCCAGCCGCTTTGCCGATTTTTTTGATGTGGACTGGCACAATGGGGCAAACCGCTGGCCCGGCAAACTTCTTCTGCCGGTTTTAGGAGACCACTACGGCCGCATCCTCGAGGACGGACAGCTTTGGTTATCCTATGAAGACAAACAGTTTACCCTTCATTATCACGACCATCTCTTCCCTGTGACCCGGGCCGGCATGGCTGCATTTTTATCCAAAGCAGGCATATCCGCAGAATCAGATGATGCCGTTATTGCCGAAAAGGTTGCGCAGCTCAACCAGGATCCAGATTCCCTGGATGAAGTGATAAACCAGCAGCATTATAGGCTTGCATTCTGGCGGATGGCCAATACAGACTTAGGGTACCGCAGATTTTTCGATATCAGTGACCTGGCAGGCATACGGGTTGAGGATAAAACGGTTTTCAAGGCTGTTCATGCCCTGCCCATGGCCTGGGTGAAAAAGGGATGGGTCCAGGGGCTGCGCATTGACCATCCGGACGGTCTGTGGGACCCGGCCCATTATTTTCACAGGCTGCAAAAGGCCTGCCCCGATGCCTGGATCGTGGTGGAAAAAATTCTTGAACCCAAAGAAAATCTTGCGTCAGACTGGCCGGTTGCCGGCACCACAGGATATGATTTCATGAACCTTGCAGGGGGGTTGTTTATAAATCCTGCATCCGAGGATGTGCTGACTCAGCTGTATGCGGATTTTACAGGATCACAAACACAGTTTGAAGCACTGGTCCATGAATGCAAGCACCTGGTGCTCACCACCCTCTTTCAAAGTGAGATCAGGCGCCTCACCAGCCTTTTTGAAGAAATCTGCGAAAGGCACCGGCGTCACAGGGACTATTCACGACAGGAACTGCGCAGTGCCCTGTGTCAGACAGCCATCCATTTTCCAGTGTACCGGTCGTATGTGTCTGCCTCCGGTAACAAAAGGGTGTCTGAAGAGGACGAACACCATATCAATGCGGCCATTGAAGGCGCTGCAATGGTGCGAACGGACCTGGATCCGGAATTGTTTTTATTTTTTAAAGACCTGCTTCTGCTGCGGACCAAAGGGGCACTGGAAGCAGAACTGGCCATGCGGTTCCAGCAATTGACCGGTCCGGCCATGGCCAAGGGCGTGGAAGATACCGCTTTTTACCGCTACCACCGCCTGATCTGCCTCAATGAGGTGGGAGGAGATCCCGGCCGATTTGCTGTAAATCCCCGGCAGTTTCATGGGGCCTGTGCCCGTGCACAAAAAGAACATCCATTGGGATTGCTGGCATCCACCACCCATGATACCAAGCGCAGTGAGGATGTCCGGGCCCGGCTGGCACTGCTTTCCGAAATCCCGGATCAATGGGCGGGTGCGGTCCGCAGATGGGCGGACAATAATGCCCACCTTCGCACAGGGGAAGTTCCTGACGCCAATACCGAATACCTGCTTTACCAGACCCTGGTCGGGGCCTGGCCCATTGATCTGGAAAGGATCTGTGCCTATATGGAAAAAGCGGTCAAAGAAGCCAAGGTGCATACCTCCTGGACAGCCACTAATAATGGGTATGAGCGCGGCCTGGCTGATTTTATCGCAGCCGTACTGGCAGACAAAACATTCAGCACAGATCTGGAAAATTTTGTCGTAGACCTGATTGGGCCCGGCAGAATCAACAGCCTTGCCCAGACCCTGATCAAACTCACAGCCCCGGGAGTTCCGGACATCTACCAGGGCACTGAACTGTGGGATTTGAGCCTTGTGGACCCGGATAACCGCAGGCCGGTGGATTATGCCCTGCGCCGCAGCCTGCTCAGCCAACTGCCGCAGCTGGGCCCTGAAGAGATTCTGGCCAAAATGGACAAAGGCCTGCCCAAACTCTGGGTCATCCGGCAGGCCCTGCATCTGCGCCGCAGCCACCCAGAACTTTTTGGTCCCCGGGCCGATTACCGCCCGTTGTACGCAACCGGCAAAAAAGCGGACCATCTGGTGGCATTTTTTCGGGGACAGGCTGTGATCTCTCTGGCCCCAAGACTTGTTATGGGCCTGAATAATGACTGGGACGATACCATTTTAGAACTGCCTGAGGGAAAATGGCACAACGTTCTGACAGGCGATGCCGCAGAAGGCGGCCCTGTAAGGCTTCAGGAACTGCTGCGCCGTTTTCCTGTCGGCCTGTTGATGAAAAGGAAATAAACCTTATGGCAGATATGCGTGTCTGGGCCCCAAAGGCCGGCGAAGTTACATTACACAGCAATAACCAGGTGCTTGCCATGACAAAAGATGCAGGCGGCTGGTGGCATGTGGATGCACCTTTTATCCACCACGGAGTTGATTATGCGTACGAGGTGGACGGCAACGGACCGTTTCCGGATCCTCGCTCCTTCTGGCAGCCCAATGGGATTCACGGGTTTTCCAGATGGGTGGACCATTCTGTTTTTGAGTGGACAGATGCCGGCTGGCAGCAGCCGCCTCTGGGATCAGCCGTCATCTACGAGCTGCACCTGGGAACCTTCACCAGGGAGGGAACATGTGATGCAGCTATCGGCCGCCTGGATCATCTGGTGGAACTGGGTATCACCCATGTGGAACTGATGCCGGTGGCACAGTTTTCCGGCAGCCGCGGATGGGGCTATGACGGGGTGGATCTGTACGCCCCCCACCAGGCTTACGGGGGACCAGAGGGGGTGAAGCGCCTGGTGGATGCCTGTCATCAACGCGGGCTTGCTGTGCTGCTTGACGTGGTTTACAACCACCTGGGTCCTGCGGGAAATTATCTCAGCCAGTTCGGTCCATATTTCACTGACCGGTATGCCACCCCCTGGGGGGATGCCGTTAATTTTGATGAACAAGACAGCAATGAGGTGCGGCAATTTTTTATAGAAAATGCCATCATGTGGCTGCAGGACTACCACTTTGATGGGCTGCGCATTGATGCGATCCATGCTATTCTGGATACATCTGCCATCCATTTTCTGGAAGCGCTCGCCAATGCCGTAAAAAATCTGGAAACAGCCCAGGGCCGGCATCTTGTCCTCATTGCAGAAAGCGATCTTAATGATCCCCGGGTGGTACGTCCGCCAGCGGTGGGGGGATACGGCATTGATGCCCAGTGGAACGAGGATTTTCACCATGCCCTGCATGCGGTGTTGACAGGTGAAAACCAGGGGTATTATCAGGATTTCGGTACCCTGGCCCAGCTGGCCAGGGTGCTGACCCGGGGACTGGTGTATGACGGGTGTTATTCTGTTTACCGCCGCCGCTGTCATGGGCGGCCCGCCACCGGGATTTTTGGCACCCAGTTTGTGGGGTGTCTGCAAAACCATGACCAGGTGGGCAATCGGGCCCTGGGAGAGCGCACAAGCCGGCTGCTCTCTGTGGACCTGCTCAAAATCGGGGCTGCCCTGGTAATGACGTCTCCTTTTGTTCCCATGCTGTTTCAAGGGGAAGAGTGGGGGGCCTCAACTCCATTTTTGTATTTTACCGATCACCAGGAACCTGAGTTGGGAGCAGCCGTGAAGCGCGGACGGCGCAAAGAGTTTGCCGCCTTTGGGTGGGAAAGCGAAGAGATCCCTGATCCTCAGGCTGAAGAAACCTTTGTGCAATCCAGGCCGGATTGGGAGGAACGGCACAAAGCGCCTCATACCCAGATATTTGCGTGGCACCAGTCTCTGATCAAACTGCGGCGCCGGCTGCCGGATTTGACAGATGGCCGGATGGAAAAAACTTGTGTTTTTTATGATGAAACTGCCAGGTGGCTGGTCATGACACGCGGATCTGTAATGGTGACCTGCAATTTTTCACAGGTGTCCCAAACCGTTGCATGTTCAGATGTGAAAGATAAAAAAATGGTTCTGTGTTCAAAAAAAGGCCTGGTTGTAAAAGAGGACGCCCTTTTGCTGCCAGAAGAAACTGTTGCAATACTGGTAAGTTGATAAAAATCAACAACAAGGAGAAAGGATATGAGCACAAAAAGAAAACGCGTTACCTTCACGGTTGTTGCTCCGGAAGCAGTGAAAGTCGTTTTGTCGGGGAGTTTCAACAACTGGTCTGAAAACGCTGATCTCATGAAAAAGGATGAGACAGGAACATGGAAAAAAATCAAAATGCTGCCCAAAGGCACCTATGAATATAAATTCATTGTGGATGGAACATGGACCTGCGATCCCAATTGCCCTGACATAGTTCGGGATGCGCAGGGTTCGGAAAACAACATGATTGTCGTGTGAACGGTTGTGAAGGCGACAGATTTGGTAGTAAAAATAACACTATAAAAGGAGAAAAAACAATGGGTAAGAAAGAAGCGTATGAAAAAAAAATAGAGGCACAGCTGAAAGAATGGAAAATCGACATCGATAAGATGAAGGCGAAAGCCGACAAGGCAGATGCCGAGGCCAAGCTTGAATATTACAAGCAAATCGAAGATTTGCGCACCAAACAGGAAGCTGCCCAAAAAAAGCTTACAGAGCTGAAATCCACTGGTGAAGCGGCATGGGAAGATCTTAAAGCCGGTATTGACCTTGCGTGGAGTTCACTGGGAGAGGCTGTAAAATCAGCCAAATCCAGATTCAACTAATCCAGATTCAACTGGAGGATTGTTCAAAAGAAAATCCCGACAGGTTTTTTTCAAATGATCTGCAGGTCATTGATGCCGGCAAAAAAAATGAATCCAGGGCTGAAAGCAAGATAGTATTTGCAGGAGAATAGTATGAATACCGCAAAACAAGACAATTACGTACAATGGTTTGAAGATCTGAATTCAAAAGATGTCGGTCAGGTAGGGGGCAAGAATGCGTCACTGGGGGAGATGGTCCGGGCACTTAAAAAAAAGGATATCCTTGTTCCGGACGGCTTTGCCACAACCACAACCGCCTATCGGGCATTCATCGAAAAAAACCAGCTGCAGGACAAGATCACAAAATTGCTCAAAACCTATCAGCAAAAAGAGGCATCACTGCAAAAAACGGGGCAGGCCATCCGGGATTTGTTCAAGCAGGGAGAAATGCCTGAGGATGTGACACAGGCAATCTCCAGTGCCTATAAAGATCTTGCCGGGCGTTACGATGCAAAAGATGTGGACGTGGCGGCCCGGTCGAGCGCCACGGCCGAGGACATGCCAGAGGCCAGTTTTGCCGGGCAGCAGGAATCTTTTTTGAATGTAACCGGAATAAATGCCCTGCTTGCGGCATGCAAAAAGTGCATGGCGTCTCTGTTCACGGACCGGGCCATTGCCTACCGGGAAGAAAAGGGATTTGAACACATGAAGGTGGCCCTCTCTGTAGGTGTCCAGAAGATGGTCCGTTCCGATCTGGCCGGTTCCGGGGTGTTGTTCACCCTGGATACTGATTCCGGGTTTCCGGATGTGATCCTGATTAACGCGGCCTGGGGCCTTGGTGAAAATGTGGTCCAGGGTACGGTCAATCCGGATCAGTATACGGTTTTCAAACCATTTCTGGGAAAGGAGGGAATTGATCCTATTATTGAAAAAACCCGCGGTTCCAAGGAAAAGAAAATGGTGTATGCCAAAACCAAGCCCACCAAAAACCTGAATACTTCCAAACAAGAGCGTGAATCTTTTGTGTTGACGAACCGCGAGATCATGCAGCTTGCCCGCTGGGGCGTAGAGATTGAAAAACACTATGACACGCCCATGGATATCGAATGGGCCAAGGACGGTGAACAAGGAGATCTGTTCATTGTACAGGCCAGGCCGGAAACCGTGCAGTCCCAGAAAACCGTTGGAAACATGAAGACATATACGCTCACACAAGATTCGGGAGAGCGTCTGGTTACCGGTCTGGGTATCGGCCAGGCCATTGCCGCAGGAAAGGTCAGCGTTATCAAGAGTGCAGAGCAGATCGATCAGTTCCAAACCGGTGCTGTGCTGGTAACCACCATGACCGATCCGGACTGGGTCCCGATCATGAAGCGCGCTGCAGCCATTGTCACTGATCAGGGGGGGCGTACCTCCCATGCCGCCATTGTCAGCCGCGAGTTGGGAATTCCCGCCATTGTGGGCGCAGAGGATGCAACACAGATCCTCAAGCAGGACCAGGAAGTGACGGTCTCCTGCGCCAAAGGAAACAAGGGCCATGTGTATGCAGGAAAACTGGAATTTGAAACAAAGGACTTGAACCTGGAGGATATTCCGGAAACAAAGACCCAAATTATGCTGAATATCGGGACTCCCGAAGCGGCCATGCGCTGGTGGAAACTGCCCTGCAAAGGGGTGGGCCTGGCCCGCATGGAATACCTGATCAACAATGTGATCAAGATCCATCCGTTGGCCCTGACCCGCTTCGATACGGTTGAAGACAAGGATGCCAGAGACAAAATTGAGAAATTGACATGGGAATATGAGGACAAAACCGCGTATTTTGTGGAACTTCTTGCTCGGGGCATTGCTACCATCGCAGCCTCCCGGTATCCCCACCAGGTGATTGTGCGCATGAGCGACTTCAAGACCAATGAATATGCTGATTTGATCGGCGGCAGCCAGTTCGAGCCCGGAGAGGAAAATCCCATGCTCGGGTGGCGCGGGGCTTCGCGGTATTACAGTGAAGACTACCAGGACGGGTTTGCCCTGGAATGCCGCGCCATCCGCCGGGTGCGGGAAAAGATGGGGTTTACCAATGTGACCATCATGATTCCTTTCTGCCGCACCCCGGCCGAGGCGGACAAGGTGATGGATGTCCTGGATAAAAATGGACTGAGGCGGGGTGAAAAAGATCTTCAGGTGTATATCATGGCGGAAATACCCACCAATATTCTGGAAGCTGCGGCCTTTGCCGAAAGGTTCGACGGGTTTTCCATCGGATCCAATGATCTCACCCAGCTGACGCTCGGCATCGGACGTGATTCAGAAAAGCTGGCCCCTTTGTTTGATGAAAGTGAAGCGTCCGTCAAGATATTGATCCGCATGCTCATTGAAAGCGCGCACAAGGCCGGTCGCAAGGTGGGAATCTGCGGTGAAGCACCCAGCAATGACACCGACTTTGCAGCATTTCTGGTGGAAGCCGGTATCGATTCCATCTCGTTACAGCCCGACAGTGTCCTCCAGGTCATAAGGCGCGTGGCCGAAATGGAACAAAACTGATCCCGGAATATGACTTTATCGGACCAACCGAAGCAGGATCGGCAATAACACTATTCTTATTGTCTGGTACATGATCCAAAAGGAGACCATCATTGAAAAAAATTGTAACCATCACACTGAATCCGGCCATTGACAAGAGTTCCCGCGTCCAAAATGTGGTGGCCGAAAAAAAGCTTTACTGCAAACCCCCCCGTTTTGAACCGGGAGGGGGCGGGGTCAATGTATCCCGGGCCATCAAAAAACTGGGCGGGGAATCGATGCTTCTTTATCCTGCAGGGGGGCTGACAGGAGAGAAACTGACAGAACTTTTGAATGAAGAAGGCCTGATGCATCGCTCTTTTCCCATTGAAGGAATCATCAGGGAAAGCCTTGTCATTTTGGAGGAATCTACTGATCAGCAGTATCGTTTCGGCATGCCGGGGCCGGAGTTGCAACCAAAAGAATGGGAACAATTTCTTGCGCATTTGTCGGTCATAAAGCCTGAGCCTGATTATCTGGTGGCCAGTGGAAGCCTTCCTCCGGGTGTGCCTGCTGATTTTTATGCACAACTGGCACGCACAGGAAAAGACCGGGGCGCAAAAGTGATCGTGGACACTTCAGGAGAGGCCCTGGAAAAGGCATGCAGGGAAGGGGTGTATATGATCAAACCCAATATCGGTGAATTCAAAAAACTGGCAGGCAAAAATATCAAAGAAGAATCCCAGATCAAGGCGGAAGCCAGAAAAATGGTCGAAAAAGGTCTCTTCCAGGTGCTGATCATCTCGGTTGGTGCGGCAGGCGCCTTGATGGTAACAAAGGACAGCTCCCTCCATATCCGGCCGCCGGCCGTACCCATTATCAGCAAGGTGGGGGCCGGAGACAGCATGGTGGCTGGTATCGTGTTACATCTTGCCCGCGGTAAGCCGCTGAAAGAATCCGTCATCTTCGGCGTGGCAGCCGGTACTGCAGCCGTCATGACGCCCGGAACACAATTGTGCCGAAAAGAAGACACACAAAGATTGTTTGAAACTATGATTTCAGAAAACTGATACCGCACAGACAATGCATTAAAGAATAACGTTATGCCTTCTTTTTTCAAAAAACAAAAAGGAAAAAATTATGACAACCAACGTAGCCATCAATGGCCTTGGCAGAATAGGAAGAGCAGCCCTTAAAATAATACTGGAAATCCCGGAGCTTGAACTTGTGGCATTGAACGATCTGCAGCCTGTGGATAATCTTGCCTATTTGTTGAGATATGATTCCGTATACGGCCGGTATGAAAAAGAGGTAAAAGCCAATAAAGACGAGTTGCAGATAGATGGAAAGCAATACCGTATGTTCAATGAAAAGGATCCGGCCCAACTTCCATGGGAAGCGCTTGATATTGATATTGTTTTTGAATGCACCGGTTTTTTTCGGAAAAAACAAGACCTGGAAAAGCATCTGAAAGCCGGTGCAAAACGGGTTTTTCTTTCAGCTCCCGAGAAAACAGGCGAAGTGGAAATGGTGGTGCACGGGGTGAACCAGTTGGAGGGATCTCCCCGGATGGTCTCCTGTGCAAGCTGCACCACCAACTGCATCAGCCCGGTGGTTGAAATTCTGGGAAGAAGAGTTGGAATACAGAAGGCCATGATGACAACGATACATGCTTATACATCAAGCCAGTCGCTCATGGACGCGCCCAAAAACAAATGGCGGCGGGGAAGGGCGGCAGCAGTCAATTTTGTGCCGACATCCACCGGCGCGGCCCAGGCCACCACAAAAGTGCTGCCGCAATACAGCGGGAAATTTGACGGGGTTGCGGTTCGCGGTCCGGTGCCGGCGGGTTCCATTGCCGACCTGGTCTTTGTGACGGAACGGGATGTGACAGTAGAAGAGGTCAATGATATTTTTCAAGAAGAATCTCAAACCGAACGTTACCGGGGAATTCTGGGCGTGGCCAGTGACCCCATTGTTTCTTCGGACATCATCAAAGACCCCCGGGCTTCCATTGTTGATCCGAGCATGACCCAGGTGGTGGACGGCAATCTGCTCAAGGTGATGAGCTGGTATGACAACGAATGGGGATATGCAAGCCAGATGGTTAGAGAAGCAGTGAAAACAATGCATTGAAACTGATTAAGAAACGGGCCGAAAAAACAAAGAAGCTTTTATTAGAGGGGAAACCATGAAAAACAAGTTTTTCATATTTTTTATATCGGTGATTCCGGTGGGTTTGATACCGTTTTTCTCTGGATGCACCCATGGGCCGGTGGACCGGTCTATGGGTGGATGGGGCCATATGATGGGATATGGCGGCTATGGAGGAATTTTTATGTGGATTTTGTTAATAATTATTGTAGCGGTCATTCTCTATTTTGTTATTAACCGTGGCAAAACAACCGGAACTTCGGCAGGTTCAAAAAAAGAAAGCCCGTCGGAAATTTTAAAGAAACGGTACGCCAAAGGTGAGATAACAAAAGAAGAGTTTGACAAGCTTAAAAAAGATATTGAAAGCTGAGTCCGGTTCCAGCTGTTTGGTCCGGTTAGAACGGTACTGAAAATAAAACGACAAAATAAGGAGAAGACAAATGATGTATGCAAAAATTGGCAGCGCAATATGTGTGTGGGGTTTAATGGTCATGTTTGTAACAATGCCGGCGGGTTTTGCTAAATCCCACGAGGACCACACCACGAGCGAAGCGGTTCAACAGGAAGCACAGGATCTGATTGAAGCTCTCAAAGACTATACGGCTGATCAGCGTGATGAAGCGATTCATCGGTCCAAAACAGCAGTGGATATACTGGACAGACGTATTGATGAATTGGAAACAGATATCGCAGACAGCTGGGATGAAATGAACCAGGCGGTGCGTGAACAAACACGGGAAAACCTCAAAACGCTGCGCAAAAACCGCAACCAGGTGGCGGAGAAGTACGGCAGTTTGAAAGCCAGTTCCACCAGTGCATGGGAGGAAATGAAACAAGGATTTTCAGAAGCCTATGAGGCACTCAGTGATGCATGGGTAAAATCTGTAGATGAATTTGATGCCGATAAATAAAACCAGCGCGGGAAACCCGCAACCAGATTCCCCTCCCCATTTTTTTTTGACAGGAACTGAGGAGTAAGGCACTAAAGTATGAAAAATAAAGATACAGAATATCCTGCTTTGGATGGAAAATCTCCCTGGATGCTCGAAGCGAAGGAGGCGGTTGAACACCTTGACTCACATTCTGATGAGGGACTGAACCCGAAAAAAGCCCGCAAACGTTTGGAAAAATATGGTCCCAACCGGATTGAAGCGGCCAAACAGCGTTCCGCATGGAAAATATTTACTGCCCAGATCAAGAATCTCATTGTATTGCTCCTGGCGGTGGCTGCAGGTGTATCTTTCATTCTCGGGCAGTTTCTGGAAGGGATCGCCATTCTGGTGGCTTTGATCGTTAATGTGTTCATCGGGTTTGGAACCGAGCTGCGTGCCATGCGGTCCATGGAAGCATTGCAGCAGATGACCAGAAGGCATGCCAAGGTGCTGCGCCAGGCTAAAATGCAAAAAATTGATGCCGCCAAACTGGTTCCCGGAGACATTGTGGTTCTGGAAGGCGGAGATGTGATCCCGGCAGATCTCAGACTGATTGAGGCCAACCGGATCAAAGCCGATGAATCCGCCTTGACCGGAGAATCTGTGCCGGTGGACAAGGATGTGGAGGCCCTGGCCGAGAACACTCCTCTTGCAGAGCAAAACAACATGCTTTTCACCGGCACTGCCCTGACCCAGGGATCAGGAAAAGGCGTGGTGGTTTCCACGGGCATGTCCACCCAGCTGGGCAATATTTCCCGGCTGGCCCGGGGGGCGCAGGAAGAAGCCCTGACGCCTCTGGAAAAACGGTTGAACAAACTGGGTCAGAAACTGATCTGGGTTACCCTGGGTGTCGCTGTATTGATAGGGGTGACAGGCGTGATAGCCGGCAAAGATCTGGTGGTGATTTTCAAAACATCTGTCGCACTGGCAGTTGCCGCCATTCCGGAGGGGCTGCCCATCGTGGCCACCATAGCACTGGCCAGGGGGATGTGGCGGATGGCCAAAAAAAATGCGCTGGTCAACCGGCTTTCTGCGGTGGAAACCTTAGGTTCAACCAGCATCATCTGCGCGGACAAGACCGGCACCCTGACGGAAAACAAAATGACGGTGTCAAAGCTGGTTCTGATCGATTCAGAAGAGGTGATGCATGTCAGATGGGATGCGGACGAAGACCCGCCATTTTCTGTTGAAAAAGATGCAAAAACCGATGATTCCCTGAATACGCATATGAAAGAAATCATGACCATCGGCATGCTGTGCAGCAATGCCCAGCTGTCAGAGAGCGGGGAAGATGTGGGTGATCCCATGGAACTTGCCTTGCTTCAAGCCGGACAAAAGCTTGGGCTGCAGCGGGATGACCTGCTGGAATCTTATCCTGAAAAAAAAGAAGAGGCCTTCAGTCCCGAGACAAAAATGATGGCCACCTGGCATACCCGGGAGCAGGACAAGATGGTGGCGGTAAAAGGCGCGCCTGAAGCCGTACTTGACGCATCCAGCCAGGTTCTGACAACAGATGGACAAACCCGAAAAATGGATGAAACATTGTATGAAAAACTGTTGCAGGCAAATCAAACCCTGGCTGATGAAGGTCTCAGGGTTTTAGGCATCGCCCGCAGATCCACGGATGCGTTACAAAATGATCCCTATTCATCGTTGACTTTCATGGGGTTTGTGGGACTTTTGGATCCACCCCGGAAGAATATCCAAAAGGTCATTGACAAACTCAAGCAGGCCGGGGTGCGGGTGGTCATGGTGACCGGAGACCATCCAGGGACTGCATCCGCCATCGCACAAAAACTGAACCTGCCCGGGGATGGGGAGGCAGTGATACATGGGGATACACTCAAGTCGCCTGAAGACTACACCTCAGAAGAACGTCACAATCTCCTGCAATCTTCTGTTTTTGCGCGGATCTCGCCGGAGCAGAAACTCAATCTTGTTTCTCTGTTCCAGGCCGACGGGTCTGTGGTGGCCATGACGGGCGACGGGGTGAATGATGCACCGGCCCTGACCAAGGCTGATATCGGCGTGGCCATGGGTAGACGGGGTACCCAGGTGGCGCGGGAGGCGGCAGACATTGTGCTCAAAGATGACAATTTTGCCACCATCGCTCTGGCCATGGAGCAGGGCAGGGTCATATTCAGCAACATTCGCAAGTTTATTGTTTTTTTGCTTTCCGGGAACGTGGGTGCCATTCTGATTGTGGGTCTGGCAATGCTTTTCGGCAATATCCTTCCGCTGTTGCCGTTGCAGATTCTTTACTTGAACATGATCAGTGATGTGTTTCCGGCCCTGGCACTGGGAGTGGGCAAAGGAGAGCCTTCGGTGATGGACAGGCCCCCAAGGCCCTCCAGCGAACCTGTTGTGACCAGGGCCCTCTGGATGATTATTTTCGGTTATGGATTGCTCATTGCCGGAACAGCGCTTGCCGGTTTCTGGATATCTTTGGAAAAAATGTCTTTGTCCGGAGAACGCGCCGTGACCATAACCTTTCTTATTTTGGCTTTCACCCGAACCTGGCATGTGTTCAACATGCGTGATGCCAAATCCAGTGTGATCTTCAACGATGTGACACGCAATCCTTTTGTATGGGGGGCCGTGATCCTGAGCATTGTGCTCCTTATTTTTGCGGTGTATTTTCCACCATTGTCACGGGTTTTGACCATGGTCGTGCCCACGCCCTTCCAGTGGTTGTTTATCCTCGGCATGAGCTTTATTCCACTGGTTGTTGTGCAGATTTTGAAACAAGGTACATTCTTTTACAAAGATACACAGGAAAAACGCGCAAAATGATGGATGTTCTGACATGGGCCTTATGAAACTGCAAACATTATGCTCAATACAGCTTTAACTCTTGCAATCTTTGGCTTGGTGATCGGCGCAAATAATCTGACCGTTGCCTTGGCATTAGGGGCCATTGGTCAACGCAGGAAGCAGGGTCGGATTTTATTGGTTTTTGCGGCATTTGAGTTCTTTGTGCCGCTCATTGGGGTATGGTTGGGACAACAGATGGCGGGCACGCTGGCTGCCTATGCTGACTGGCTTGGTCCAGTGCTGCTTGCCGGCCTTGGCATGGCCACACTTATTTCAGCACACGGCTCGCCCCGAGACCGGGAAAAACTGGCCCGAACCGTGACCAGCTGGCGCGGTCTTATCTCACTTTCAGCAGGGCTTTCAGTGGATAATCTGGTGGTGGGGTTCGGGCTTGGGTTAGGCGGCGTAAGTCCTCTGGCACTGGCTACAACGATCATGTGCTTTTCAGTGGTTTTTGCATGGATAGGACTTCAGGTGGGACATCGCGTAAAACAAGATTATGAAAAGGCCGGGAACACAGCAGCCGGCCTGCTGCTGATTCTGCTGGCAGGTGCAGTGCTCTTTGGCTGGATTTGATTTTTTCAAAATGCATATGACCGATAAAAAATTTGTTTTCAAGCGTATAAGAGGTGCCATTCACCAGCAAGATGCCGGTGCCCTGGCAGGGATTTTTGATGAATATCCCTCTGCTGATATGGCAGATGTTATTGAGCACCTGGAACCTGATGAACGGTTTTTCATTTTTTCTGTCCTGCCGGCTGAAGCAGCCGGCGAGGTTTTGAAGGAAATTGAAAGCCCTGTGCAAAAACAGATTCTGGCTGGTCTGGACAACCAGCTGGTTTCTGTTATTATTACCCAGCTGGATGCTGATGATGCCGCCGACATTTTAGGCAATCTTTCAGAGGAACGGGCCGAAGACATTCTTGAGATGAGCGGTCCTGATGTATCCCGGGAACTTGAAAAGCTCCTGCAATACGGGAAAGAGACGGCCGGCGGCATAATGGACCTGGAGTATGTTGCCATACCGGAAACCAGTACGGTCGGGGAGGTGATTGACGTCATTCGTGAAAAAAAACACCAGGTAAAAAACCTCTATCATGTCTGGGTCCTGGATCACCTTGACAGGCTTTCAGGCGTGGTTTCACTCAAGGACCTGCTTACTGAGGCACTTGGAAGGAAAATTACAGACATAATGAATCCTGAAGTGATTTCTGTCCCGGCCGGACAGGACCAGGAGGAAGTGGCCAGGCTGTTCAAAAAGCATGACCTGGTCAATATGCCTGTGGTGGATGACGGTGGTCTGCTGCTGGGCCGCATTACCCATGATGACATCATTGATGTTATCGAAAAAGAGGTGGATGAAGATTTGTCTTTAATGACCGGGGCCATGGGGCATGAAATTGCCGAAGAATCTTTTCTGAAAATCTCCAGAGCACGACTGCCGTGGCTCATAACAGGTGTGGCAGGCGGTATTGTGGCTGCTGTTGTGATCAACCAGTTTGAGACAACACTGGAAGAAATCATCGCGTTGTCGTTTTTTCTTCCGGTAATCATGGGTATGGGCGGCAATACAGGGACCCAGGCTGCTACCATTGTGGTGAGGGGTATGGCGACCGGGGATGTCAGCCTTGTCAATATCCGAAAGCGGCTCTGGCTGGAAATGAAGGTTGCGTTTATCAACGGCATTGCCTGCGGGGGGCTTCTGGGTCTGATTGTCGGCTGGTGGCTTTCTGACTATGCATTGGGGAGCATTGTGGCCCTGGCCGGGGTACTGGTCGTTATTAACTCCGGTTTTACCGGTTCTGCCGTGCCGTTTGTATTAAACAAATGCGGTATCGATCCAGCGCTGGCCACGGGTCCGTTTATAACCACTTTGAATGATATTCTGGGCCTGTTGATTTATCTGGGGCTGGTGACACTTTTTTTGGGTAGTACAATATGAAAAAAAGAATGTCAGCAGATGTGCTGAAAAAAAAATCCAATTGCTGGTGCCTGACCCATGCAGAAAAAGCCGGATTTTTAATAGATGGTGCTGCCTATTTTGCAGCAGTGGCCGATGCCATTGACCAGGCCCAAAAGACCATTTTCATTGCTGCATGGGATATCGACAGCAGGATACCCCTTTTGCGGGGCGATGAGGCTTCTGATAACCAGACAGATCTGGGAGCCTTTCTCAATGACAAGGCAAAACGCACACCCGGCCTGCATGTATACATCCTGAGCTGGGATTTTCCCATGCTCTATGCCATGGAACGTGAATGGATGCCCGTCTTTAAACTGGGATGGAAAACCCATGGCCGGGTTTTTTTTCATCTGGATGACCAGCATCCCATGGGGGCATCTCAACACCAGAAACTGGTGGTGATCGACAACCAGGTGGCTTTTTGCGGCGGACTTGATCTGACAAACAGCCGCTGGGATACACCTGAACACCGCCTGGATGATCACCGGAGAGTAACCCCGGACAACGATCCCTACAGCCCTTTTCACGATATACAGGTGGCCCTGGAAGGAGAGGCGGCCGAAGCCCTGGGCCAATTGTTTACAGACCGCTGGAAATGGGCAACCGGCAAGCAGATTGCAACGCATGCTGCATCGAAAAATCCCGGATCAACGTCTCCCTGGCCCAAAAAGCTCCAATCGGATCTCAAGGATATGCAGCTGGGGATATCACGGACCCTGCCTGCCTACAAGGGTCGCAAAGAGGTGCGGGAGGTGGAAAATCTTTACAGGGATGCTGTTGCTGCAGCCCAAAAAAGCATTTATATAGAAAACCAGTATCTGACATCTGGCAAAATAGCTGAAATGCTTAAAGAAAGCCTTTCCCGAAAACAGGGGCCTGACATCTGCATTATCCTGCCTGAAGCATCCAGTGGCTGGCTGGAACAAAGCACCATGGATTCAATCCGGGCAAGGATTTTGAAAACCCTGTCTGCGGCTGATATTCACCACCGCCTCGGGGTTTTTTATCCGGTGCTCGAGGATGGCAAAACACCTTTGTACGTGCATGCCAAGCTTATGATTGTGGACGACCGGCTGGCAATCATCGGTTCTGCCAATTTAAGCAACCGGTCCATGCGGTTTGACTCTGAATGTGTTTTGGCATTTGAGGCAGCAGAAGATGACAGGGTTGGTGAGGCAATCGCTTGTCTGCACAGCCGGCTTTTGGCGGAGCATTCAGGCAGATCTGTTGATGCGGTGGCCAAAGCCTTTGCTGGAGAAAAATCCATGAACAGCGTCATCGCATCCTTATCCAAAGAATCAGGCCGCAGATTAAAAAAGCTTGAATACCACCAGTCCCTTCCCGTTGATGGAGCGGCCATTGTCGGGGACCCTGAACTGCTGGATCCGGAAAAGCCCATTGCATTTGACCGCATGATGGACCGGTTTGCCCGAAATGGGCAGGGGCAGTCCAAAGCACCCCAGATGGTGAAGCTGGCAGGGGTGCTTGTGGTTCTGATCGGACTGGCTGCAGCCTGGCGCTGGTCTCCCCTTGCCCAATGGGTCACAACAGAAAACATGGCAGCCTGGGCCGGTGAAATCCGCAGTCATCCCATGTCTTTTCCGATTGTTATGGCCGTCTATGTTGCCGCAGGATTTTTGATGGTACCCATCACGCTGCTGGTGGGGGTAACAGCAATGGTATATGATCCGGTATGGGCTGTATTATATGCTTTGAGCGGCTGTCTGCTGAGTGCGCTGGCAACCTTTTTGGCAGGTGCCGGGGTGGGAAAACAGATGGTGCGCAAAGTGGCGGGAAAAAAGCTGAACCACATCAGCCGGCAGATGGCAAAAAAAGGTATTTTAACCGTGGCGGTTATCAGAAATATTCCGGTTGCACCCTTTACCATTATCAATCTCATAGCCGGGGCATCCCATATCCGGCTCAAAGATTATCTTCTGGGCACGGCTTTGGGCATGACGCCGGGCATTCTGGCCATTACAATATTTGCAGACCGTCTTTTGCACACCATAATGCATCCTGACTGGATAAACGCACTCATAGCAGCAGCAGTGGCAGCGGCACTGGTTGCAGGAAACCTGTGGGTGACAAAGCGGCTGTCGCGCATCCAGGAAAAAAAATAAACCCCGGCCGGGCATGAGACATTGTAAGTGTTTTTACAGTCCCCGCGGAATTTTTTTTTCATAGCAAAAATTGTCACGGGCAAAGAAAGGAGAAACGACAATGCATATCCTTCATATGGCTGCGGAAAATGACAGCCTGCCCAATGCCAAGGTGGGCGGTGTGGCAGATGTGGTGCGGGATATTGCACCGGCACTGGCGGATCTTGGTCACCAGGTAAGCGTTGTAATGCCCGGGTACGGGTTTTTGCACCAAACCAAAGGGGCCGAACATATGGCCAACATCTGTTTTTCCTTCCGCGGGACCCTTCATGACGCACAACTCTACAAGGTGTCGGCAAAACGTGAGCACCCGGGTGTAACCCATTATGTGATACATCACCCTTTTCTGGAGGCAGTAAATGCCCGCACAGGGCAGCACCAGATCTATGTGCATGATCCGGATGATCAGCCTTTTTACAGCGATGGCTCCCGGTTTGCCTGCTTTTGCAGTGCCGCTGCCGCCGCTTTGACCCAGGAAGCCATACCCCGGGCAGATGTGATGCATCTGCATGACTGGCATATGGCCCTTGTGGCGCTGCTGCGCCGATACCACCCAACCTGCGCACCATTGCAGAGCGTCCGGACGGTGTTTACCATCCACAATCTGGCCCTGCAGGGGGTGCGGCCTCTGGCCGGCAGTAGCTCCTCTTTGTCGGCCTGGTTTCCTGATATCACCTGGCACTGGCTGGATGTGGCTGATCCGCGATGGCCTGATGCCTGTAATCTGATGGCCTGCGGCATCCGCCTGGCAGACAGGGTGCATACGGTTTCCCCTACCTATGCAAAGGAGATCTGCCGTCCTGATGACCTGCCCCGGTTTCATGGTGCCCAGGGACTTCAAGCCGTGCTTGCCCATGAAAATGACACAGGGAATCTGAAGGGCATCCTCAACGGCTGCGAATATCCGGCATACCGCAATCCCCCTGTAATGGAGATGCCGGAAATGCTCCGGGATTTTCAGCGCCAGATCATGCAGTGGTCTGCCGGCCGGCAGACAGTGTCCAGTGCGGCCTTTATCGCCTGCCACAACCTGTCGGACCTGTTACAGAGGCCTGGCCGCCCCCGGCCTGAACGCTCACGACCTGACCGCTTGCGGATGGTGCTGTGCAGTGTTACCCGTCTGACCGGGCAAAAGGTGTTGCTCATGCGCCAGGGACAGGACAACGGCATGTCAGCTATCGCCCGGATTCTGACTGCACTGGGAGATGACGGGGTGTATGTTCTTCTGGGAACCGGCCATGAGGAGTTTGTGCGGTTTTTCACCAAGCTTGGTGCAAGGTTTCCCAATTTTATTTTCCTTCACGGATTTTCAGATCAGGCGGCCCAGGCCCTTTATGCCAATGGCGACCTTTTTTTGATGCCCAGTTCTTTTGAGCCGTGCGGCATCGGCCAGATGCTGGCCATGCGGGATGGACAGCCCTGTGTGGTGCATGCTGTAGGCGGGTTGCGCGATACTGTCCGCCATGGTGTGAACGGGTTTTGCTTTGGGGGCAGCGATCTGGATGACCAGGCACAAAATTTTGTTGAAACCGCCTGCCAGGCCATTGGGTTGTTCAAAAATGATCCTGAAAAATGGCAGCAGATAAAAAACAATGCTGCTGGAACCCGGTTTTTGTGGCAGGATGCAGCACAGCAATATATGGAAAAATTATACAGTTAGCTTTTAGCTAACCGCTAATAGCTAAAAGCTAAAAACTTAAAAAAAGAGAAAAATACCATGACAGACCTCATAAAACGCATTGTTATCGAAAATGTAACCCCTGCGGTTGACAACGGCCGTTTTCCCGCCAGGCGGGCGGTAAATGAAACAGTGACCATTTCAGCAGATATCTTTGTGGACGGCCATGACCGGCTGGCGGTCCGGCTGCTGTACCGCAGGGCCGGAACCGACCAGTGGCGGCAGATTCCCATGCAGCTGCTGGTGAACGACCTGTGGCAGGCCGCTTTTATTCCCCATGAACTGGGAATCTATGAATACACTGTCACAGCATGGATAGACCGGTTTGACACCTGGCGCAGCCAGGTGTCAAAAAAGAGTGCAGACGGCCAGAACGTATCTGTGGAACTGATGGAGGGTGCGCGCATGGCCAAAGAAGCGGCAGAGCGGGCAAAAAAGGAAGATGCAGATCAACTGAACCGCCTGGCAGAGCAGCTCATGTCACAGGAAGCGGCAAAACAACCGGATGTTTTTCTTAAGGATACAGTCTTTGCCGGGCTTATGACACGCTATCCGGATCTAAGCAGCCAGGTTGATTATCCAAAGGTGCTGCCCGTAAGAATTGAGCCGCTCAAGGCCCTTTACAGCACCTGGTATGAAATGTTTCCCCGTTCCTGTGCCGATGACGATCCAACCCGTCACGGAACGTTCAAGGACTGTATCAACCGGCTGCCTTATATCGCCGGCATGGGGTTTGATGTGCTTTACCTGCCGCCGATCCATCCCATCGGACGCAGCCACCGCAAAGGAAAGAACAACACGGTCACGGCCGGGCCGGGTGATCCCGGCAGTCCCTGGGCCATTGGTGCTGCTGAGGGCGGGCATACATCAATTCATCCGGAACTGGGGACCATGGAAGATTTTTTGCAGCTGAAGGCCAAGGCCAAAGAATACGGCATCGATATCGCACTGGATATCGCGTTTCAGTGCAGCCCGGACCACCCGTATGTCACTGAACATCCTGAATGGTTTCACTGGCGGGAAGACGGTACGGTGCAGTATGCTGAAAATCCCCCTAAAAAATATCAGGATATTTATCCCTTTGAATTTGAATCACCCCATTATGAAAGCCTGCGGCAGGAATTATCAGGTGTCATCCATTTTTGGATAGACAAGGGGATCCGCATATTCAGAATCGATAATCCCCACACCAAACCATTGCGGTTCTGGGAATGGCTCATTGAAGACTGCAAAAAACTATACCCGGAAACGATCTTTCTGGCCGAGGCATTTACCCGTCCCAAGACCATGTACCGTCTGGCCAAGGGCGGATTTACCCAGTCCTATACCTATTTTACCTGGCGCAATCTGAAATGGGAAATTGAGCAGTATTTTGAAGCCTTGACACAGACCGGTGTAAAAGATTTTTTCTGGCCCAACCTGTGGCCCAATACCCCGGATATTCTGCCGGAATTCTTGCAGCTGGGGGGCCGGCCGGCGTTTGTGCTCCGCCTGATGCTGGCCGCAACCCTTTCCTCCAGCTACGGCATTTATGGCCCGGCCTTTGAGCTGTGTGTGAACCAGCCCCTTGATCCCGGCGGTGAGGAGTATGTGGATTCGGAAAAATTTGAGATCGCCCACTGGGACCTGGAAGCATCCAATACAATCAGGCCGTTTATCACCAGAATCAACCGAATCAGACGGGAGAATCCCGCCCTGCAGCAGACCCGGAACCTGTTGTTCCATCCAGTGGATAAAGAAGAGATCCTGTGCTTCAGCAAGTATACGGATGATTTTTCCAACATCATTTTTGTGGCAGCCAATCTTGATCCCCATCACACCCACAGCGCCTGGGTGCAGCTGCCTTTTGAGGAAATGGGTGTGCCTGTTGATAAAAGCTTTCAGATGCATGATCTGGTGAGCGATGCCAGGTACCTGTGGCATGAGGGGCACAACTATCTGGAAATCGATCCCGGGGTGGTTCCTGTACAGGTTTTCCGCATCCGCCGCCGGATGCGGTCTGAAAATGATTTTGATTATTTTATGTAATATAAAAGCAGCTATTGGCTATTAGCTATTAGCTGTTAGCTATTAGCTGTTAGCCACATAATATCAACTATTTAGCAGGCAATAAGAAAACCTCAAAAAAGGGGACTTCCAATAGAAGTAAAAGCAATGTAACTATTGGTATCTTCAAGCTAAAAGCTAACAGCTAACAGCTAAAAGAATAAAGGACAGCAATCTTATGGCAAAACGCAGACCGCAACCGCAAAATGATCCGCTATGGTACAAAGATGCAGTTATTTATCAGCTGCACATCAAGACGTTTTATGACAGCAATGGGGATGGTATCGGTGATTTTAAGGGCCTTACCGAGAAACTGGGCTATCTGCAGGAACTGGGTGTCACCGCCCTGTGGCTGCTGCCCTTTTACCCTTCCCCCCTGCGGGATGATGGATACGATATAGCTGATTTCAAGGCCATCCACCCGGCATACGGCACCCTGGCAGATTTCAAGGCCTTTATGCGGGCGGCACGCAAGCGGCACATGAAGGTGATCACAGAACTTGTGATCAACCACACGTCGGACCAGCATCCGTGGTTTCAGCGGTCCCGCCGGTCAAAACCTGGGAGTGCCTGGCGCAATTTTTACGTGTGGAGCGATACCCCTGAAAAATACAAGGATGCCCGCATTATTTTTCAGGATTTTGAAAGCAGCAACTGGACCTGGGACCCTGTGGCCAAAGCCTATTTCTGGCACCGGTTCTACTCCCACCAGCCGGATCTCAACTTTGACAACCCAAAAGTGCATGACGCGATCTTCAAGGCTTTGGATTTCTGGATGGACATGGGGGTGGACGGCCTGCGGCTGGATGCCATTCCCTACCTGTACGAGCGGGAAGGGACCAACTGCGAAAACCTGCCTGAAACCCATGCATTCCTCAAAAAACTGCGGCAGCGCATGGATGAAAAATACCAGGGCAGGATGTTTCTGGCCGAAGCCAACCAGTGGCCCGAAGATGCTGTCCAGTATTTCGGGGAAGGTGATGAATGCCATATGAGCTTTCATTTTCCGTTGATGCCCAGGCTCTACATGGCAGTACACATGGAAAGCCGGTTTCCGGTCACGGAAATCCTTGATACCACGCCGGCTATTCCGGAATCGTGTCAATGGGCTATCTTTTTGCGGAACCACGATGAACTGACCCTGGAAATGGTCACTGATGAAGAACGTGATTACATGTACCGGGCCTATGCCAGGGATGCGCGCATGCGCGTGAACCTGGGGATCCGGCGGCGCCTGGCCCCGCTCATGGGCAACCACCGCCGCAGGATCGAACTGATGTATGCACTCCTGCTCTGCCTGCCTGGTACCCCCATCCTGTATTACGGGGATGAGATCGGTATGGGGGACAATATCTACCTGGGCGACAGAAACGGGGTCCGTACCCCCATGCAGTGGAGCCCGGACCGGAATGCCGGCTTTTCCCGGTGCAATCCCCACCAGCTCTATCTGCCGGTGATCACCGATCCTGAATACCACTTTGGGGTGCTCAACGTCGAAGCCCAGAAGCAGAACCGCCATTCCCTTTTCTGGTGGATACGGCGGCTGCTCACACTGCGCAGCCGCATACCCGCTTTCAGCAGGGGGGATCTGGGTTTTCTGGAACCGGAAAATCCCAAAATCCTGGCCTTTATCCGTCAGTATGAAAACCAGTCTGTACTGGTGGTGGTCAATCTTTCGCGGTTTGTACAGTATACTGAACTTGATATGCAGGGGTATGAAGGAAGGATTCCGGTGGAAATATTCGGTAACACCCCTTTTCCCACCATTACAGAAAACCCCTATTTTCTGACCTTAGGTCCCCACGCCTTTTACTGGTTTCTTTTGACCTCGCAACAGGAAGCCGACAGTAACGGTGCTGCAGACACAAGCCTTCCGGTATTTGAGGTTCACAAAGGATGGGAGGAGGTGATGCAGAAAAACCATCGCAGAGAACTGGAAAAATATCTGCGGTCCTATATTGTGAAATGCCGGTGGTTTGGTGCCAAGAACAGCCGCATCAAGTCCCTTGCACTGCATGACCAGCTGCCTGTGGGCAGCCAGGTTCTGACAGGATATATTCTCCTGGTAACCTTAGGTTTCACAGAGGGGAATGATGAAACCTATATCCTGCCGGTCACCTATGTGCCCGGAGCAGACGGTACTGCTGTCATGGAGAACCATCCCCAGGCGGTCATGGCCAGGATAAAAATAAGATCCAGCGGCCAGGAAGGGCTGCTTGTGGATGGTCTTTTTCATCCGGAGTTCTGCAATGTGCTTTTGGAAATGATCAACCGCAGGCACACCGCCAAAGGCGGCAAAGGCCGGGTTATGGCAACGCCGACCAATGGGTTTAAACGCATGTACAACACCCGGAACTTACCCCTGGAAACACGGGTGATAGGCACGGAACAGAGCAATACCTCCATCATTTACGGAAACTGCTTCATTCTCAAACTGTTCCGCCGTCTCCAGGAAGGCACCAATCCTGAACTGGAAATATCGCGTTTTCTGTCCACCAGGGGCTTTGCCGGTCTGCCCGGTCTTGCCGGGTTTCTGGAATACAGCCACGGTGACGAAGAGCCTTGTACCGTCGGTGTTCTTCAGGAGTATGTGCCCAACCAGGGGGATGCCTGGGCTTATACAGTGAGCAGCCTGAACGGATTTTTTGAAAGGGTCGCGGAGGGCCCGGAAAATATCCAGGCGTATCCGCCTGGAAAAAACCTGCTGGAATTAAGCCGGATTCCCATTCCCCCTGACATTGAGGCGCAGATCGGATTTTACCTGGAAGCCACTGTTCTTTTGGCCCGGCGGACAGCACAGATGCACGCGGCACTGGCATCGGCATCTCAGGATCCGCTGTTCACACCGGAACCATTTTCCAAACTGTACCAGCGTTCGCTTTTTCAGTCTATGAGTTCCATGACTGCAAGGATCTTAGGGCAGCTGGAAAAACGCATAAAAGCCCGCAAAGACCCTTTGCCTGAAAATATTCAGGCAGCCGGAAAAAGGATACTTGACCGCAGACAGGAAATCATGGACCGTTTCCGGACGCTCACCAACGGCAAAATCGGGGCCATGCGCCTGCGGTGCCACGGGGATTTTCATCTGGGCCAGATCCTGTATACGGGCAAGGATTTTGTGATTATAGACTTTGAAGGAGAACCGGTGCGGCCTGTGAGTGAGCGGCGCATCAAGCGGTCTCCCCTTCGGGATGTGGCAGGGCTTTTGCGGTCATTTCACTATGCCTGTTATGTTGCCCTTCAGGCTGAGGAAGCAAGGGGGATGTTCCAACCGGAATTGCGCGGGGCCATGGAGGCCAGGGCAGAGGAGTGGCGGATATGGGTGAGTGCAAAATACCTGGGTGAATATCTGGCCAGAAGTGCTGATGCCGGTTTTCTTCCTGACTCCCATGAAGAGATCAGAATGCTGCTGCATGCCTATCTCATGGAAAAGGCTGTGTATGAACTCGGCTATGAAATGAACAACCGCCCCGACTGGATCAATATCCCCCTCAGAGGCATTGAACAATTATTAAATGAAACCTGATATATATGGAGGCCAATATGCCCGATCAAGATCACAGCACCCTGAATCAGAAAAAAACAAAACCCGGCGATATCAGTCTGATGAGCGAAGATGATCTGTTTTTGTTCAATGAAGGCAGCCATTTTTGCCTGTATGACAAACTGGGCGCCCATCCCATGAAAGTTGACAATCAGAATGGATTCTATTTTGCCGTGTGGGCCCCCAATGCCCAGGCGGTTTTTGTCACAGGATCATTCAACAACTGGGACAATACCCAGCACCCTCTGACACCCCGGGCAAGTTCAGGTATATGGGAAGGATTTATACCCGGTATCAAATCCGGGACACTGTACAAATACCATATCCGTTCCACCCAGAAACAATACCAGGTGGACAAAACCGATCCGTTCGCGTTTTACACCGAGTTGTCTCCCCAGACTGCTTCTGTGACATGGGATCTGGCCCATGAATGGGAAGATGACACCTGGATGGAAAACCGCAGCAATGGTAATATGAAATCAGCGCCCATGACCGTCTATGAAATGCACCTGGGTTCCTGGATCCGGATACCGGAAGAAAAAAACCGGTTTCCAACCTATCGGGAACTGGCTGAAAAACTGCCAGATTACCTTGTGAAGATGGGGTTTACCCATGTGGAGTTTCTGCCGGTAATGGAACATCCCTTTTACGGCAGCTGGGGTTATCAGTGCCTGGGCTATTTTGCCCCCAGCAGCCGTTTTGGTACACCCCAGGATTTTATGTATCTGGTGGACTGCCTGCACCAGAAAGGTATCGGGGTGATTCTGGACTGGGTGCCGTCCCATTTTCCCAGTGATGAGCATGGTCTGGGCTTTTTTGACGGCACCCATCTGTTTGAACACGAAGACCCGCGCAAAGGGTTCCACCCTGACTGGAAGAGTCTGATTTTCAATTACGGCCGCAACGAGGTTGTCAGCTATCTTGTCAGCAGTGCCCGGTTCTGGCTGGAAAAGTATCACATAGACGGGTTCCGGGTGGATGCGGTCGCCTCGATGCTGTATCTGGATTATTCCCGAAAAGCGGGTGAGTGGGAGCCCAACAAATACGGGGGCCGGGAAAATCTGGAAGCGGTTGCCTTTCTGAAGCGGTTCAACGAGGAGATTCATGAAAATTTTCCCGGGACAGTCACCATTGCAGAGGAATCCACTGACTGGCCCATGGTTTCCAGACCGGTTCACCTGGGGGGACTGGGTTTTGACATGAAATGGGACATGGGATGGATGCACGACACCCTGGCATATATGTCCATAGATCCCGTCCACCGCAGTTTTCATCACGACAGACTGACCTTCCGGATGATATATGCCTTTAATGAAAACTATGTGCTGCCTTTGTCCCACGATGAGGTTGTCCACGGCAAAGGGTCTTTGCTGGGTAAAATGCCCGGAGATGAATGGCAGAAGTTTGCCAATCTGCGGCTGCTTTTTGGATACATGTATGGCCAGCCAGCCAAAAAACTTATTTTCATGGGGGGCGAAATCGGCCAGAGCCGGGAGTGGAACCATGACAGCAGCCTGGACTGGCATCTGCTGGAAAATCCGTTCAACAAGGGGCTTCAGCGCTGGATCGAAGATCTGAACCAGTTTTACAGGCGCACCCCGGCCATGCATGCAAATGATTTTTCACGGCAGGGATTTCAGTGGATCGACTGCAATGATGTGCAGCAGTCCACCCTCACTTTTTTGCGCAAGGGCGGGGCTGAAAAGGAAAATATTATTGCTGTGTGTAATTTTACGCCCATACCCCGTCCCAATTACCGTGTGGGGGTTTTAGCGGATGGGTTCTGGAAAGAATGCCTCAACAGTGATGCGCAAGAATACGGGGGCAGCAACCAGGGCAGCCTGGGACAAATTGAAGCCTCCCCGGTGCCGGCCCACGGGTTTTCCTTTTCCCTGAACCTGGTGCTGCCGCCCCTGGCCGTTGTTTTCCTCCAGAAAATGGCACCTGAACCGGTTTCCACAAACAAAATTTAACATGGCGTTATAAGGCTATACCAATGAAAGCATTAATTCTGACCAATGAGTGTCCCCCCCATATTTACGGCGGGGCCGGGGTGCATGTTGACCATCTTCTCCGGGAGATGACAGCGGTATCGTCCGGAGCAGATAGGTTCGATGTCCTGTGTTTCGGGGACCAGAACCAGTCCGACCCCCATCTGCAGGTGACCGGAGTGCCCCAGATTTTTTTCCCGATACCTGAACTGAAACGGTCCAGACTGGGGGACACCCTGCTGCGCAATGCCGTCATGACGGCTACTGCAGATGCGGCAGATATAATCCACTGCCACACCTGGTACACCTATATGGCGGGGTGCCTGCTCAAGCAGATTCTTGCCGCCCCGCTGGTGGTGACAACCCATTCCCTGGAACCCCACCGTCCCTGGAAAAAAGACCAGCTCGGTGACAGTTACCATGCCACCTGCTGGCTGGAAAAAACAGCCATGGAAAATGCAGACGGTATTATTGCTGTGTCTGAAACAATGAAAAAGAACGTGATGGATCTCTACCAGATTCATCCTGAAAAGATACAGGTGATTTATAACGGGGTGGATACCCGGTTTTTTTGTGAGACATTCCGGCCGGAAACACTCAGAACCTACGGCATTGATCCGGACAGACCCTATATTCTTTTTGTGGGCAGAATTACCCGTCAAAAGGGAATCATGCATCTGATCCGGGCCATCGCCATGGTGGATCCGGGCGTACAGATCGTTATGTGTGCCAGTGCACCTGATACCAGAGAAATTGCACAGGAAATGGAAACCCGGGTAAAAAGCGCCAGACAGGAATCAGGCAGAGAGATTCTCTGGATTTCAGAAACAATCCCTTTGCAGGATCTGCCAGTCCTTTACAGCCATGCCGCTGTTTTTGTATGCCCTTCTGTGTATGAACCTTTCGGCATCATCAATCTTGAGGCGGGTGCGTGCAGTACACCGGTTGTGGCTGCAGCTGTCGGGGGGATTCCTGAAGTGGTGGTCCACGAGGAAACCGGGCTCCTGGTTCCCTTTGAAGCACATGAAGATGCCGAACCCAAAAGCCCGGAAATCTTTGCCGCAGATCTGGCAGCTGCAATCAACACCCTGGTACAGGCGCCGGAAAAAAGGGCCCAAATGGGTGCGGCAGCCCGCAAAAGAATCGAAAAACATTTTTCATGGACCAGTATTGCCCGGCAGACCCTGGATTTTTATCATCACTTGATCAAAAAAAGGATCCCCGGGCTGCCGATGCCTCCCGAAACAGGTTTCCCGGCATCCGGATGATGTGGCCGCCTTTGGAAATGTGGGAAAGGATGATCTGTATCTGGGCGACACCCTGCGGCGGTCTTCGCTTTTTTGATTGACAATACAGGAGGTTTCTTTTTTAATGCTGTTTGCCGCAAGTCGGGACAACGACCAGCGACAATTTATTTTACATCAAATTTTTAACAGTGAGGAAAACTGGCAATGAAAACGTTTATCATTGGTGTACTTTTTGGGGTTATTGTTGGTTGGGGAGGGGTCTGGTATTTCACTGTGGGCAAGGACAACCAGAAGGTGCAGGAAACCGAGGAACGGGTTGCCGCTCAGATCGAGGAGACCACAGAAACAGTCACCCAGATTCTGCAGGCCAAACTGGAAGCCTGGGAGCTTCGTCCTGAAGATATGCGCCAGGAACTGGAAGAACAGGGGCAAGTGATCCGGCACAAGGCCAGGGATGTGGGCGAATCGGTTTCAGATCAAGCCCGGGATGCCCGGGCTACTGCCGCTATCAAGGCCAAACTGGCAAAAGACCCGGAACTTTCAGTTTTTTCCATTTCCGTGTCCACGACGGATGGTAAGGTGACACTGTCCGGTACGGTTCCATCTCCGGAAATGCTGGGCAAAGCCATGGCCCTGGCCCTGGAAACAGAAAATGTCCGGGAAGTTGTATCAACATTGGTGGTTGAATAAAAAAAGGTTCCTGAATATATTGAGAGAGCCCCATGTTTGAGGATATTCGATTCAACGATTTACTCCTGGAGGTTCTGGTTATCATCTTTCTGGTGGTCATAAACGGGGTGCTGGCCATGTCGGAGATCGCTCTGGTCAAATCCCGGAAAGTCCGTCTCAGGGAGTTGTCCAAAAAAGGAAAAAAAGGGGCCAAATATGCCCTGCACCTGATCCGTCATCCCAATCGTTTCTTGTCCACCATTCAGATCGGCATATCCCTGATGGGCATTTTAAGCGGCGTGTATGGGGGTGCGGTGATTGCCGCCCACCTGGATCTGGTGCTCAGGGAGGTTCCTTACCTTGCCGGGTATTCCATGACCCTGAGCTATGTGCTGGTGGTGACTGTAATAACGTATCTCCTGCTGGTTATGGGCGAATTGATCCCCAAGCGGGTGGCCATGTTCAATCCGGAAATGACGGCGTCCCTGGTTTCTATCCCCATGGTGTTCCTCTCCCGGATGGCTGCCCCGGCTGTTTATATTCTCAGCCTTTCCACAGACGTACTACTCAAAATACTGGGCGTGGAAAAGTATAAGGAGCCGCCGCCTTCGGAAGATGAGATCCGGTATCTTTTCCGCCAGGGGGCCAGAAACGGGACTCTTGAGCCTTCAGAAGTCCGGCTGGTGGAAAGGGTGCTCAACCTGGATGATCAGACCGTGGGCAGCATCATGACCAGGCTACCGGATATCAGTGTTTTCAGAAAAACCGATTCTTTTGAAGATATGCTGCAAACGGCTGAAAAAAACAATCATACCTGTTATCCGCTGGTGGAAAAAGATCTGACGAAGATTCTGGGCGTTATTCAGGCAAAGGATCTTCTGACCCTGGCCGGGGCGGGAACCCAGGACTTGGAAAAGATCAGCAAGCCTGCCGTGTACGTGAAACAATATGTCAATGCACTGGAAATCCTGGACCGGTTCAGGGATTCCCGGTCCCACATGATCCTGGTTACCGATGATCTGGACAAGGTTATCGGGCTGCTGACCGTGAACGATATCCTTCAGGCCATCATCGGACACCTCCCGGTTGCGGACTGGCTTGAAGAGCCCTGGATTATAAGGCGAGACGACGGATCCATGCTCCTGGATGGAAAACTGTCAATTGAAAAACTCAGCCAGATTCTGGACATGTCAGCCCTTTCAGAAGACTGGGACGAAGGGCTGGATACCCTGGCCGGACTGGTCATCAGCCACCTGGACGGGATCCCCATCACCGGGGCGAGTTTTAGTCTGTGCGGGTATATTTTTGAGGTGGTGGACATGGATGGTACCAGGGTGGACAAGGTACTGGTCAAAAAAACAGGCTCACATTCAGAGTTGAGGAAGCCAAAATGAAAATGGCGGTTGCAAACATAGCGGCCCGGGTTAGTTTCCTGCTAAACCGGATTCAGGAAAGGTTATGGGTGAAGCCGCTGCTGTTCAGTGTGCTTTCCATTGCAGCGGTGTTTGGGGCAAGACTGGCTGACCATACCGCTCTGGACCTGGTTGTTCCACAGATTTCAAAGGAATCTGTGGACACTCTGCTGTCGGTCATGGCTTCGGGTATGCTGGTGATGGCCACCTTTGCGGTCGGTTCCATGGTGGCAGCCTATGCATCGGCGAGCAATACCGCCTCCCCACGATCGTTCTCCCTGGTCATCTCAGATGATTCATCCCAGAAAGCGCTTTCTGCATTTGTCGGGGCATTTATTTTCAGCATCGTGGCCCTGGTCGCCATCACAGAGGGTTATTACGGCAAAGCCGGCCTGTTTATGCTTTTTTTAATGACCATTGCAGTCTTTGGCATGGTCATATTTACCTTTGTGCGATGGGTGGACCGGATCGCCAGGCTGGGCCGGCTGGGCAATACCATTGACAAGGTGGAAAAAGCAACGGCCGACGCTCTGATACGCTGTCAAAAAGCCTCTGCAAGCTATACGGCGGCATTTGACCTCACACGGGTCACAGGTCATGAGGTGTTTTCAGATTCTGTGGGATATGTGCAACGCATCGATGTGGCGGAACTGCAAACCTGGGCTGAAGAAAAAGAGACCCGGATCACTGTCATGGTCCAGCCGGGAAGTTTTGTGACCCCGGAACGGCCGATGGCATATATAGACAGAACCCATCCGGTTGTTACAGATGAGGATTGCCGTGAGATATCTGAAGCGTTTCAGATAGGCAGAGAGCGGACCTTTGACGAAGATCCCCGATTCGGGCTCATTGTCCTGTCACAGATTGCGGGCCGTGCACTGTCTCCGGCAGTCAATGATCCGGGAACCGCCATTGATATCATCGGCATACTGGTACGCCTGTTTGTTTTGTGGTATCCGCCCGGGGAACAAAGAAAAGACAGTGACGTTATATATGACCGGGTTGCTGTTCCCTCGTTGTCTGTCCAGGATATGTTCGATGATGCGTTTACGGCAATATCCCGGGATGGAAGCGGATCAGTGGAGGTGATGATCCGGCTGCAAAAGGCGTTGAAAACTTTGGCTGCAGCCGGTGACAATGCCATGTACAATGCCGCGGTCCGCCATTCGAAAAGGGCCTTGTTCTGCGCGGAAAAAAACCTGGTACTTCCGGAGGATCTGGCGGTTGTCCGTAAAATTGCGGAAGTGTTTCTGCCCCCAGGCAATTGAATCTTTTGTATTCACATGGCCTCATGGCGGTTCACTGGCAGGAAAATCTGCTGGATTTGGGGGGTAAAAAATGCAATTTTACCTGCTCTTCAGTAAAAGAAGTTGATTTTTTAAGGGGGGGTATAATCAATCCTTCTGAATTTTCAGGAAGATATTTGTAATGTCAAGGTGCTAACTTCTCCCGAAAGGGACCCAAAACAAAGGAGCTCAGGTATGAGTAACAAAGAAGCCTACGAAAAGAAACTGCAGGGCAAACTGGATGAATGGAATGCGGAAATCGACAAGCTGAAAGCCAAGGCTGATTCAGCCGAAGCAGATGCTCAGCTGGAATATTACAAACAGATTGAAGAGCTGGAGGCGATGCAGGATGAGGCCGGTAAAAAGCTTGATGAACTCAAGGAAGCAGGCGATGACGCCTGGGAAGATCTCAAAGCCGGCATCGACAGCGCCTGGGATTCTCTCAGCAGTTCCATCAAATCGGCTGCATCACGTTTCAGTTGATAAAGACAAAACAAAATTAGTCATGATTTTATCATAAGGAAACAAACCATGAGAAAAAACAGATTGATTGTAAGTATGATTGCAGTGATGGTGTTCTGCTTTATGCCGATTGTACAAGCGCAATCCGGCAATGACACCGTCACTGCCCAGGATGTTAAAAAAGAAACAAAGGAACTCATCAACACCCTTCAGCAATACACCGTTGAACAGCGCGATCAGGCAGTCAAAGAGGCCGATCAGGCACTCAAAAAGGTCGACAGCCGAATGGACGCACTGGAAAGTCGTGTTGACAACGAGTGGGACCAGATGACCCAGGCAGCACGGGAAAAAGCCAGGGCCAACCTGAAAGCGCTGCGCCAGCAGAGAAATGAGCTTGCCGAGTGGTATGGAAGCTTCAAGAACAGTTCTGCAGGTGCCTGGGAACAGATGAAAAAGGGATTCTCAGACGCCTACCAGGCGATGAGCGATTCCTGGGAAAAAGCCAAAAGCGAATTTGATACCGACAACAATTAGCGTTACTTCATTAAAACGCCTTGCGGATTTTAAGCATAAGCGGATAATTATTGAATGCAAAAAACCGATAAGGAAAAATCCAGGAAGAAACTGGAGCGATTGGCCTGGTATCTTGACAGTTCAATCAAGGTTCCAGGTTTCAATGCGCGTTTTGGTTTTGACGGATTGATTGGCCTCATTCCCGGGTTTGGCGATACGATCGGGGCCCTCATTTCCAGTGTGGTCATTTCAGAAGCGGCCCGCTTGGGTGCACCAAAGGTTCTGCTTCTGAAAATGGCCTTCAATGTTGCCCTTGATGCACTCGCAGGCATGGTGCCTGTGCTTGGAGACCTTTTTGATTTTGTCTGGAAAGCAAATCAGCGCAACGTTTACCTGCTTGACAGCTATCTTGCCAATCCCCGGGAAACCGTTGTTGCCAGTCGACTGTTTGTCTGGGGACTTGGCACGGTGCTGGTAGGATTGGTGATTTCAGTCGGTATGATTGGATTTGTTCTGGTCCGTGCGTTGCTGAATGCGGCCGCTGGTGTTTGATTATCTGATTTTTTGAATAGATGTCCTTCTGGAAACCTCAGCAGAATGGAATATAAGGAGAAAGAATATGGATCTGGTTCGGATTTTGGTTGCAATACTTTTACCGCCTCTTGGCGTTTTTCTTCAGGTGGGGATCGGGGGAGCATTCTGGTTGAACATCCTTTTGACACTTTTGGGGTATATCCCCGGCATCGTACATGCCGTCTGGATTATTGCCAAGCGCTGAAGGCAGCATGCTTGCCAACGGAGGCTGCAAAAACAAAAAATTGATATGACCGAAGATTCTAAACTGGATAGGCCTGCGAGCGCCGAGCAGGCAGTGCAAAAGGAAGTCGAGGAAAAGATCACCCGGAAGCCTTCCAGAAAACTTTTTGGAACGTTCAGCGGGGTCTTCACACCGACGCTTTTGACCATTTTAGGCGTGATCATGTATCTGCGGGTTGGCTGGGTGGTTGGCAACGCCGGACTTATCGGTGCATTGCTCATTATTTCTCTCGCATTTGCCATCACTTTCTGCACGGGCCTGTCATTGTCCAGTATCACCACCAACATCAGAATAGGTACAGGGGGCGCATTTTCGGTCATCTCACAATCTTTGGGCCTGGAAGTGGGTGGCAGTGTCGGCATTCCCCTCTATCTTGCACAGGCTTTGGCCGTTTCCATGTATATTTTTGGTTTTCGGGCCGGCTGGCTTTGGATTTTTCCTGATCATTCGCCCGTGCTGGTCGATCTTGGAACTTTCGCTGTATTGTTCACCATAGCCTTCATCAGCACGGGTTTGGCTTTTAAGATCCAGTATGTAATCCTGGTAACGATAATCGTTTCGTTGATTTCCGTTGGTGCTTCGGTTTTTACCGTATCGTGGGGTCAGGATGTGCAATGGTGGGGCGCCTTCCCCGGCTCTCGGGAGACATCGTTCCAGGGTGTTGACTTCTGGGTGGTGTTTGCTGTCTTTTTCCCTGCCGCGACCGGTATCATGGCGGGCGCCAACATGTCCGGGGACTTGGATAATCCCCGCAAAAGTATTCCTGTCGGAACGCTGGCAGCCATTGGCATATGTTTCGTCGTGTATATCCTGCTGGCGGTATGGTTGGCACTATCGGTGCCCACAGAAGAACTGCTCAACAATTACAATGTGATGATTGATCGTGCCGTTTGGGGACCTGCCGTTCTGGCGGGGCTGCTGGGGGCCACTTTTTCCTCGGCCCTTTCCTCGCTGGTGGGATCTCCGCGCATCCTGCAGGCCCTGGCCGAACACAAGCTTCTGCCCGCCAGTGACTGGTTTACTGTTCGTACAGCCAAGGGAGAGCCCCGTAACGCATTGCTCTTGACCGGCACAATTGTGCTTGCTGCGCTCATGTTGAGAAACCTCAATGCCATTGCGCCCCTTATCACCATGTTCTTTTTGATCACCTATGCCACGATCAACGTTGTGGTGCTCATCGAGCAAAGTCTCAAACTGGTGAGTTTCCGGCCTCTTTTGCGTATCCCCCGATTTGTGCCAATAATAGGGACAGCGGGATGTCTTTTTGCCATGTTTATCGTTAATGTGGCCTTTGGAGGCATTGCTATTGCGGTGGTGATCGCTTTGCATACATATCTGGTTCACAAGCGTATCAAAGCGCCTTTTGGCGATGTGCGCAGCGGGCTGTTCACCGCCTTGGCAGAATGGGCCGCCGGAAAAGTCGCAAGCCTGGCCGGTCCCCGCGAGAAAACATGGAAGGCAAATCTCCTTGTGCCTGTTGAAGACTCACGAGACATTGTAAACGTCTTCCCTCTGCTGCGGGACATCGCTCGACCCAATGGCTTTGTGCGCCTGCTCGGCCTGACCGGGGGTCGAAATTATCATGAAATGACAAAAAACCTTCCTGAGCAGACAAAAAAATTTGAAGAGGATCAGATTTTTTCCACCTGGACGGTAGTTGACGCCGCAACATTTCCTGACAATCTCGCAGCCGGACTTGAAGCCCTTGGCGGCGCTTTTTTCCGTTCCAGCATGATTTTTCTTACTTTTCCTGAGAGCGGCCAGCGAGAAGAAAAAATCCATCGAATTATTCAGGATGCCCGTAAAAACAAGCTGGGCGCCGTGCTTTTTTCAGGTGAAAAGTTTGCTCACTCAGCTGGTGGAGTCGTTCATTTTATCATCGATCGTCCGGATGACGGTTGGCGGATTGGTGTAGACCTGGGAAAAGCGGATCTGGCCTTTCTATTGGCTTACAAACTGAAACGAAACTGGAAGACAGGCATGGTTTTCACCGCTTTTCTGTCAAAGGCAGGGGAAGATCAACAAGCGTTGGAATTTATGGAGGCAGTGGTGGAACTGGCAAGGGTCCCGAACGTCGAATTCAGGCTGGCGAGTTCGGAAAAAGAACTCCAAGTGGATTCGGGCGATACCGTGATAACCATTTTCAGCATGTCCAATGAGGTAAATTTCAGGGAAATGCACAAGCGGATTCAATTGGCGCAAAGCAATTGTCTTTTTGTCATGGATTCTGGATGGGAAAATGCACTGGCTTAGATGACTGTTTGTCTGGGGACTTGGCAATTATTGCCAGGCGCTGAAGCCGGTAAGCACTCTTTTCATGAGTAAGGGATAACCGCTTTTATGCATATTGCAACGCAGCTTCTGATCATTGTTTCCACCGGGCTCTTCTGTCAGTGGTTTGCCTGGCGGATAAGTCGACCTGCCATCATTCTTCTGATCGCTGCGGGAATTTTGCTGGGGCCGGTCACCGGCCTAATTGATCCAAGCCTCTCTCAAACGGAATTGTCGGAGTTGATCGGTTTGGGCGTTGCAATTATTCTGTTTGAGGGTGGCATGGATCTCAAGATGAGTGAGTTCCGGCGGATTGGGCATGGAATTGGCCGTCTCACAGTCCTTGGGCCGCCTTTTTCATGGCTTCTTGGTACAATGGCGGCGCATTTTATTGCCGGATTGAGCTGGCCGGTTGCCTGGGTCCTGGGTGCTATTCTGGTAGTGACCGGTCCGACAGTGATTATGCCGTTATTACGGCAGGCCCGGCTTAACAAAGAATCCGCTTCACTTCTAAAGTGGGAAGGGATTGTCAATGATCCGGTGGGAGTCATTCTGGCGGTTCTTACTTTTCAATATTTTACGCTTGCTGGAAGCGGCTGGAAGGAGGCGTTGACAGGACTTGGTGGTGCCGCAGGTGCGGCAGGGCTGATTGGCGGGCTTGGCGGATGGCTCATCGGCAGTTTGTACAGGCGCGGTTCAGTCCCCCCACACCTCAAAGCCCCCATACTTATGGTGCTGGTTCTGGCGGCATACTGGGTCAGCAACCAGATCCAGCACGAGGCAGGCCTGCTGACCGTCACAGTGATGGGGCTCGTCATTGGTAATATGAAGCTGGTTGAGCTTGGGCCCCTGCAACAATTTAAGGAAAATCTCACTATTGTTCTCGTGTCAGTTTTGTTTATTATCATTCCCGCGCAACTTAAAGTCAGCCAGTTCCAATTACTGCATTGGCAGGTGGGTGCTTTTGTTTTAGCCGTTTTGTTTTTAGTCCGCCCTTTGGCTATAGGTATTGCAACTCTGGGCGCACCCATGCGGGGCCGGGATAAAATTATGATGTCGTGGATAGCTCCGCGCGGTATTGTTGCCGCCGCCACGGCAGGCATTTTTGGCCCGGAACTTCTGGCCGCCGGATATCAGGATGCTGAAATACTGCTGCCAATTGTTTTTCTTGTTATTGTCGTTACTGTGTTGGCGCATGGGCTCACTTTGGGGCCGTTGGCGCAAAGAATGAATCTGGCGGCCGGAGAGGAAAATGGATTGCTGATTGTCGGTGCCTCCCCGTGGACACGGGCCCTGGCGCAGGCATTGAAGAAGCTCAACGTCGACGTCGTCGTGGCGGACGGATCGTACCAGCGCCTGAAACCGATCCGCATGGATGGTATCAATGTTTATTACGGAGAAATACTCTCAGAGCATGCTGAGCACAAACTCGAAGATGAGCATTTGAGTTTTCTTTTCTGCGCTACCGATAACCATTATTATAATGCTCTGGTTTGTAAAGCCCAGGGGCATGATTTTGGACATCACCGCACTTTTCAACTGGGGCCGCAGCAGGAGGCGAAGCAGGAACAAAAGCGCCTTGCTGTTCAGCAGCGCGGCTATTTTGCCTTCAAGCCGCCTACTGACTATTATACCCTGCACCAGCGTCTCAACGATGGCTGGACGATACAGACTACCCGTTTGAGCAAAGGGTTTGATCTTGACAGATTAAAGAATCGTCTTGGTGATATAGGTGAAGACTGGATATTGCTTGGCAGCATCTCTCCGGCAGGTCGTCTGGAGTTGTATGCAGACGAGCAGCCTTTCAAAACAGAGGCCGGCTGGACGTTGCTGTATTTTGCTCCTCAACGTCAAAAGAGCAGGTCTGCTGACAAAGTGGATGGCAGCAGACCGTCCCTTGTCGAAATTTCGCCAGATCCGGTGTGACCGGTATGCTGCCAAGGTAGAAAATGTGGCGGTGACCGCCAACCGTGGAAAAGATTTTTTTTTCTGATGCCCTTTTCAACCACATTTAGTTTTTCGGGGCTGGCACCTCTTTGGGGTGTGTGTCTTTTTTCTGGAGAATGGATTGCGCCCGGGACTGGTCGTCAGCATCCGGTTTCAGCCCTGTCCGGTTGGTGTTTTTATCCGGTGTAAAACACAGGGTGGTTGCCAGGGCAAAATGGTCGGAATCAAAGAAAGGCAGCCGCTGAATCTTGACAACCGTGAAATGGCGGCTGTGAAAAATATGGTCCAGGGGCCACCGGGAAAAAGGGAATCTGGCATGAAACGTGTTGAACATGCCCCGGCCTATCCGCGGATCCAGCAGCAGGCCGCTGATTTTTCGGAACAGCCGGGAAGTGGCGGACCAGGCAACATCATTGAGGTCTCCAGTCACAATGACCGGCTGATTGGTTTTTTCAAGTCTGCGTGCAACAACAATCGGTTCGGCATCCCGCTCGGCAGACGCTTCATTTTCCGTGGGACTGGGCGGTGCCGGATGAAGCACGTGCATTTGCACGGCATCACCACAGGGCAACCGTATCAGGGTGTGCATGGAAGGGACATCCTCTTCGGCCAGAAAAGCAATTTGCGGCTGTTCGAGCGGCGGCCACAGGCCAATCCCAGAATCTGGACAAAGAGATTATTGGCGACGTTGCATTATGATTCAACGGTATGGATGGCAACTGCTTTTTCATGAATGCCTGATCACACAATTACAGAGATTGGAAAATGCCGTCTCACGGGGAAGGACAAACGATCCGGAAGGGTTTGAAACAAACGCAAATGTCAAACTGTTCAACGCCCTTTCGGAATCGATTTTTGAAACGATTCCCGCCAATCCGAATCAACAGAGATATCGTCAGGGGGACAGGATGGGGCCGGCGTATCGACATTGGCGTCGTGCCAAAATCGGGCGCAGGTTCCGCCTGTTTTTTTCGGTTTGACTCCCAGTCAAAAATCATCATTTATGCCTGGGTCAATGATGCACATACGTTGCGGGCATCAGGCAGCAAAACAGATCTATACACCGTTTTTCAGAAGATGCGTTCATCAGGGAGGGCATCCGCCTGACAATTGGTCTGCACTGCTTGCTGCCGCTAAAGCTGAATGGAAATCAAGAAATTAGTTCTCTCACGTTTGAGAATGAAGCAGGCCAAGGATGCGAAAAAAAGTGATAAATGAAAAAGTCATCAACCCCGCCGGGTGGTTTCCGGGAGAATATTGATGTCGGAACAATCGGGTGATGGATACGGCATGAGGCAACGCGCGGGTCTGTTTCTGGGACCGGTTGTTTTTTTGATAATTTTACTGCTCCCCGCGCCTGACGGACTTGCGTCTGAAGCATGGGCGGTGGCCGGGGTTGTGGTGTTTATGGCTATCTGGTGGGTAACGGAGGCAATTCCTATTCCCGTGACCGCATTACTTCCCATTATTTTATTTCCGATACTGGAGGTTGGATCGGTAGCGGAGGCGACTCGTCCCTTTGCCAATCCGTTGATTTATCTTTTTATGGGAGGATTTATTATCGCCCTTGCCATGGAACGGACAAACCTGCACCGGCGCATTGCGCTCAATGTGGTCAATTTTGTGGGTGTCCATCCGACTTCGATTATCATCGGCTTCATGGTCGCGGCAGCATTTCTGAGTATGTGGGTGAGCAATACGGCTACGGCCATGATGATGCTGCCGATAGCGCTATCCATAATATCATTGGTTGAAAGCGATACGGCAATAAAAACAGGGGATTTACAGGATAATTTTTCTCTGACAATATTATTGTGCCTGGCTTATGCCTGTAATATCGGAGGGATCGGCACGCTCATCGGCACTCCGCCAAATGCCCTGATGGCAGCGTATATGTTAGATAACTACAATGTCGAAATCGGTTTTGCCCAGTGGATGATGGTCGGTATTCCAATAGTTGCCGTATCATTACCTGTTGTATTTCTGGTTCTGACCAAGGTCGTTTTCCCAGTGAAGACAAAAGAAATTCCAGGTGGAGCAGATATGATCAGAATGGAACTTGAAAAAGCCGGCAGCATGAGCAGGGCGGAAGTCATGGTGGCCATCGTTTTTGGTATGACGGCAATTCTCTGGGTGACCAGGCCTTTACTTGAAACCTGTATTCCAAATATTTCGGACACCGGTATCGCAATTTTTGCTGCGGTCCTGATGTTTTTACTGCCTGTGAACTTTAAAAAAGGGGAGTTTGTTCTGAGTTGGGAAGATACCAAAAAATTGCCCTGGAAAGTGTTGATATTGTTTGGAGGCGGGTTGAGTTTGGCGGCTGGAATTACCAATACCGGTTTGGCAAAATGGATTGGGACGTCACTTGGCGGGCTTGACTGGCTGCCGGTCATCGCCCTGGTCATGTCCTCAGTTCTGGTTGTTATTTTTCTGACGGAAATAACCAGCAACACAGCCACAGGCGCTGCCTTTTTGCCTATTCTTGCCTCAGTGGCGGTTGCCATGGGTCGGGACCCCTTGCTGCTTGTGATTCCAGCCACTGTGGGCGCCAGCTGTGCATTCATGCTTCCGGTCGCCACGCCGCCGAATGCCATTGTCTATGGCAGCGGACTGATCAGCATACCGCAGATGGCGCGTGCCGGATTTATATTCAACATCCTGATGGTCTTTATCATCACCGGCATGATGTACCTGCTCCTCGGGCATGTGTTCAATGTGCTTTGGTGAACGTGGCCGCTGTCGTAGTCAGTCTGGTGACACCCTGCACCTGCCATAGGCAGCTGTAACATTTTTGAGCCATCCGGCATGCTGTTTTGTCAATTTTTTCTTTGGCAGCCGCCACTGCCAGTTGTCCTGTGTACTGCCCGGCTGATTCATGCGGGCATCAGGGCCCAGACCGAGAATGTCCTGGAGGGGAATGATCACTGTATCAGCTACGGACATCATGGCCAGGCGGATCATTTGCCAGTGTATTTTTTCCTTGGAGATATGGCTGCCCAGGTAGTGCTGCAAACGGGTCTTTGCATGGTCGGTAAGTTCCTGTTCAAACCAGCCGCGGATGGTGTTGTTGTCATGGGTGCCGGTGTAAACTATACAGTCCCGGATATGATGATGGGGCAAATATGAACTGTGGGGAAAATCGTCGCCAAAGGCGAACTGCAGCACCCGCATGCCGGGCAACTGAAATCTGCGCATGCATTCATGGACATCAGGCGTGATCGTGCCCAGATCTTCGGCGATAACCGGCAGCCGTCCGAACCGCATGGTCAAGCTGGTGAAAAAATCATCACCCGGTACCTGTACCCATTCCCCGTCAACAGCTGTCTTTGCCGAAGCTGCAACTTCCCAGTATGCAACCAGCCCCCTGAAATGATCGATGCGCACCACATCAAACATCTCAAAGTTGTGTGCAAACCGTTTGAGCCACCACGCGTAATCGTTTTTCTGCAGGTATTGCCAGTCGTACACCGGGTGACCCCAGAGCTGACCTGTGTCACTGAAGTAATCCGGGGGGACCCCTGACACTTTTGTCGGTGATTTGTTTTCATCCAGTTTGTATTGCTGCGGACAGCTCCAGACATCTGCACTGTCAAAAGGCATATAAATGGGAAGATCTCCATACAGACGGATATTGCGGGCATTACAGTATTTTTTGAGTGCCTGCCACTGACGGAAAAACAAAAACTGTACAAATTTATGAAATCTGATCTGTCTGGCAAGCTTGTCCTGTATTTCGGCCAGGGCATCCGGGTGCCGGTCCCGCAACGGTTGGGGCCATTGCTGCCAGCCTGCCTGGTTAAAATGTTCTTTGAGGGCCATGTATATGGCATAATCTTTAAGCCAGGCTGTTTGTCGGGAGCAGAAATGATCAAACCCAACAAGGGTTTTTCTCTGTTGCCCCAGCCGTTCAAAAGCCAGTTGAAAAAGGGTGTGCTTATGTTCTGCAACAGCTGGATAGTCAACGCGGTTATCGGAAAACGGCTGCCGGGGCAGGGTTTCATCCTCAGACAGCAGGCCGGCACGGATGAGAAAATGCGGGCTTATCAGCAACGGGTTGCCTGCAAAGGCTGACGGACTGCTGTAAGGTGAACCGCTTTGGAAATCAACAGAATTCAGCGGCAGCACCTGCCATATCTGCTGGCCTGTTGCAGACAGAAAATCGGCAAACCCATAGGCTGCGGGTCCCAGATCACCGATACCGTACCTGCCGGGAAGACTGCTTATGTGCATCAGGATGCCGTTTGTACGTATGGTCATGGATAATCCTTTTATGATTCATTATGATCCGGCCGGCAAATCCTTGTGCAGGGATGCGGCCATTTTTTCTGCCCATATTTCATATTGTGATTCAGGCACCACCAGGGACAGTGCCCCATACTTGGCAGGGTTGTTTATGGGCGTCAATTCCACTTTCAAAGGTGATACCAGCATGTTGCTGTTTCTGGTAAGGTCCGCCACTTTTTTTGCAATATTGTCCACGTGCCAGGGGTTTAACCGGGCCACACTTTCTCCGATGCCGATACGCGTAAGACCAAACAGCTGGGCAATGGCAATGGCGGCATCGGCGGTTACTTGTGCTGCAAGATCTGCAATAAAAACAGCCAGCCCGTCTGCATTGTTTTTTGCATAATCCATAACGGTTTTTGCATCTATTTTTTCATGGCGGCCGATTCTGGAATCAGCCGCCAGTTCAGACAGATCGAAAAAACCGGCGTGCCGGCCAAAACACGGTGAGATGTTTTTTAAAACCGGACTCTTGAGTGACAGCAGTTTTTTGGCACAATTGGAAATACCCCTGCCTGAGGCATAGTTTTCCGCACATGGCGTGGGGTGTCCTGTTGTACACCCGCAGGTCTGCCACAGCGCTTTGGGCATAAAGCCAACCGGGATATGGCCGATCTCTGCCGGTACATCACAGCCTGGTATGCCGCATCCAAAACCGGTTCCCAGGATAAAATAAGCGGTTGTTTCAGGATCAATGCCATGGGTGACCTTATAGTAAATGCCCTGGGCTGTGGCTGCGGCAGTGCCGTCATTTGCGGCTTTAACCGGGTGGTCAGCTTTGGCTTTCATGACCACAATGCCGGGTTTGTCCTTGTTTTGGCCGGATGCAAACCGCATGGGGGTGTTACCGCCGGCAATCACTATATTTCCCTCCTGTTCCCATGTTTTTCCGCAAAGACTTGCACCTTTGCCTGCAATACCAAATCTGCCGATTTCTTTTTTGGCTTCCTTTAAAAACCGGTCTTCGGTCTTATTGATGTAGGCAGCCACTCTTTGTTCTTCGGGGATGTGTGTCAGTATGGTATCAACCAGTACTTCTGAATTTCCTTTGCCAAGGATTTTTCCTGTTTTTTGGAAAGGGCTGTCATATTGTTTTTCATACAAGAAAGTGCCGTCTTCGGCAGCCAGCAGAAAATCAAGTTTTGTTCCACCCAGATCCATTCCCAGTAAATCAGGCATTTTGCCTCCGAATTCATTGAATTGACCCTAACAGTGCATAAAAAAAGTAGAAAATAAGTAAAAAAGGCTTGAAGATCCCCATGAATAAAGGTTATAATGAGTTAAGCAAACAAAAAACAACCCTATTCAGGATGTCACCTCAAGTGAAGTTCAGTAAAACACAAATTTTTGCAAAATTCCATAAAATTCCGACAATTTGTTTTGAGGACCAAGCGTTAGAAGATATTGATGACAACTGGTCATATTTTGGAACCCAATGGAAACCAAAATTCTGGCGCCATAAAAACCGGATCCATGCGGCAGATACGAAAATCAGCGGTAGAAATCCTGCCAGGCATGGGAAAGGAATATTATTTTTTGATGGATATTCAACAGTCACTTACCACAATCACGCTGTTGGGAATGTGTCTCGCCGCACTCATGTTGGGGGGATGCGTCACGCTGCAGAGGGGCGCAACAGAGGAACCTTCGCGCCGGCTTGATGGTGCGGAGGCTGGCGAACGCGTTACCGCGACGGAGCTGGATGGACTCACCCGCGCCTTCGCCGACCGTTACGTCGGCCTGCTCTATTCCGTCTGCGATGCTTTGAAAGAGGATAACCCTGATCCCGAGCAGCGCCGAGCGGCACAGATGCTTCTCGTGGACAATGCCACCAACGTTTACGACATCGCCAGTAATGCCGACGCGTTCACCCGCGTGCTCGACTTGGTCGTGGTCACGACATTGGTCAGTCAGGAGTGGGACGAGGACGGCAGGGCCGTGGCGGTGTTCGGAAAGCGAGGTCAGGCACTTGCCGACGCCCTGTCTCAAGCCAGAGCGGAAACGTGGCTTCTCGCCGCTCGTGTGCTCTCCACCGAACAACTCGACATTCTCGAATCTCTCCTGGAGGACTGGCGTGAGGAGAACCCGAAAGTCGTTCGCGCCTCGTTTGTTCGCTTCTCAAACTTTGCCATCGGTCGGGGCAAGTCGGCCGCCGAGCAGATACTCGAGGCCGGGGGCCTCTTCGAGGAGATCGGGGAAGCGGCGCAGTCCGCCGACGAGGCACGATTGCTCGCCGAGCGAACGTTCTATCGGCTCAAGCGCGAATCCACGCTGCTCCGGTGGCAAGTGGCGGCGATGACGGAGGATTTGGTCGCTACCCCTGAACTCAACACGGCGCTTGCCGACATGCATTCGGTGACCGATCAGATCGAGCAACTACCCGCAAACATCGCAGCCGAACGGCAAGCCATCCTCACAGGGATCGATGACCGTTTGCAGCGTGCCGATGCGGCAATCACCAACGTGCGGGGCGCTGTAGACGAGGCAAACACGTTCATCGCGTCGCTGAAACCAGCGGCCGAATTATTCAACGAAATGCTCACGACGGCGGATACCCTCTATGGTCGATTTGCGGCCTTGACCCAGTCGAAGACGGGCAATGAGGGGCATGCCTTTGACATCCGCGAGTACGAGCAGACGGCCAAAGAGGTAACGCGCGCTGTGGAGGAAATGAACGAGTTGCTCACGAGGGCGGAACACCTGTTAGGACCGTCAGATTTGAAACACGGGATGCAGGAGGTGAATGATTCGGTCGATGGGCGGATCATGACGGTGGCCGATCAGAGCCAGGTTGTGATGAATGCATTTTTCTGGCGCGCCTGCGCCTTGCTGGGTGTGCTATTCACGATGCTCATCTTGTACCGGGTAATTTCACTCCTGCTCATGCGGCACTTAGAAAAGGGGCCGGCTGCCAAATAAAAAACATATCGCCTAAAGGTTCTTTATCTGCTGGGCTGCTTCAGTAACCTGTGTCTTTTCTTTTTCTTCCATGATTATCAGCTGCTGGAAAAATTCCTTAACCGGCTCGGGGATTCCGCTCTGGTGAATCATTTTATCGTAAAACCGTATCAGTTTACTGTCCAGATCCAGTACCTGTTGCACCACGATATCGATATCCTCCGGATCTGTCAATTGTTCTTCGGGTCGTGTGGTTTCAGTGAAAGGGACAAACTGAATCCAGGTCTTCAAGATGATGTCCCGATCTTTTTCATGAATGGTTTTAAGCATATCCTGAATATTTTTTTCGTGACGGCTGATATAGTCAAGCAGCATTTGAAGGCGTTCAGAATCCACTGTATCCCGGTGTCTATTGTAAAATTCTTTTAACTGCCTATGATTGGTTTCAAGAAAATCGACAACTTCTGCCACTGTCTTATAGGTCTGCATAATCGGTACTCCGGTTTATGGGGTGATGCATTGCATCCATGGGTACAGTACCTCTGAGTTCAGTGCACAATGAGGGCCCTGTGCATGCGAAATGGAATCAGCCATGCATTCACAGGCGTTTTTTACTGATCATGAGGTCCACCAGACAAAGCGCGTTGGCGATGTCTTCTTCATCCAGATAAATGCCGGTGTCGGTATAAGGGTTTTTCTTATCAGTGGATCCTTGGATGGCGGGCATATAGGTGTTTTCTGCCATACCGCTTGTTAAAATGGTATCTTTTTCCATGACATCCTCCCCATATTATATCTTAATCCTGGATTTTGACCCTATATCCGCATCATAGCCTGGCCGGGATAAAGGTACCATAGGGGAAATCATGTATTTTCGATCCGCCGGCCCTGTATTGATCTTTCAGCAGGTGTGCCGATTCTTTTGAATGGGGGCAAAAAATCAAAAAAGATTGCAGCGCACGTTTGTCTGGTTACCTGCTGCCGATCTTCTACAGGCTTAATCCTAGAAAAATACAAACTTTCCTGCATTGCCGGAAAATAAAGGTTCTTTTACAATTAAAAAATAACCTTAATTTCCGACCCTTTGGTCGGGAAAGGATAAAAAATGAGCAAGATAGCTGTAATTATCGATGATTATTTTGAAGATTCAGAATACACCGAACCTGTAAACGCGTTTAAAGAAAACGGACATGAAATTATTCATGTGGGTCTTGAAAAGGGAAAAACGGTAAAAGGTAAAAAACAACAAACGCCTGTGGTGATTGATGAAAGCGTAAACAAGACCGGTGCAGATCATTTTGATGCGCTTTTCATCCCGGGCGGTTATTCACCGGACCAGTTGCGTGCCCACCCGGGTGCTGTGGCGTTTGCCCGGGAGTTCATGCAAAAAAACAAACCGGTTTTTTCCATCTGCCACGGCCCGCAGCTGTTGATTTCAGCGGATGTGATCCAGGGCAGGACATTGACCGGCTGGACCTCTATTCTCCAGGACATTAAAAACGCGGGTGCAACATTTGTAGATAAGTCTGTTGTCACGGACGGCAATCTTGTGACCAGCAGAAATCCCAACGATTTGCCGGACTTTATTCATGCTGCGTTGGAAAAACTGGCCTGAACAAAGAATGTCCTATGACTGTGATAAAAATTCATACCACCTAAATTTCATCTATAAAAGGGAGGTGCCCCATGCGTATTGATCTTACCGTCACCATCGGAGGGGAGGCCGGTCAGGGAATACAAACCGTGGGTGATATTATTGCCCGGGTCTGTCACAAGGCCGGTCTGTATCTTTTGGCCATCAATGATTTTGAATCGCGCATACGGGGCGGACACAGTTTCATGCAGATTCGTATCAGTGATCAGCCGGTGCTGGCCCCTCACCACAAAATTGATTTGTTAATCGCACTGAACGCTGAAACCTGTGCGCTGCATAAAAAAGAAATGGCTGAAACCGGACTTGTTTTATTGGATGCTGAAAATGATGCTGAAAAAGAGGATGCCAAAGAAAACCTGCCTGAGGATGCCCGTGAACAAAATATATTGCCGATCGCTTTTTCGCAAATGGCAAAAGATGCAGGTGGAAAGATCATGACCAACACGGTGGCTGCGGGAGCGTGTCTGGCACTTCTGGGCGCCCCTTTTTCAGCATTTGAACAAATTCTGAAAACCACCTTCGCAGGAAAAGAAAAAATACTAAGAAATAATATTACCGCCGGCCGCAGCGGATTTGATGCAGTCAAAAATACGGATTTCCATAAAGCCTTTGACTGGCCTTCCGATGGTTCGCCCGAAGGCAAACTGCTTTCAGGGTCCAAAGCCCTTGCTTTAGGTGCCCTGGCCGCGGACTGCCGGCTGGCCGCATTTTATCCCATGTCACCGGCAACAGGCATCATGATCCATCTGGCTGAATTCATGGATCAGCTGCCAGTGCTGGTGGAGCAGGCAGAAGATGAGATCAGTGCGGTCAATATGATAATCGGCGCTTCTTATGTGGGTGTCCGGGCGTTGACCGCCACATCCGGGGGCGGGTTTTCCCTCATGGCCGAAGGTCTCGGGCTTGCGGGAATTACGGAAACCCCTGTCGTGATCATCAATTCCCAGCGGCCTGGTCCGGCTACCGGTCTGCCCACCAGAACCGGGCAGGGGGATCTGCTCTTTGTGATCAATGCATCCCAGGATGAATTTCCCAGATTTGTTTTTGCCCCGGGCTCTCCCAACCAGGCATATGACACCATGATCCGGGCATTTCATCTTTGTGAAAAATACCAGGTGCCCGCAATCATCCTCACAGATCAGTATTTTAATGATTCCTTATGGATGACGACTCGGGAAATAGCAGTCCCAAAAGAAATAGAACGATTTGTGACCACTGATGAAGATATGACGTCCCCTTCGGACTACAAACGGTTTGCGGTCACAGCATCCGGGATATCTCCCAGAGCACTGCCCTGCAGAGGCCGGGCATTGGTCTGTGCTACGGCCAACGAACATGATGAAGCAGGCCATATGAGCGAAACAATTGCCGACCGAAACACCATGGTGGAAAAGCGGCAGGCCAAAACAAAAGGTATGACCGGCGAAATGAAAGGGCCTAAGGGGTATCATGGTGAAAGTGAATCACTTCTGGTGGGATGGGGTTCTTCGGACGGAGCCATAAGAGAAGCAGTCGATCTGCTTCGATCTGATAATTTTGATGTCGGTGGCCTGGTGTTTTCTGATATATGGCCTTTTCCCCAACAAAAAACAAAGGATGCATTGTCCCGGTGCAAACGCTTTATTACCGTGGAACAGAATGCATCCTCCCAGCTGGGCCTGTTGATCCGCCAGCAAACCGGCCATTCTTTTCATACATCATTGCTGCAATATGACGGCCGGCCGTTTACACCCAACTGGATAGCAGAGCATACCAAATCCGTACTGGAGGAAATATGATGAGTGATACAACCCAATACGACAATGATTATGAAAACAAGTGGTGTCCGGGATGTGGAAATTTCGGTATTCTCAATGCCGTAAAAGAATCACTGACTGACATGGAAATTGCACCGGAAAAAATACTGATGGTTTCCGGGATCGGCCAGGCTGCCAAAACCCCGCATTTTTTACACTGCAATTTTTTCCACGGACTGCACGGGCGGGCACTGCCGGTTGCCACCGGGGCCAAGCTGGCCAATCATGATCTTACCATCCTGGTCAATATGGGAGACGGGGACTGTTATGGTGAAGGCGGGAATCATTTGCTGGCAGCCCTGAGACGAAATATCAACCTCACCTTGCTGGTGCACAACAATATGGTGTACGGACTGACCAAAGGACAGGCCTCTCCCACCTCCCGGCATGGCTTTATCACCAAAGCCCAGCCCCAGGGGGTTGCCTTTCAGGCATCCAATCCTCTGGCACTGGCATTGTCACAGGGAGCGGGATTCGTGGCCCGGGGGTATTGCGGAGAGATAGAGCATTTGAGCCAATTGATCAGTGCAGGTATTTCCTATCCGGGATTCAGCCTGATAGATATTCTTCAGGTCTGTGTTTCCTTTAACAAAGAGAACACCTATACATTTTATAAAGATCGCGTGTATACATTGGACAAAGAAAAATATAAAGCTGATGATCTGCACCAGGCCCTTGACTTGACCATGGAATGGGAAGACAAAATTCCCATCGGCATTATATATCGAAAAGACACCAGATCCTATATTGATGAACTGGCACCATTGCAGTCAGGACCCCTTATTAAACAGACATACGATCCAAAAAAGATCCAGAAAGCCATTTCAGCTGCATAATAATGGCAAAAAAACAGATGGCCCGGAATATTTCAATAAAACAGGAGATTTATACGGGCCGTGTCTTTTTTACAGGAGGGCAGTAATTCCCCGGGCGGCAATATGCGCCCGGGGAATATGATCACATCACAAGGGTCTTAGTGTTTTTTGAATTCATTTTTTGGGACAGTGATCATGTTCTGCTGGGTCATTTGTTTCATGGTTTTCTCCTGTCTGTATGAGTATCTTAGGTTATCTGACACGTGTATTTTATTGTTCAGGTTTTATG
>JAABSO010000022.1 GCA_011390335.1 Desulfotignum sp. | reverse complement strand
CCCCTCTTGCCAGTCATGGTATTCGGTGAGCATGCCCCCCTGCCCGCCCATGGCCACGGACCCTTCAAACTGCCCTTCCAGCACCAAAGGATTCAACGCCTTTCCCACATCCTGGCAGGCCACGGCATTGAGCACGGTCACCTGCCCGGTGTCCGGGTCCACCTTCACCTCGATGATGGTGGTGCCGAAGGAAAACGCCTCGCACATCTGGCCATAGGGGTTGGACACCCATTCCCGCTTCATATCCACCCTGGGCCAGTACCCGCCTTCCGCATTCACCGAGGTGTAATTGAGCAGGGCCACCCGCACGGTTTTTTTGATGGACACCGCCTTTTCCGGATCATTGGTCACATAGATCATCCGGTTTTTGGCGGTCAGTTTGTCCGGGTCGGTCTTCAAAATTTTTGCCGCCACATCAAACAGTTTTTTCCGGCAGTTGGCAGCCGCATTCTTCACCGCCTGCCCCCCCACAAAGGTGGACACCTGGGAATAGGACCCCGGATCCGAAGAGGTGGTCTCCGTGTCCGCAGACACCAGGTGGATATCTTCGGGCAAAAGCCCCAGCTCTTCGGCCGCAATCTGCACCAGCATGTTTTCATTGCCCTGGCCGTTGTCCACCACCCCGGACATCACCGTTGCCTCCCCGTCCTCATTGAACTTGATAAAGGACTGGGATCCGCCCCTGATCCCCATGGGAAACCCGGTCTGCACCGAGTTGGTGCCGATACCGATGCCGTGGAACGACGGCAGTTTACCGAATTTTTCCTGCCATTTGGCAGCAGCTGCCGCCTTATTGATGGTCTCGTCCATGGCGCAGGACCATACCTGGGATCCGGTGCTGGTAAACTCCCCCGGCTGCCGGGAGTTTCTCAGGCGCATCTCCACAGGATCGATCCCCAGGTGTTGGGCGATCATGTCCAGCTGGGTGTCCAGGCCGCAGGCAAACCCCCGGCCGTGGACCCGGATCATGCCCCGAATGGGCTTGTTGGTGTAGATCCGATACCCGTTGTACCGCACAGATCCCATGCGGTAGGCCTGCTCCATGGACAAAAACGGCACAGAGGTGGCAATGGGACCGGTGGAGGAGTAGGCCCCGCCGTCCATGTAGCAGGTGGTGTCCCGGGCCAGAACCCGGCCTTCCTTGTCCACCCCGGTCTTGTGGGTGGTGATCATGGCATGGCCCTGGCGTGTGCCAATGGTGTTTTCCTCTCTGGTGAACACGATCTTCACCGGATTTCCGGTCTTTTTGGCCAGCAGGGCACATATGTAATCGGCCGGACAGATCTCGGACCGGCCTCCAAAGGCCCCGCCGATGGTGATTTTTTTCACCTTGACCTTGTGCAGCGGGATCTTGAAGGCATTGGACAACGGCTTGGATTTCATGTGGGGCCCGCCATTGGGCATCCAGATTTCCAGGCAGTCGTCTGAATCAAACCGGGCCGCCACAGCATAGGGCTCGCCGTGAAAATAGGATTCCTCGGGCGCGGTAAACGTGTCTTCCCTGATGTAGTAAGCCTTGGCAAAATTCTCATCCACAGAGCCTGTGTCAATGTTCACATGGATGTTGATGTTGTTGGGAAACTCGGCGTGGATGGACTCCGCATCCGTGGTCATGGCGGTCATGGGGTCGAACACCGCGGGCAGCACCTCATATTCCACATGGATGAGATCCAGGGCTTTCAGGGCGGTTTCCTCATCCACGGCTGCCACGCCAGCCACCTCATCACCGATGTACCGCACTTTTTCGGTCTGGATAAACTGCTGGTCCCGGGTATAGGCAAACACCCCCCATTTGACCCCTTCGGTGTCCGCGCCCGTTACCACGGCCTTGACCCCGGGCAGGGCCAGGGCTTTAAATGTATCGATGTTCAAAATTTTTGCATGGGCATGGGGGCTGCGCAGAATTTTGCCCACCAGCATGCCCGGCAGCTTGAGGTCGGCCGTGTACCGGGCCTTTCCCATGACCTTGGCCCGGGAATCCACCCGGGGCATCCGTTTTCCTATCAAAGTATACTCAGTCATGGTCCCCTCCTGTATCTTTGGACCGGCAGTCCGGGCACCCGGCTTCCGGCCGGGCTGCATGTTCCACGGCATCCACGATCTTGGCATACCCGGTGCACCGGCAGATGTTTCCGGACAGGGCCCTTCGCACCGTTTCCCGGTCCGGGGACGGTTTGTCATCCAGCAGGGCCCTGGCTGACATGAGCATGCCCGGGGTGCAGAACCCGCACTGCACCGCACCATGGTCGATAAAGGACTGCTGCAAACGTGACAAGGTGTCACCGTCGGCCAGGCCCTCCACCGTGGTTACGGCAGATCCGTCCGCCTCCAGGGCCAGGGTCAGGCAGGCCCGCACCGGGTGCCCGTCCAGCAGCACAGTGCAGGAGCCGCACACCCCTTCTCCGCAGCCTTCCTTGGATCCGGTCAGGTCCAGGTAATCCCGCACCACCTCCAGCAGGGTGTCATTGGGTTTCACCGCAAGGGTCTGTTTCTGTCCGTTCACTGTCACCGTCATATCAATGGTCTGCATGGCTACCTCACTTTCCGGGTGGATACCTGACCAGCGGCATGTGCCAGGGCCCGGCCCACCATCTTTTCCACCATTGCCTGGCGGTAGGCCAGATCGGCCCCGGCATTGTGGGCCGCAAACGTGGCTGCCGCATTCATGGCATCTTTTCCGGCCTGTTCAAAGGCGGTATTGTCGTCAAATCTCATCCCGGCCAGGGATTGGGACACTTTGGCAAGAAACAAAGGCGATCTGCCCATGGCCCCCACCACGATGCGGGCCGACCCGATGCAGCCGGCATCGTCCGGGTCCGGCACCAGGCGGACGCCGGCACACACAATGGGGTAATCGATGGCGGACCGGTATGAGAGCCGCTGGTAGGCGGACACCGCCCCCGGCACCACGGGAATATCGATTTTGATCAGCAGTTCATCGGGCTGCATATCAAAGGGATGGATCCCGTCCGTGGTGTAAAAGGCATCCAAAGCGACCCGGCGTTCACCCCGGGTGCTGTTCAGGATCAGGTGCCCATCCAGTGCCATGAGAGCGGTTACCCCGTCCGACTGGCAGGTGGAATTGCACCGGTCCGCCTCATCCCTGGCATAGCAGATCTTGCCCCCGTCCTTGTGGCAGGGCTGTCTGCCGGACCGGTGAAACTGTGACTGGTTATAGTGGATGCACCGGTTGTCCTGGAGGATGTTGCCGCCAATGGTACCCCGGTAATGCTGGATGGACACCGCACCGATGCGCTCACAGGCCTGAACCAGGGCCGGGGCCTGCTGCTGCACCCTGTCCGACCGGATCACATCTATGATGGGGGTCTTTGCCCCGATGTACAGCATCCCGGACGTTTCTTTGATATATGACAGGCTGTCCAGGTGTTTGAGGCTCACCAGCACTTTCGGGGCGGCCAGCCGGTGTTTCATGCGCACCAGAAGATCGGTGCCCCCGGCCAGAACCCCGGCATTGTCCCGGTGTTCATCTAAGAGCGCCAGCACCCCTTCCAGGGTGTCGGGGCTGTGGTAATCAAACTGTGGTAACCGCACGTGTCTTTCTCCTTTGTTAGCTGTTAGCTTTTAGCTCTTAGCTCTTAGCTCTTAGCTGTTAGCTGTTAGCTGTTAGCTGAGTACTGACGGCTGATGGCTTTCATATAAACGCATCTTACCAACTGACCTGTCAGGTCCCGGTCTGCACCGGGGAAAAAACGCCCGTTCCGACTGCCGCCTGTACGGAACATTGGATCATTTCAACAGCCCGGGCAGAAACAATACAATCTGGGGGAACAACATCATAAAAATCACACAGATGATATAGGCCGGCAGAAAATAGGCCACCCCCTGGAACACCCGCTCCAGGGGCACATCCTTTGCCATCCCCCCCACCACATAGGTGGTGGCCCCCACCGGCGGGGTCACCGCCCCCAGGGTGGTGACAATGGTGATGGTCACCCCGAACCAGATGGGATCATACCCCAGCTCCATGGCCACGGGAAAAAAGATGGGGATGGTGATGAGCAACAAGGCCAATGCATCCATCACCGCACCGCCGACAATATAAATCAAAAAGATAATGGCCATGATCGTGACCTTGGAAAACGGCAGTGCCACCACCCAGTCGGCAATATTAAAGGGAATCCGGGTAATGGCCAGAAATCGGCCGAAAACCATGGCCCCGGTGATGATCACGATCACCATGCACGAAATTTTCAAGGTGTCGAACACGGCATTGTAAAAATCCTCCCAGGACAAACTTTTCTGCACCAGGCCGATCACCACGGCAAAGAACGCGCCGATGGCTCCTGCTTCGGTGGGGGTGAACAACCCGAAATACAGCCCCAGCATCACCACCATGAACAGCACCAGCATCTCCACGGCCCCGGCCAAAGACCGGATTTTATCCCTGAAACTGGTGGCATCTCCGGTGGGGCCCCATGAAGGATGGATGTGGCACACCACCCACACTGTCAGGGTCAACAGCAGGGCCAGCAGGATCCCGGCCCCCAGACCGCCGTAAAACAACTGGGCAATGGACTGTTCCGTGGACAGCCCGATGATAATCAGCACCACCGAGGGCGGGATCACCACGCCTAGGGTGGAGCCGCAGGCAATGGCCCCGGTGGAGAGCATGGGTTCATATTTATACTTGGTCATCTGGGGCAGGGCCACGGTGGTCATGGTGGCGGCAGTGGCGGCATTGGATCCGCAGATGGCGGCAAACGCGGCACAGGCCATGACCGTGGCCATGGCAATCCCGCCTTTCACATGCCCCACCCAGGTGTAGGCGGCCTTGTACAGTTTTTCATTGACCCCGGAGTAAAACGCGATCTGGCCCATGAAAATAAACAAGGGAATCACGGTAAGGCCGTAACTGGCAAAGGTATCCCAGATCACCGCCCCCAGCATGTTGAACCCGGCATTCAGATTGATCACATAGGAGAACCCCACAAACCCCACCAGCCCCATGGCAAACCCCACCGGGATACCGAACACGAACAGGATGAACAGCAGCGCCACAATACCGATAATGCCCACCAGGGTAATACTCATGGTCTCTCCTTTTGGGGAAACAGGGCTTTTAGAAAATCCATGAACAAGGCCAGGCAGAGGATCAGGCATCCGAATGCCACGGCCAGAGTAAAGGGGTAATAAATGATGCGCAGGGTTTCGGACAGCTCCCCCACCCGCATCAGTGTCAGGGCCTTCTGCATCACATGCCAGGCAGCCAGGCCGAAAAATACGCAGCACACCCCGGTATTGATAAGGGTCACCAGGCGTTTTACAGGCCTGGGATACATATTCACCAGCACATCCACACTGATGTGGCCGTTGGTGAACTGGGTATAGCCCAGGGCAAAAGCAGTAACCACAGCCCCGGCATATCCCATGAGTTCAAAGGTGCCGGGGATGGGCACAAAAATCTGGCGGCTAAGGATGTTGGCACAGGTCAGCAGGATCATACCCACCAGAAACACCCCGCCGGTGAGGGTCAGGGCCATGTTCAAATATTTGTTGATGCGGGACAGCAGCTCCATTGGCAGCCTCCGGACCTGTCCGGCCCGGGGCCGGACAGGCGGTTTAATAAATACTATTGGATGAACGCCTTGATGTCGTTGATGATCTCCTCGGCCGGAAACCCTTTGGCCTTGGCATTTTCAATCCAGTCATCCACCATAAAGGTGATTTTTTCATCCCATTTGGCCTTTTCATCCGCCGGCAGGGTGATCACCTCCACGCCCTGCTCCTCTTTGGACCAGGCCACGGCATCTTTGATCTGCTGGTCCATGTATTCCCCGGTCCAGATGGCCTGCTCCTCTTTGAGGTCCATCATCACCTGCTGCACATCGGCCGGCAGTTTGGCCCAGGCACCCTTGTTCATGACCACGGCAAATGGGTAGATCCCGGCATCCACCATGGTGATGTATTTGCAGTTTTCAGCAAACTTGAAATCCTTCATCACCTCAAGAGAGGAAAACAATCCCTTGACCGTGCCTTTCTGCAGCGCTTCCACCGTGGCGGGCATGGGCATGCCCACCGGATTGGCGCCCCAGGCCTTGAGAATGGTGGCGGAATCACCGGAAGCCCGCAGGTCCATGCCTTTCAGGTCTGCCATGTTCCGTACCGGCTGTTTGGACATGATATTGCCCGGTGCATTGGTGAACATGGTGAGCACCACCACATCCTTGAACGCCTCGGGTTTGTATTTTTCATACAGCTTGAGCAGGGCGATGGACCCTGATCTGGCATCGGCAATGCCCAGGGGCAGGCTGGTGGCATTGGTGACAATGAACCGGCCGGGCTGATAGGCCATGCAGATATTGCCGATGTCGGCCTGGCCGGCAATCACCCCGTCCATCATCTCCTTGGCCCCTAAAAGGGTGCCGCCGGGAAAGGTTTTCACCTCCACCTGGCCGTTGGTACGTTTTTCAACTTCTGTTTTCCACCGCTCCATCTGCACACAGGGAAAGGTGGGGGCCGGCGGGAAATTGGCGTAGTTCAGGGTGATTTTGCCTGCCACGGCAACAGTTGCAAACAGGGAAAGGCAGGTGACGATAACGAAAATAAACATTGTGCCAAGCAGCATGGTTCGTTTGATCATGACTTCACCTCCAAAAAATTGTGCATTAAAATAATATACTCCCAGCTTTTCAGCTGCCCTTGCTTTGTTCCTGGATCGCTGCCAGCACCTTTTCCGGGGTGATGGGCAGATCCTTGATACGCACGCCCACAGCCTGAAAAATAGCATTGGCCACAGCCGGGGCCGTGGGTACGCATCCGGGTTCTCCGATCCCCTTGGCCCCGAAAGGCCCGTCCGGGTCATGGGTTTCGATGACCGGGGCCTTGATGGGGACGACATCCTTGGCGGTAAACAATTTGTAGTCCCTGAAGTTGGGGTTCTTGATCTGTCCCTCTTTTATCATCACCTCCTCGGACAGGGCATACCCCAGGCCCATGATCACCCCGCCGTATACCTGGCCCTCCAGGAGCATGGGGTTGATGGCCCGGCCCACATCATGGGCTGCCACATAGTTTTTCACCAGGACTTTGCCGGTTTCTTTGTCCACATGGACCCGCACCCCATGTACGCCAAAGGAGTAGGTCACCGACAGGTTGCACCGAAAATCTTTTCCCATGTTCTCATTGGGGGGATCATAAAAATAATCAGCCATAAGCATGGTGCCGCCCGGTGAGAAATGGGCCTTGCGCAGCAGCTTGTCCACAGGCATGAATTTTTCCGGATCATTTTTTACTGACACTGTCCGGTTCTCCATAACCAGGTCTTCGGGTGCCACTTCAAACAATCTGGCCCCGAATGCCAGCAGGGTCTGCTTTGCCCGTCTGGCTGCACCCAGGGCGGCATTGCCCGCCACAAAGGTAGAGCGGCTGGCGTGGGCCCCCACATCCCAGGGACACACATCAGTATCGGAATGCACCACATTGATGTCTTCGGCCAAAAGCCCCAGCTCCTCGGCCACGATCTGGGCGATCATGTTGTCCAGGCCCTGGCCCATGTCTGTGCCGCCGGTAAAGATATCCACCTTGCCGAAATCATCCATTTTAAGTATGGCACCGCACCCGTCGGATTTGTAAATCCGGGCTCCGCCCCCCACATGTATGAGCGAAGCAACGCCTATGCCTTCCCCCTCTCCCAGGGGCTGGTCTGCGGCCAGTTCCTTTTCCACGGCATCGATGCACTGCCCAAGGCCGCAGGAGGTGATTTTGAACCCCTGGGGAGTAACATCACCGGGTTCATTCTGGTTGATGCGCCGGAATGCCACCGGATCGATCCCCGCTTTTTTTGCCAGCATGTCCATGCAGGACTCGATGGCAAAGGTGGCCTGAGGATTGCCGTACCCCCGCATGGCCTGGGAATAGGTGTTGTTGGTGTATACACACTTGGCATCATACCGCACATTGGGGACCCGGTAAAGGGATGTGATGGGCATCATCATCACCGACGGGGTGGTGGCCCCCCAGGAGGTGCGGGCCCCGTTGTCCAGGACCATGCGGATGTTTCGGAAGGTGAGATGTCCCTCTTTGTCACACCCCTGGCGGATATATATCACCGTGGGCTGGCGGGTGGAGGTGGCTTCGAACTCCTCTTTTCTGTCAAACAGGATCTTCACCGGTTTTCGGCATTTATGGGCCAGCAGAATGGCGATGTGTTCATAGGCATAGGTGTCCAGCTTGGAGCCGAACCCGCCGCCGATGACCGGCTTGATCACCCGGACCCGCTTGTTTTTCAGATCCATAGCCGCCAGGGTTTCTAAAAAATCCTTCTGGGCCAGAGACGGAATCTGGGTGTTGGAATAGACGGTCAGATTGTCTGATGCATCGAACAGGGCTACGGCCCCGGAGGTGGACAGGCAGCAGTGGGTGACCCAGGTGGTGGTGAACCGATCTTCCGCCACAAAGGCGGAATCTTTTTCCGCAGCTTCCACATCCCCGTAGTGCAGTTTCCAGGGCAGTTTGAGCACGTTGCTCTTGTGGGCCTCGTGTACCAGGGGCGCGTTTTTTTCCATGGCTGCCTCCGGGTCGAACACCCCAGGCAAAGGTTCGTATTCCACCTCGATGAGGCTGAGTGCTTTTTTTGCCACCTCTTCCGACACAGCAGCCACCGCCGCGATTTCATCTCTGAAGCAGCACACTTTGTCCGCCTTCAGCGGCGGGTTGTCCTTGTAAAATCCCATGCGCATCCTGGGCGGGATATCCTTTCCCGTCAGCACGGCATGGACCCCGGGCAGGGCCCGGGCTTTGGAGATATCCATGGCCGTGATCTTTGCATGGGCGTGTCTGCTGTAAAGAATCTTGCCAAAGAGCATGCCCGGCAGTCTGACATCCTGGATATATTCCGCCCTGCCCATGGCTTTCTGGGCTGCATCCAGTTTGGGGATCCGCTGTCCCACTACATTGTATCCGATCATGTGATCACCTCCCCGGCCTTTTTATTCATACTTTGCTGGGTTATGGTCCCTGGATCTTTGGCAGCAGCGGCACCTTCCCCCTGGTTTTCCGCCATCTGCCTTCCGGCCGCTGCCACGGAATCCAGGATCTGGACATACCCGGTGCACCGGCAGATGTTTCCGGCAAGTGCGTGTTTAATGGCTTCTCTGTCCGCTTCGGCATCCTTGTCCAGCAGGGCTTTGGCCGACATGATCATGCCGGGGGTACAGAACCCGCACTGGATGCCGCCGTTTTCCACAAAAGACTGCTGGATGGGATGGAGGCTGCCGGTATGCACAGCCAGGCCCTCGATGGTTTGGACCAGTTTACCCTGGACATCTGCTGCCAGGTACAGGCAGGAATTAACGGCCAGCTGGTCCACGATCACGGTGCAGGCACCGCACTCCCCGTTGCCGCAGCCCTCCTTGGTACCGATCAGGCCCAGTTCTTCTCTGAGCAGATGCAAAAGGGTCCAGTGGTCCTGGATATCACAGGAAATCTCATCCCCGTTCAAAATAAAGGATATGGGTTTTGTCATGGTCACTCCTCATGGTCACTTGTATGGTTATGCCTGCCGGGCCTTCTGATTGATAATATCCAGGCATCTGAGCCCCATGCGCCGCACCTGGACCTGGATCATCTCTTTTCTGTGCCAGGCCTGTCCCCGGACACTGTCTCTGACCTGTGATTCTTCGGCAGCTGTTTTCCCGGCCTCGGTCAACAGATCCGATGTCACCGGCTGTCCCTCCAGCATCTGTTCGGCCTTCACCGCCCGCAGGGGGGTCGGGCCGGCCACACCTAAGCAGATCCGGGCCCGGGTGCAGGTGGACAGGTCCTCATCCACCACCAGGAGCACGCCGATGCCGATCAGCGGCAGTTCCATGGCCGCTCTTCTGCCGAACTTGATATAGGCGCTGCCGGTGCGGGGGGCCTGGGCCGGGATCGTAATTTTTGTCAGAATTTCCCCGGGGGTGAGCACGGTCTCATAGGGTTTTACAAACAGGTCCTTTACCATCACGGATCGCTCACCCTTAGGTCCCACAAGCAGAGCACTGCCGTCCAGGGCGATGAGCGGGATGGCCCCGTCCGCCGAGGGCACGGCATTGATGAGGTTACCGCCGATGGTACCCATGTTGCGTACCTGCAGGGACCCGATATTGGAGACCGCATCGTAAATAATGGGGTATTCGTTGCGGATGAGCAAAGATTGCTCCAGCATGGCATGGGTGACCAGGGCCCCAATGGTCAGCTCACCGGTATTTTCGTTTTTATGCAGGTCATTGAGACCCGGAATCTGCTTCAACGATATCAGGTAGTCCGGCCCCATCCATCCGTCCTTGATCTTGACGATCACATCGGTTCCCCCGGCCATGTACCGGGCGGTTTCCCTGTGCTGCCCGAACAGCGCCACCGCTTCTTCCACGGTGGCGGGAGTCAGGTATGTAAACGGTTTCATATAATTTCCTTTCCTTACCCTCTGTTATCAAAAATCCGGCGGGCCTTGCCCGGCACCCGGGGCAGTTCGCCGTATGGAACCACCTGGGCCTCGCATGATACCATGATCCTGGCCCGCACCGCCTGGCGCACCTGGTCCCGGATGCCGTGGGCATCGGAGACCCCCGCATGGTTGCCGGCCTCCACCTTGATGGTCATGGTTTCCCTGCCGTCATCGGTCCGTGACAGGTGCAGCTGGTATTCACTGCCCATGCCAGGTATGCCGGACAACACCTCATCGATCTGGCCCGGATAGATGTTCACCCCCTTGAGGATGATCATATCGTCGGAGCGTCCCAGGATGCGGTCGTGCAGAAACAATGGATTGCCGCAGGAACAGGGGGCTGACATTTTCCGGGTCAGATCCCTGGTCCGGTACCGGATAAGGGGGGCGGCCTGCTTGCACAGGGTGGTCACCACCATCTCTCCCACCTCCCCGTCCGCCACCGGGTTAAGCGTCTCCGGATCCAGGATCTCCAGTATATACCTGTCCGCCCAGTAGTGAATCCCCTCATGTCTCACGCAGTCCAGACCCATGCCCGGGCCATACAGCTCGGTCATGCCGGTGATGTCGAACATATCCTCCAGACCCAGCAGGTTTTTAATCCGCTCCCGCATGGCAGCCGAACAGCGCTCAGACCCGAAAATCACTTTTTTCAGGCTGATCTGATCCCGTAATCCCCGCTTGTGGATCTCTTCAGCCATGAGCAGGGCCATGGACGCGGTACAGCAGAACACCGTGGGCGCAAGATCCACCAAAAACTGGCACTGCATGTCAATGTTGCCCGGCCCCACCGGAATCGCCATGGCCCCAAGCCGTTCACATCCCAGCTGAAACCCCATGCCTGCCGTCCACACCCCGTATCCCACGGCAATCTGGACCCGGTCTTCCGGGGTCAGGCCCGCCATTTCATAGCACCTGGCAAACATGTCGACCCAGTCATCGATGTCTTTTTGGGTATAGGCCAGGACCTTGCGCTTGCCCGTGGTGCCTGAAGAGGCGTGAATCCTTACCACCTCGGTTTCCGGCACAGAGAGCAGCGGCAGGGGATATCCGTCCTTGAGGTGGGTGGAGGTGGTAAAGGGCAGGCGGGACAGATCCTCCAGAGACTGAATGTCGTCCGGGGTCACACCGGCTGAGGTCAGGTGCTGCCGGTAAAAGGAAGAGCCCTTCCAGGCATGGTTCACCGTCCATTTCAGGCCGGCCAGCTGAAGATCCATCAGGGTCTGGACATCCGGGATATCCGGAACAAACCGTTTTTCCATGCTACACTCCCTTGGGTTTCTGTCGTAAGTTCTGGGTGGCATCCATATCCAGGGTCAGCGTCTCAGGATCAATCACCACCTGGTACGCGGTTTTGGCCTGTTCAACACTCACATATCCGAACTGCACATCTTTTAACACCGCCTCCGGGTCTCGTTCCACTGGATCACCATATCCGCCGCCGCCGGCAGACACAAAGGAGATGACATCTCCGGGGTCCAGGAATGTCAAACCGCTGGGATCTGCTGCTTTGCCGTTTTTCAAAAAACGGGCGCAGGCACCGGGCCTGCCCTTGAAAATCCCGTCCGGCGGGTACACAAACCGGCCGGCCTGGACCGCTATGGTGGTGCGGCCGGGCGGGGTGCCGTCAGATTCCTGGGCCGTGGGCACCTGCAGGGTCATCTGGCGGCCAATGCCGCCCCGCTGCCTGCCGGGCCCGCCGGAGTCCGTGACCAGCCTCCTTTCCTTCACAATGAGCGGGGTGTCGCTTTCCAGGATCTCCACCGGGGTGTTGGCCCCGTTGGCCGGAAAGATGGCACAGTGGTGGCCGTCCATGTTGTGGGATGCCCCCATGCCCCCGCCCCGGATGATCATGGTGTGCCAGGGTTTGCCGCTGCCCCGTTTTCCGTACAGAATATTGGTCTGGGCCGGGGTGCCGCCGGAACCGGCGATCACCTGGTCCGGTGTGGCCTGACCCAGGGCATTGAACACCATCTCGGTCATGAAATGCCCCACCTGCATCCTGGCCGCCACGGCCGCGGGAAACCGGCAGTTGATGATGGACCCTTCAGGTGCGGTCATGTGCACCGGCCGGATCGCCCCTTCGTTGATGGGGATGTCCGGGTCGAACGCGGATTTTATGGCCATGAACACATAGGCATAGGTGAAGTTGAACACCACGTTCACTCCCCAGTCCACCTGGTCCGAGGTGCCGGTAAAATCCACGTGGATGTCTGATCCGTCCACGGTGACTGCCAGCTGGATGTGTATGTCCGGCCGGGAACCCGCCCCTTCGATAACACCCTTGTGGGGGTAGGTGCCGTCCGGAATCTTTTCAATAGCAGCCCGCATGGAGGTTTCGGTGCGGGATATGATCTCGTCGGCCAGGTCATCCAGGGTGGTGAGGTTTTCCTCTGCCATCATCTCGATGATCTTTTCGGCGCACACATGGTTGGCTGCCACCTGGGACCGGATATCCCCTGTTACCTCCTCAGGGGTACGGACATTCCACCGGATCATGTTCAAAAGATCCTGGTTGAGCACCCCACCGTCATACAGCCGGGTCACCGGGATATAGATACCCTCTTCAAACACCTCCCGGTTGTCCGAGGATACCCTCCCCCCGATATCAGAATGGTGAAATACGCAGGCGGTGAAGGCCACGGGCTTTTTCTTGAAAAAAATCGGGCTGAGCACGCACACGTCATTCAGGTGTCCTGCCAGCAGCCACGGATCATTGACAATGAATACATCCCCTTCCTTGTATGAATCAAGGGGCATGGACTGTATGATCTTTTTGACCCCCAGGGCCATGGCACCGGCCTGGCCCGGGGTACAGAAGGTGCCCTGCACCAGTTCCTGGCCCCGGCTGTCCGTGAACATGCAGGTGTAGTCATGGGCATCTCTGAGCAAACTGGAAAACGCAGTCCTTGCCACGGATGCGTCCGCTTCGTCCACAATGGATACCAGACGGCGCCACAATATTTCCAGGGTAATGGGATCAAAGGTCTGTTTTTTCATTTTTCCTCCTCCCCGATGCGGATCCATACAAATCCCTTGTCATCCACGGTGGCGAATGCATCCTCCCCCATCACAATGGTGGATTCCCGCTCCTCAATGATGGCGGGCCCGGAAAATTGCGCCCCGGCAAACAACCGGGACCGGTCATACACGGTAAAATCAATATATGCTTTTTTCAAAACAGAAAACGCTTTGCGCTTTCCTTTAATGCCGTCTGACAGCTGGTCGGAGTCACAGGAGAGTGCGGGCATCACAAAAGGCGGTGTGGGCAGAGTGGCCCGCACCTTGAAGGTGACAAATTCCACCGGGGTTTCCGGGTAGGTGCGGCCGTAGAGCCGCTTGTATTCGGTATCGAATCTGTCCCGGATCTCCTGGCGGGTCCACTGGAAAAACGGTTTGGGATCGATGACCAGATCGGTTTCCGCGCCCTGGCCCACAAACCGCATGAGCAGGGTACGCTGGAAGATCACCCGGTCTCCTTTGGCTGCATCCGCCAGGATGGCGGCCCCCTCTTTTTCCAGTTGGGAAAAAAGCTCTTCGATATCGGCAAAATCCGCCTCATCCAGGACCAGACGGTGGCTGCGGGACAGATCGAACGCCACCGGGGCCGTGAAAAACCCCAGGGCCGATCCCACCCCGGCCAGGGGCGGCACCAGGATCGATTTTGCCCCGATCTTTTTGGCCAGGCCATAGGCATGTACCGGTCCGGCCCCGCCGAATGCGGACATCACCACAGTGGAGGGGTTGCCCCCTTTTTCCGCAATATGGGTCTTGGCAGCTGCGGCCATGGTCTCGTTGATGAGATCATGGATGCCGAAGGCCGCATCCGTAACCGGCGTGCCCAGGGGATTTGCGATCTTTTTTTCAATGGCGGTGCAAGATTTTTCGATATCTAAGGCCATGGTGCCCCCTAAGAAAAAATTTGGGTCCAGGTATCCCAGCACCAGGTCTGCATCGGTCACCGTGGGGTTTTCGCCTCCCCGGTTGTAACAGGCCGGTCCGGGGTCGGCCCCGGCGCTGTCAGGCCCCACAGCCAGCAGCCCCAGGCTGCTGATCCGGGCAATGCTGCCCCCGCCGGCACCGATCTCCATGAGATCCACCACCGGCACCTGGATGGGCAGGCCCGAGCCTTTCTTGAACCGCTGGACCCGGCCCACCTCAAAGGTGGACACCAGTCCGGCATGGCCCTTCTGGATCAGGCAGGACTTGGCAGTGGTACCCCCCATGTCAAAGCAGAACATGTCCTTGATATCAAACATCTTCCCGTAATGCTGGGATGCGATCACGGCGGCTGTGGGCCCGGACTCGATGATCCGCACCGGAAACTTTCTGGCAGTGTCCACCGAAGTGATGCCGCCCGATGACAGCATGATATACAGCTTTCCGCCGAACCCTAAGTCTGCCAGGCGCTGGGTAAGCTTTTCCAGGTACTGGAAGGTGATGGGCTTGACATAGGCGTTCACCGCAGTGGTGCAGGAGCGCTCATATTCTCTGATCTGGGGCAGCACCTCAAAGGAATAGGAGGTGGACAGATCCGGTGCCGTTTCCTGGATGATCCGCTGCAGCGCCTGTTCGTTCACCGGGTTTTCATAGGAGTTGATGCAGCACACAGCCAGGGATGCAATGCCCTGCTTTTGAAAATCAGCCACCAGGGCCTTTGCCTCCTGTTCATCCACGGCTTTCAGGACCCGTCCGTTTGCAGTCACCCGTTCGTCGATCTCTTTTCTCAAAGCCCGGGGCACAATGGGTTCCGGGTACTGGCTGAAAATGTCATAGGCATCATACCGGATCTCTCTGCCCAGTTCCAGCACATCTTTGAACCCTTTGGTGGTGATCAGCCCTGTTTTTGAACCTTTGCGCTCGATAATGGCATTGATGACCAGGGTGGTGCCGTGTATCACATCTTCGACCTGGTCTAAAAAGCCCGGCTTGATTGCCAGCAGTTCTTTGATGCCCTGTTCCACGGCATCGGACGGGTCATCCGGGGTGGTCAGGCACTTGTTGGTAAAAAACTCCCCGGTCCGGGTGTCCACCAGGACAAAATCGGTAAACGTGCCGCCGATGTCACACCCCAGTCGCAAACCTGATTGATCCAAACCTTACCTCCTTATCAATAAAAACCCGGTTCCTGCCATTCCCCGAATGTCTGGCGGAACACATCCGCCATCTCCCCCACCGTGGCAAATGCCTTGCAGCACGCCACCAGATGCGGCATGACATTGTCTTTGCTTTTTGCCGCCTTTTCCAGGGCCCGGAGGGTGTCGGCCACCGCTTTTTCATGCCGGGTCCGTTTCACCTCTGCCAGGCTGTCTTTGGAAGACTTTGCCCATTTTTCGTTATACTGGTGCAGTTCCACATCAGTCCCCTCATCTTCTTTGCCAGGGGTTTTGCCCACTTTTTTATATTCTCCGGACTGGAGGCCTTTTTCAAATTCATAGGCCTGCTGGGACACCTTCTTCTGGATCATCCCTTCGGAAATGCCGGATACAATCCCGCCCATCTCTTTTACCCAGCCCATCTCTTCTCTGATCTTGTCCGCCATCTCCAGCGTCAGGGTCTCGATGAAGTATGAGCCGGCCAGGGGGTCCACCGTATCCCTGAGTCCCACCTCATCCATCAGCAGTTCCAGGGTCTTCAATGACAGCAAGGCAGATCTGGGGGTGGGGATGGTGTAGGCTTCGTCAAAGGAGCACAAAGCCGTGGTCTGGGCCCCGGACAGGGCAGCGCCCAGGGCATAGAACGCCCCTCTCATGATATTGTTTTCCGGCTGTTCCTTGGTGAGGCCGGACCCCCCGCCCCCGAACAGGCCCCGGAGAAACAGTTTCTTTTTGTCCGTGACCCCGTAGTCTTCCTTGAGCATCTGCGCCCAGATTTTTCTGGCAGCCCGGAACTTGGCCACCTGTTCCCACAGATTGCCGTACACATTGAAGTTAAAAGAAAACCGGCCCACAAAATCGGACGGATCGATTCCTCGCTGCACCACGGTGTCGATGTATGCCTTTGCGATCTCAAAGGCATAGGCGATCTCCTGGGCCGGGGTGGCACCCGATTCTCTGATATGATATCCGCAGATACTCACCGGGTTGGACCGGGGCAGTTCCTTGACCGCATATTCAATGGAATCTCCCACCAGGCGGACCCCGTGCTCCACCGGAAAGATCCACGCACCCCTGCCGATCATCTCCTTGAGGATATCATTCTGGGGGGTGCAGGAGATCTTTGTCTTGTCAAACCCTTTTGTTTCTCCCAAGGCCTGGTACATGGCCATCATGATTGAGGCCACCGCATTGATGGTCAGGCCCGACCCGATGCGGTCCAGGGGAATCCCGTCAAACGCGGTGAGAAAATCCTTGAGAGAATCCACGGCCATGCCCACCCGGCCCACTTCTCCTTCCGCCAGGGGATGGTCCGAGTCATACCCCATCTGGGTGGGCAGGTCAAAGGCCACATTCAACCCGTTCTGGCCATTGGCGATCATGAGCTTGAACCGCTCGTTGGTCTGTTCCGGTGTGCCAAACCCGGTATACTGCCGGGTGGTCCAGGCCCGGGACCGGTACCCCTGGGGGTGCAGGCTCCGGGTAAAGGGAAATTCTCCGGGTTCCCCCAGATCGGTTTCATATGAAAACCCGGCATCGGCCAGATCCTGCGGCCCGTATCCTGGTTTAATTTTCATGCCTGACTGGTAGACCACCTCTGTGATGGCCCCTTTTTCATCCTTAATATATCTGGCTACGCCCATATTATACTCCCTTATGAAACCTTCACCTGTCTGCTAAAGGTGCCGGTCTGCTATTGGAACAACCCATTGATGCCCGACACAATGGTGTCAAAAGAGGTGCCGCCGGGAAACACGGCCGCCACCCCCATCTTTCTGAGAACCTGGACATCCTGGTTAGGGATCACTCCGCCCACCACCAGGTGCACATTGTCGAGCCCCTGTTCTTTGATCATGGCGGTCAGTTTTTCACAAATGGGCAGGTGTGCCCCGGACATGATGGACAGCCCGATCACATCCACCGATTCCTGCACCGCAGTGGACATGATCTGGTCCAGTGTCTGGTGAAGCCCGGAATAGATCACCTCCATGCCGGCATCCCGCAGGGCCAGTGCCACGATCTTGGCCCCCTTGTCATGGCCGTCCAGGCCCGGCTTGGCCACCAGCACCCGAATCTTGTTTACTGTTTCCATACGCCTTGGTTTCCTTTCCTTATGTTGCCGGTCAAAAAATTCACTCCCCCTCCCGGTCCACACTGCCAGGCTCCCCCAGAGACCGGGTCAGGCGGTCTGCCAGCTCCCGGGCCGCCCGGTACGGATCTGCCGCCACCTCTGCCTGCTGTGCCGCTGTATCCAGAAATGCCCCCACCTGCCTGTCAATCCATGGGTCGATCCGGTCCATCACCATCTGCCGCACCAGGATGGTAAAATAGTCCCCGGCCTGGGCGGTCTGTATTTTTTCCAGCACCTGGTTGTCCTTCATGAACTGCCGGTGGTCTAAAAACAGGTCTGCCAGCTGTTCTACGCCTTCTCCGGTTCTTGCACAGGTACTCGCTACCGGCGGATGCCAGGTGTCGGGTTCCAGGGTCCGCTGCTGGACCAGATGCTCCAGGGTCATCATTTCTGACCCGGCACCGGGCAGGTCGTCCTTGTTGACAATGAAAATATCCGCAGCCTCCAACAGACCGGCTTTCACCGCCTGAATGCCGTCCCCGGTCCCGGGGATGGCCACCAGTCCCAGGCTGTGCACCAGGGTGGTGATTTTCAGATCTGCCTGGCCCGATCCCACCGGTTCTACAATTATGATGTCATACCCCATGGCATCCAGCACCAGGCAGGTATCTTGGGCAGCCCTGGCCAGGCCGCCGGCTGCACCCCGTGCTGCCATGGACCGGATAAACACCCCTTTGTCTCCTGCATGGGCCTGCATGCGCACCCGGTCCCCCAGCACTGCCCCGCCGGTCTTATGGGAGGACGGATCCACGGCAACCACCCCCACGGTAAAATTCTTTTTGCGGAACATGGTGATCAGGGCGCTGATCAAGGTGGATTTGCCGGCACCGGGTGGGCCGGTAATGCCGATAACAAACGCATTTCCTGCATGGGGATACAGCTGTCCCAACATCTTTGCAGCTGCGGGATCACCCGCTTCAATGCACCGGATCAGTCTGGCCCCTGCCATCACATCTCCATCCAGGATCTGCTGGATTTGTACCGGCGGATCAGGCTGTATGTCAGGCACTTTTTCTGGCATCTTCCTCCTTGAGCCGGTTCATCACCGCCTGCTTTCCCTTGAGGATATGGTCACGCACCAGGGTTTCCACCCGGTCTTCATCCCGGTTGCGCATGGCCGCCAGCATGTCGATATGGTCCTGGCAAGAGGCAGCGGCATAGGTCTCCTGCTTGAGAATGATCTGCCTGAACCGGGAAATTTGGGCCCTCAGCTGGTTGATCATCTTGATGAGCCGGGGGCTGTCACTCATGGCATACAAAAGGTCATGAAACTCTGTGTTGATGTCCGGCAGAAAAACTGTCTGTTTTTTAGCCAGACAGTCCTGGAACTTTTTCATGGCCTTTTCCAGGGGAACCAGATCAGCAGGCTTGTGTTTCTGTGCGGCCAGACGGGCTGCATACGCCTCCAGCACGGCCCTTATACCGAATGTTTCTTCAATGTCTTCACGGGTAAGCGCCACCACCTTGAACCCGCCGGAAGGAATTTTTTCGATCCAGTCCTCCCGCTCCAGTTTGTGCAATGCCTCCCGCAAAGGGGTACGGCTGATACCCAGCATTTGGGCCATGCGGCTTTCCACCAGTCGTGCACCGGGCGCAATATCCTGGTCAATAATGGCCTGTTTCAGGTGGTCATATACATCCTGTCCCAGAGATTTTCGTTCTGCTATAGCATTAAGTTTCATCTGTTTCAAACAATTCCCTTTTCTCTGAATTGTGCCAGAGTATCAGCCGCATATCCCAGCCGGTCCTGGTAGATCTCCTGGTTGTGCTCCCCGAACCGCGGAGGAAAGGTCAGGGTTTGGTTGCAGTCTTCCAGAAACGGGGTCATGTTCGGGGGCGGGGCCAGGGTCAGAGCAATGCCGGTGGCTGCATCTTTTGATGACAGCAGCCGTTTTTGCACCCGGGGATCCTTCGTCACCTCCTCCACTCCTTTGATGGGGGAGATGGGCACGGTGATGGCGGTGAACAGATCAACCAGCTCTGCGGTGGTGTGCTGCCGGGTGATCTGATTTATGGCTTGGTTGAGGTTGGCCACATCCTTGATCCGGCCCTGGTTTTTTTTGTATGCCTCTTTGTCCAGGGACTTGAAGATCTCCTGAGAGGTCATGGCGGCCCACTGCCGGTCGTTGCCCACGGCCAGGTACACAAACCCGTCTTTTGTCTGGTACACCGACACCGGGCAGAAAAACTCATGGGTGTTGCCCCGGCGGGTGATGTGGGTCCCGAAACTTTTGCCTAAGGCAATGGGCACGGTGAGCCAGGACACCGAGGATTCAAACATGGAGAGGTCCAGGCGGGAGCCCTCTCCGGTTACGGCCCGTTTGAACAAGGCTTTCATGAGCAAGCCGTACCCATGCTCTGATGTGCCCATATCCGGCAAAGGAATCCCGACGACCTGGGGATCGCCGTCTGCCTCACCTGTGAGGTCCATGAGTCCGGACCGGGCCTGGAGAATGGGGTCATAGGCCCCTTCATTGGAATCAGGGCCGAATCCCGTGACCCCCAGCCAGATGATGTCCGGCTTGATCTCCTTCATGATCTCATAGGCAATGCCCAGTTTTTCATAATTTTTGGGCAGCTGGTTGGTAATGAAGATGTCCACAGAAAGCTTCTGGATCAATTCTTTGAGCAGCTGCTTGCCCTCGGGCTCGGCCAGGTTCAGGGTCAATGCTTTTTTTCCGGCATTGATGCACAGATAATAGGCGTTCATGCGGTCCTCATCCATGACCTTTTCGCCGATGAACCGGTTGGGGTCCCCATACACCGGATGTTCCAGGCGGATCACCTGCATGCCGTCCTGGGCCAGGCGAAAAGTCAGATACGGGGCCACCGTGGCCTGTTCCAGGGACAATACAGTCAGGTTGTTAAACAATTCCATGGGCGCTCCTTTCAGCACAGTTTTTTCCCTTGTTCATGACAGACATCAAATATTTTCAGGTTGACCTGTTTGACCGGATCCGGGCTTACCGATGCCACAGTCTGCCGCAGGGCATCCGCATCCAGGGGTCCCTGGCCGAAGGCGGAAAAAAACGCCACCATGGCCAGGTTGGTGGACCGGGGTGCTCCGTTTTCCAGTGCAGTTTTGCCGGCTTCCATGGCAAAGGCTGTGATCTTGTGTTCTGTCAGATACGGCACAACCCGGTCATCGGGAAACCCGTGTGCAGAGGCGTTGGCAAAGACCATGCCCCCGGGCCGCACCCAGGGCAGGTACCGGTAGGCTTCCGCTTCATCCATGGAGATGAGAAAATCTCCTGCCCCGGCCCGGATCAGGCTGGATCCGGCATCTCCGATCTTGAGATGGGACACCACAGATCCGCCTCTCTGTGCCATGCCGTGGGTTTCCGCCCCCAGGATATTGTATCCCTTGTTCAGGGCGGTCTGGGCAAAGATTTTGGTCATGAACAATATGCCCTGCCCCCCCAGGCCGCTCAATACAAAATTACAGGTTTTCATATCCTCTCCTTTATGAAACGGTCTGCACCGCATGTTTGGGACAGATGTGCAGGCACACCCCGCACCCGGAACACAGCACCGGATTGATTTCGGTTTTTTTCTTTTCAGAATTTCTCACCATGGCCGGGCATTCAAACCGCAGGTGGCACAGGCCGCAGTCATCACACTCATCTGTAATCTCAACCTCAAAAATTTCCGGCAGGGCCTGGTCCCGCAGCCCGATGACACAGGGGTGCCGGGAAATAATTACGGCAATGCCCCCTTCCGGGGACAGGGCCCATGCATGGGCTTTTTTGATCTCATCAATGGTGTGGTCGATATCATAGGGATCCACCACCTGGATATAATCGACGCCGCAGCCCTTGACAATGGTCTCTAAGGCAATGGCATTGCCTTTTCTGCCGTCCACCCGCAAACCCTGGGTGATGGCCGGCTGCATGCCGGTCATGGCGGTGATACCGTTGTCCAGAATCACCAGGACAAACCGGGCGTCATTGTACACCGCATTGATAAGTCCTGTGGTGCCGGAATGGAAAAAGGTGGAATCCCCCATGGTGGCGACGATGGGTTTATCTTCCCCATCCTGATGAAAGGCATGCCAGAAGCCCGAGGCCAGGGTGATGCCCGCTCCCATGTCCAGTACCGTGTCCACGCCTCCCAGGTTGGACCCCAGGGTATAGCACCCGATGTCCGAGGGATAGATGGCTTTGGGAACCGCCTTGCGGATGGCGTAAAAGGATGCCCTGTGCGGACAGCCCGGACACAGGGTGGGTTTGCGGATGGGCAGGTCCAAAGATGCTGCCAGGGCAAATCCGGCCTTTGTGCTGTCAGTATCGGACAAAGGCGGCAGACTGCTTTCAACCAGGGCCTGGTTCAGAATTGATTCAATTTTTTCCGGTACCAGTTCTCCTTCCATGGGCACATGGCCGGTGAGCCGTCCCCAGGTTTTGTGCCTGTCTCGCAGCATATATTCGATGACTGTGTCAGTTTCTTCAATAACCAGTACCCGGTCACAGGCATCCATGAACTGGCTGGCCAATCCTTCAGGAAAAGGATATGGCGCCCCCAATTTGAGCAGCGGGATATCGGTTCTGTTGAATTCTGCACACAGATCACTCACCACGGCCGAGGGCACGCCGCCAACCACAATGCCCAGCGCAAATGACTGTTCCGGCTGGATGGTGTGCCGGTTGTAGGGAACCAGGGTGTTGAATTTTTCTGCAATTTTCAGATGTTTTTCATTGAGGGCCTTGTGTTGGAGAAACCGGAATTTCGGGGTGGACGCCCACCTGGTGGGCTCTCTTTTAAAAACAGCCGGGGTCAGGTTGCTTTTCAATTCTTCATAAGAAATATTTTGCCGGGCGTGGCAAATACGGATGGCCGGCCGCACCATCACCGGCACCTGGAACTCTTCGGAAATCTCGAACGCTGTCTTGATCATGGCCCGGGCTTCCTGGGGACTGGCCGGGTCCAGCACCGGCACCTTGGCGATGCGCGCCATAAACCGCGAATCCTGTTCAGTCTGGGAGGAATGGGGCCCCGGATCATCGCATGAGATCACCACCAGCCCCCCGATGTTGCCGATATAGGCGGCAGACATAAAGGAATCCGCTGCCACGTTCAACCCCACCATCTTCATGCAGCAGGCAGCCCGTTTTCCGGAAATGGCAGCGGCAAAGGCATTGTCAAAGGCCACTTTTTCGTTCACCGACCATTCAATGACAGTGTTCAGGTCTGCTGCCTTTGCAAACCGCACGGTTTCCGGCAAAATTTCCGAACTCGGGGTGCCGGGATAGGAGGTCAGCACCTGGCACCCTGCTTCCAGAAGCCCTAAGGCCATGGCGCCGTTTCCCAGTAAAAATGCTTGTTTCATAAAAGTCCTCGCGATTTATTCGATGTATACAGTATACAATTTACCCCTGTCAAGCGCAAATGCAGCACCTTTACCGGTCCACATTTTACCGGCCCACTATGGTGCGGCCGATGATCATTTTTTCGATCTCCTTGGCCCCTTCGTAGATCTCCAGCACCTTGGCTGCCCGGTAAAAACGCTCAATATCATAGTCGTCAAAATACCCGTATCCGCCATGGAGCTGCAATGCCTCATCCACCACTTCCACGGCGATGCGGGATGCATACAGCTTGGCCATGGCTGTCACATGGGTGTCCGGCGTGCCGTTGTCCAGAAGCCAGGCTGCCTTGTACATGATGTTTCTGGCCAGTTCGATCTTCACGGCCATGTCCGCAATCTTGAACTGCACCCCTTGGAAACTGCCGATGGGTCTGCCGAACTGTTTTCTGCCCTTTACGTGCTTCACCGCCATGTCCAGGGCTCCCTGGGCCAGTCCCACCCCATGGGCGGAAACATAGGCCCGGCTGCGGTCAAAAAAGGCCATGAGCTGATGAAACCCGTTGCCCGGAGTGCCAATGAGATTGTTTTCCGGCACCCGGACATTGTTCAGGTACACCGCTGCCGTGTCCGAGCAGCGCAGCCCCATTTTCCCGTGCATGGGCTCTGCCTTGTAGCCTTTTCGGTCGGTTTCCACGGCAATGATGCTGTGGCGTTTCGACCGGGAGGCGTTGTCCGGGTCTGTCAGGCAGAAGATGAGCAGAAAGGTGCCTTTGGTGCCGTTGCCGATCATCACCTTGGAGCCGTTGAGCACCCATTCACTGCCCTCTTTTACCGCAGTGGTGGCGGCGGACAGGGTGTCGGATCCGGCATCCGGTTCGGTGATGGCAAAGCCCATGACCCCGTCCCCGTTGAATATGGGGTCTAAAAACCGTTTGCCCTGTTCATCGGTGCCGAATAGCAAAAACTCTTCCGCCCCGAAAGTCAGGGAGCACAGCTGCTGGCTGATGCCGGGATCCACCTTCCACAGCTCTTCCAACACAATGGCCTGCTCCAGATATCCCAGTCCGGGACCCCCGAATTTTTCCGGGACAAACAGCCCGATAAGGCCCAGTTCCTTTGCTTTGCTTACGATATCTTCCGGGTAGGTTTCCGTCAGGTCCAGTTCACGGCCCACCGGTGCCAGTTCCCCTTTGGCGAACTCCCTGGCTGCTTTCTGAATTGACTGCTGCTCTTTTGACAATAAAAAATCCACTGATCCGTCTCCTTGTCCATACCGTGTTTTATATCATTGCCTGTATCATATTCCTGCACTCCCCCATTTTACCGGACCTGTACTATTTTCTTTCATTCCGGGCCATGGCAATTATAAGGGAATATTTCCATGCCGCCGGAAAGGTGCAGGCCGTTTTTTGTTTTTGAGCATGGCCAGGCCCTTTATGATCTGGCTTCTGGTTTCTGATGGTGCAATAATTCTGTCCACCAGCATGTTGGAGGCGGCATGAAATGGGTTGGAATACCGAAAATTATATTCCTGAATCTTTTTGTCCTTGAAATCTTTCGGATTATCCGCTTCCTGGATCTCTTTGCGGTAGATGATATTAATGGCAGCGTTAGTGTCCAGCACCACCAGCTGGGCCACAGGCCAGGCCATCATCAGATCCACCCCCATACCGGCGCAGCACATGGCCATGACCGCCCCGCCGTATTCTTTCCGCAAAGCCAGTGTGATCTTGGGCACGGTGGCTTCTGCATAGGCATACAGCATTTTGGCCCCGTGCCGGATAATGCCGGCATATTCCTGTTTTACCCCGGGAAAATATCCCGGCACATCCACCAGGTTCACCAGCGGGATGTTAAAACAGTCACAGAACCGGATGAACCGGGCTGCCTTGTCTGCTGACTGGTAATCCAGGCACCCGGCCATGACCTGTGGCTGGTTGGCCACAATGCCCACGGTGTTTCCGTCCATGCGGGCAAATCCGGTGATGATATTGCGGGCAAATTCCGGCAGGACCTCCAAAAATGCATGGTTGTCCACAATCTCTTTTACCACCTTGTGCATGTCATAGGCTTTTTTAAAATCAGCCGGTACGATATCGGTGAGTGTCGGATTTTCGCGTGCCGCATCATCATCACAGGGAAATGCAGGGGGGACCTGTTCATGGTTTTCCGGCAGAAAGCTGAGCAGATACCGGATGAGGCTGATACTTTGTTCTTCAGACTGTGCAACAAAATGGGCCTGTCCGGTTATCCTGCTGTGTATGTCCGCCCCGCCCAGCTCCTCAAGGGTCACTTTTTCTCCTGTGACATCATGGATCACCTTGGGGCCGGTGATCACCATCTGGCTCTGTTTTTCAATCATCACGATAAAATCGGTCAATGCCGGGGAATAGACAGACACCCCGGCACAGGGGCCCATGATACAGGATATCTGGGGAATCACCCCGGATGCGGCCGTGTTTCTGAAAAACATGCCTGCCACCCCTTTTGAGGCAAAAAAACCCTCATGGAGCCGGCCCCCGCCGGAATCAAACAGCCCCACCACCGGGGCTTTGACTTTCAGGGCTTCATCCATGATCCGGCAGATTTTCCGGCCGTGGATCGTGCCCACAGACCCCCCCAGAACCGTAACATCCTGGGCATAGGCAAACACCAGCCGTCCGTCGACATTGCCATATCCGATCACCACGCCGTCTCCGGGCACCTTGCGTTTCTCCATGCCAAATTCCATGCACTGGCTTTCCGCCAGGTCATTGAGTTCAACAAAGCTGTCTGCATCAAACAACATACCCAGCCGTTCTCTGGCCGTCAGTTTTCCGGCAGCATGGTGGCGGTCCACGGATTTTTCACCGCCCCCCATCAATGCCTTTTGCTGAAGATTTTTCAGCCTTTCCAGCTCTTTTTCATGCGATTTTGCAGTCATGGCATATCCTTGTGACAAATGAGATTCAGGCAACCGGTTGCTGCTGTTGCAGCAAGGCCGTAACCTAACGCGGGAAACCCGCAACCCGGCTGCCCCTCCTCATTTTCTTGTTTTTTTAACAGAAACTGAGGCGTAAGGCACTAATGGGTTTTACCATTTTTTGTAACAGGCGGCATGCCATTGTGTACTGTATACAATAATCCAATGTCAAGCATATATTCAAAAAACTGAATATTTGCTATTATAGCGTGCGCTTCTTTGGGGAGCCCCTGGTGGTGTCCTGTGAACGGACCGTCAGAGCCGGAGGGGGCCTGGTAAATATGCCGGGATGGTTTTCAACCAGAGAGCGGGTTGCCGCGCTTCATTGTTCTTATGCAAACAGGCCGCCGCAGATCTCGGACCGGGCACAGGACACTACCAGGGGCGGGGCTTGGGACAGAATGCTGCACACAGCGATCGAATACCTGGCATCCTCAGGGAGCGGGTATCAAGCAGCTGTAAAGGATGTGGTTACATGTGACGGCCCTGGGCTGTTACATATTTTGTCTGTCCCACCGGGACAAATTCTGATATTATCCCGATCGCAGATAACTTTAACTGGATTTTTACATGATCCCAAAAATACCCGATATACAAATGACACAAATCCATCCCCTTGATTCCCTGTCTGCCATGCGCGCAAGGCTGCTGAAAGGCATGCTGATCGCCATTTCGATTCTGGGCCTGCCTGCCCTGATCATTGCCTGTCTTGAGGCAGTCGCACTGAACCAGATTGGCGGTGTGATGTTATACATCGTGCTCTATTTTCTGGCGGTTGCCGCCACACTGGCCTTCAACCGCCTGCCCTTTGTTTTCAGTGCCTGCGTGATGCTGGGATGCCTGTATGTGATATCGCTTTTCAATCTGATGCATTTTTCTTTTTCCGGTGCAGGGATTGAAATTTTTTTAACCATCACTGTACTGGCAACGGTTTTACTGGGAATACGCAGCGGCCTTTTTGTCGGGGGCCTGTGCCTTGTTTCTCTGATCACAGCTGGTCTGTGTTTTGTGTACGGTATGTTTCCCATAACCCCGGGAATGCCTGCCACCACGGGTCACCTGGTTTCCTGGATAACCGCTGCCGGGGTTTTCATCCTTCTGGCCGGCACCAGTATTCTGGGTGCCGGCATGCTCCAGGAACATCTGATCCGCTCTGCTGAAACTGTTCACAGCCAGGCTGAGGCACTTGCCCGTGCCAATGAAAAACTGTCAGAAGAAATGCTGCAGCGGTCAGAAGTTGAAGCAAAGCTCAAACAAAGCGAGTTTCAGTTCAGGACATTATTTGAAGTGGCCCCGGATGCCATGTACCTGACCGATCTGGAAGGCAGTTTTATTGACGGGAACCAGGCTGCTGAAACGCTGATGGGCATATCCCGAAAAACCTTTATTGGAAAAAATTTACTCACCCTGGGCATTCTGCCCCCTGATGAGATGCCAAAAGCCCGGGATCTTCTGGGAAACAATATCCAGGGCAAGTCAACAGGGCCTGATGAGATCTCCCTGGTCACAAAAAACGGCAAAACCGTTGTTGTGGAAATCCGCACCTGTCCGTTTCACATGAATGACCGCCCGGTGATACTGGGAATCGCCCGGGATGTATCAGAGAGAAAACGCCTGGAAGCCCGGATCAACCAGGCCCGGAAAATGGAATCTGTAGGCAACCTGGCAGGAGGGGTGGCCCATGATTTCAACAATATGCTCAGCGTCATCATAGGCAATGCAGAGCTTGCCATGGACCAGACAGACCCCAATGATTTTTCCCACCACTGCCTCCAGGAAATTCTCACAGCTGCACAGCATTCCGCAGCCGTCACCAGCCAGCTGCTGGCTTTTGCCAGAAAACAGACCGCTGCTCCTGCAGTGCTTGACCTGAACCAGACCGTTGAAACCATGCTCAGACTCCACAGGCGGCTCATGGGCGAAGAGATTGATCTGGTGTACAAACCGGGCAAAAATATCTGGCCCGTGAAAATGGATCCCTCACAGATCGACCAGATTCTGGCCAATTTATGCGTCAATGCCAGGGATGCGGTGTCAGATACAGGAAAAATTATTATTGAAACCGGCACAATAACCATTGACCATGCCAATTCCGCCGAACATACCGATGCTTTTCCCGGGGATTTTGTTCTGCTTTCCATCAGCGACAACGGCTGCGGCATGGACAAGCAGACCCTGGACAATCTTTTTGAACCGTTTTTCACCACCAAGGGCGTGGGCCAGAGTACCGGCATGGGCCTTGCCATGGTCTACGGCATCGTCAGGCAGAACAACGGGTTTATCACCGTTGACAGCACCCCGGGCAGCGGGACCACGTTTAACATATTTATTCCCCGGCACCTGTCCAAAGCGGAACTGTCCACCATCGTATCACCGTAAATGGATGCTCTCCCGGCCTGTATACAGGTTTTTTTCGTAAAAAAATGAACCGGCAAAAAGCACTGCTGCGGCAAGCAATGCAAACACCGGCAGGATTGCCAATGCCTTGTCAATGCCGTACATATCAGACAGGTTGCCGATGACAACCGGGGCAAGACTTGAGCCAAGCAGGTGCTGAATGATGATGCTCAGGCTCAAGGAGACAGCGCAGAGCCCCGGGTGAACCACATCCTGGGTCACGGCCACACAGCAGGGAACAAATGCCACCGCAGTGATGCCCACCAGGAGCAGCACCATATACTGACCGGTTCCCTGTAATAACCCAAAGGCGATAAACAGCAGAACACCTGTGAACACAGAGGATACTGCCGGAAACAGGAGTCTTGCTTTATTGTTTTTTTTCATCCACGCATCTGCCAGAAACCCGCCCAGGGGGGCACCGATGATGGCAAGCAGCATGATGGAACCGGCTTTCATGCTTGCCTTGTCCATGGCAATGCCGTTAATCCGGTGAAAATAGGTGGGCAGCCATGTCAGAAGTGCCGTGGTGACAAACACATTCAGGGCAAATGCCAGGTTGTTGCACAAAAGGGTGGTGTTGTGGGTAAACTGCCTGGCCATATCCAGAAACTGCATCTTTGTTTCTTTGCCGGTTTTTTCAATTTTGGTGAGTTTAACGGTTTCATAGTCTTTGACAAAATAAAACAACACTGCCAGGACCAGCCCGGGAAAAGCCACCAGTCCGAATGCATGGCGCCAGCCAAAGTGGTGGGCGACAAACCCGCCGATCCCGATGCCCAGAGCACTGCCCAAAGGAATGGATGCATTCCACAACCCCAGGATCCGTGCCCTTTTTTCCATGGGAAAGCTGGCAGACAGCATGGCGGTGCCGCCCGGGGCATATCCGGCTTCTCCAATGCCGATGGCGGTTCTGGCAACCAGAAGCTGGGGAAATGTTTTTGTGAATGCACAGGCCAGGGTGGCCATGCTCCAGATTACCGCCATGATGGAGATGCTTTTTGTGCGGCTCCAGCGGTCCACGAGAATGGACACAGGAAATGAAAACCCTAAGATTGACCAGTACACAACAGATACCAGAAGCCCGCACTGGGCATCGGTCATGCCCATATCCTGTTTGAGAAAGGGAAAGAGCGACACAATGACCATCCGGTCCATGTAGTCAAACATGTAGAGCAGGAAAAGCAGCCAGAAAACCGTCCAGGATTGTTTTTTCGTCATGATGCCCGGCCTTTTTGTTCGTATTTCCCGTGTTTGCGCACCGCCTGGAACATGGCGATGCAGTTTTCAGGATTCACCCCCGGGTGCAGGGAGTTTGAAGAACAGATAATCAGGCCCCCGCCTTCGCCCCCGTCTGCAATGGCTTGAATGACTGCCGCTTCCACCTGGTCTGGTGTGCCGGAGGGCAGAAGATCCACACAGTCAATATTGCCCAGAAGACAGATCTTATCACCGCAAAAGGCTTTCATCTTTTTGATATGCATGCCTGCCTGGGGTTCTAAGGGATTTATGCCGTCATAACCGGTATCAAGTATGGTATCCATGAGGGGCCACAGGTTGCCGTCGGAATGCCTGACCACCTTCAGTCCTTTTTTGTGGGCCTTGTCAACGATCTGCCGGTTATATTGGTTGACAAAGGTTTTAAAATGGTCCGGGGATATCAACGGACCGCTGGTGGAGGCGATGTCATCTTCAATGACCAGAACGTCAAGTCCGGCCTCTGCCAGCAGATCAAGCTGGGCCAGGTTGTATTCCAGCATCATCTGTGCCACGGCATGAACAAATGCAGGGTTGCTGACCATGTTCATCATCAGGTTTGTCATGCCCAGCAGCCGCCAGGAGCGGACAAAAATCCCCCGCATGAGCCAGAAGGTGGCTTTGTTTCCTTTGAATCTGTCCGCAGCCAGGTGCAAAAGCCCCAGATCCCCGGCTGCAGGCACAGGGGGTTTGTAGGCCTTCAACGCTTCAAAGGACGGGACAGGATGCCCCACAGGAACGGGAATACCGTGGGGCGAAAGCCTGTAGACCACATTGAATCCATCAGCGACATGGGTTGCGTCCACCCGGGTTTCATGACCGGTTTCAAAGGTGGTAATCCCGTCAACATCATAATGTTCATGGATCATAAAAAGGGTATCCACCAGCTTGAGTTTGTCATGGTCATTCATGAGCCTGAAATCTTTTGGTTCAGGCAGCCCTTCAGTCAGATGTTTGCCGATGCCGATGATGGGGGCCTCGTTTATGCCGTGGATATACAGGGGCACACAGTCAGGTTGTTTGTTTTCAAGGGCGGTGATGATGCGTTGTCTGCCATTCACGGTTTGCTGCTCCTTATGGTTTGCACTGATGCCGGAAAGCATGCAGTATATGAAATTCATTTTTCGAGCACCATTCTAAAACTGGTATATATTTTCGCACAATGCTTTGTCAAGGGTACTGGGGGTCAGAAGTTAACTTTTTTACCTAAAAACCGGGGAAACTGGGGTCAGGGAAACTGGGGTCAGGCTTGCGTTATTGTCGTTATTGGAAAGGATATTACAAACATTCGAAGCTGGTGAACAATAACGACAATAACGCAAGCCTGACCCCGTTACTTTTGCCATGAATGCAAAAAAAGGTAAAAAAGTTAACTTCTGACCCCAATATCACAACATCAGCAATTCCAGCAGGCGGCTGTCTGGCCGGGGCGGCGGGAGGTCAGAACCGGGGCGGTGTCACGGCAGGTCTGGGTCACATACGGGCACCGGGACTGAAACCTGCACCCGGACGGCGGGTCCATGGGATTAGGGGCCTCCCCCGGACAGGTGATGCGCTGCCTGGCCCGCTGGACCGGGGGGTCGGGCACAGGCACGGCTGACAGCAGTGCTTTGGTATACGGATGCACCGGAGATTCATAGATCAGGTGCCGGTCTGCCAGCTCCACGATATTGCCGGCATACATTATGGCGATGCGGTGGGATATGTGGCGCACCACAGCCAGGTCATGGGCGATAAACAGGTATGCCAGCCCGAACCGGGCCTGCAGGTCCTGCATCAGGTTCACCACCTGGGCCCGGATGGACACATCCAGGGCGCTCACCGGCTCATCTGCCACGATGAACTGTGGTTTCAGCGCCAGGGCCCGGGCAATGCCCACCCGCTGGCGCTGGCCCCCGCTGAAGGCGTGGGGATAGCGGGCACCGGCATCCGGCGGCAGGCCCACCAGCTCCAGAAGCTGTGCCACCTCGCCTGCCGCCTCTTTTGTATTTTTCACAAGACCGTGCACCAGAAGGGGTTCTGCCACGATATCAACAATTTTCATGCGGGGATTCAGGCTGGCGTAGGGGTCCTGGAACACCAGCTGCATGTGCCGGCTCAGGGCCCGGACCCTTTCTTTTCCGGCATGGGTGATCTCTTTGCCCTGGAAATATATGGTGCCGGAACTGACCGGCACCCGGCCGAGTATGGCCCGGCCGGTGGTGCTTTTTCCGGAACCTGATTCCCCCACAAGCCCCAGGGTTTCACCGGGATGGATATCAAAGCTCACTTTTTCCACTGCATGCACCTGGAGGCGTTTTCTGCCCCAGAACCCGGCCCTGCCGGCATCAAAAATGACGCTCAGGTCTTTTACGCAAACCAGCGGCGAACCGGCTGCCCCATCCTTTGCCGCCCGGGGTGTCGCTTCGTTTGCCTGCCCAATCATCTGGTGTCTCCCTTTATTGCGCACCAGCACGAGACATGGCGGTCATCACCCAGCGGGGTGAGGGTCTGGGACCGCAAACAGTCATTTTTTGCCTGGTCACACCGGGGGGAAAATGCACACCCCTGTGGGGGCGAGATCAGGTCTGGCGGCACCCCGTCAATGGAAACCATACGCTCAGTTACCACATCCAGGCGGGGGGTGGCCCGGATCAATCCCTTTGTATAGGGGTGAACCGGACTGGCAAACACCTGGTCTGCATCCCCCACTTCCACAATGCGGCCGGCATACATCACCGCCACCCGGTGGCAGAGCTGGGCCACCACCCCCAGGTCGTGGGTGATGAGAATCACAGACACTTCAAGCCGCTGCTGCAGGTCGGCCAGCAGTTCCAGGATCTGGGCCTGAATGGTCACATCCAGAGCTGTGGTGGGCTCATCTGCAATGATGAGCCGGGGCTCACAGGCCAGGGCCATGGCAATCATCACCCGCTGGCGCATCCCCCCGGACATCTCATACGGGTATTGTTTGAGGCGTTTTTCAGGGGCATTGATATCCACCAGCCCCAGCAGGTCCATGGCCCGTTTCCGGGCCTGGTCTCTTGTCATGCCCAGATGGTGGCGCAGCACCTCGGTGATCTGGGTCCCGATGGTAAACACCGGATTTAAAGAGGTCATGGGGTCCTGGAAAATCATGGCGATCTCTTTGCCCCGGACCTTGCGCACAAATTTTCTGCCGGCCGGGTCCAGCAGGGACCGGCCCCTGAACAAAATATCTCCGCCTTCGATCCGGCCCGGATTGGAGATCAACCCCATCACCGCCTGGACTGCCACACTTTTACCTGATCCTGATTCCCCCACAATACCTAAGGTCTGTCCATGCGCCACCTGGAAACTGACACCCCGGGAGGCCTGGACCACCCCGCCCCGGGTGTAAAAATTCACCACCAGGTTGCGCACTTCAAGAAGCGGTGTGTTCTGGCAGTCATTCATGGCACTTTGGACTCCTTTTCAATTGTGGCCTGCATTTTTTTACGCATGGCCCCTGCCATGTGCCGGGCATACTGTTTTTCCCGCTCCTGGGGATCGGAAATCAGCCGCAGCCAGGAGGCCACAAGATTAATGGCAAGAACGGTGACAGCAATGGCACACCCGGGAATGGTGACCAGCCACCAGGCCATGAACATGTAATTTTTACCCATGGACACATCCAGGCCCCAGGAGGTGGCCGGGGGCTGAATCCCCAGTCCCAGAAACGAAAGAGCAGCTTCTGCCAGGACAATTCTGGCAAACTCCAGGATGGCCAGGGTGAGCAAAGGAGAGGTGAGATTGGGCAGGATATGGCGGAAAATAACGCGGGGCCACCGGCACCCCACCACTTCGGCTGCCTCCACATAGGGGGACTGGCGGATGGACAATACGGCACTGCGGGTCATGCGGCCGTACACCATCCACCCGTTCAACGCCAGCACCACCACCACCGTAGTGAGGCTGGGACCGATGACCGCCAGGATGATCAAGGCCAGCAAAAGCCCGGGAAACGCCACCTGGGTGTCGATCCAGCGCATGACAAAGGCATCGGTCCTTCCGCCCAAGTGCCCGGCCATCAATCCCATGACCACACCGAATCCCCCGGCCAAAAGCACCACCGCCGCCCCCACCCACAAGGAGACCCGGGCCCCGTGAATGCTCCGGGACAGCACATCCCGGCCCAGGTGGTCGGTGCCCAGCATATGGTTCCAGGTGCCTTTTTCATACCAGACAGGGGGAGCCAGCCGGGCGGTGAGATCCTGGTCTGTCGGATCATGGGGGGCGATCATTGGAGCGAACACTGCCATGAGCACCAGGGCGGTGATCAATATCACCCCGATGAGCCCGGCTTTGTCCCGTTTGAGTTCCCTGCCCAGTTCCTGCAGTTTTTCCACCCATTCATACCGGTTCTTTTCCAGGGCTTTTTCCAGGGTCTCTGCGCTGGTTCCGTTCATGTCAGCTTCAGCCTCGGGTCGATGAGTTTGTAAATAAAATCCAGGGCTATATTGATCACCACCACACAGACGGCTGCGGTAAACACGATGGCCTGAATCAGGATCAGATCGTCGCGCTCAATGGCCTGAATGGCGGTAAGACCTATGCCCGGCCAGGCAAACACGGTTTCCACCACCACGGAATACCCGGCCAGAGACCGGATCACTTCCCAGCCCACCAGGGTCATGATGGGCAGCCCTGCATTGCGCAGAGCATGGAGTCCCACCACCCGGACAAAGGGCAGGCCCTTGGCAAAACTGGTCTTGACATACTGCTGGTTGAGCTCGTCAATCATGGAAGACCGCACCAGCATCACCAGCCTGGCCAGGGTGGGCAACCCCATGGTCAACGCCGGCATGATGATGTGGGCCGGTGTGGCAGCACCAGAGGTGGGCAGGATCTTGAACTGCACGGCAAACAAAACAATAAACAGCAGCCCAAGCCAGAACTGTGGCACGGACAGCCCCAGCAGACTGCCGAACACCGTGACCCGGTCCACCATCCCGCCGGGCCGCAGGGCTGCAATGATTCCCAAAGGAATGGCGGCCGCACAGGCAAAACCGATGCCCACAGCGGTGAGCAGCATGGTCATGGGCAGTTTTTCAAACACGATATCCATGGCCGGCCGTTTCTGCCACAAGGATTCCCCAAAGTCCAGCCGGGCGATATTGCCTAAAAACTCACCAAACTGGATATATATGGGCCGGTCCAGGCCCAGCTTTTTTTCAAAGGCAGCCCGCTGTTCCAGGGTGGATTCCAGGGGCAGCATCACCTGAACCGGATCACCCACCATCCGGGTTACCACAAACACGATGATGGTCACCCCGAAGATCACAATCAGGCCGTGAACCAGTCGCCTGTAGATAAACCGTCCCATTATGGCATCATCTCATCTGTTGGTGTTATCGGCATTGTGCCATTTTTCCGGTTGTCCATACCAGGACTGATCCTCATAATAATCCGGATAATATACCGGCACCTGCATCACTGGATCTGCATTTCCCGGACCAGGAGCCGTGCATCCACCCGGCCGGGCCACACCAGGCGCGCACTCAGCCCGTAAATATCTTCAATATTGAGCAGCCATACAAAATAGGCCTGGTCATAGGCCAGCTGAACCGCCTGGTGATACAGGCCTTCGCGTTTCTGCGCATCGGTTTTAGACCGGGCCGCATCGATCAGGCCCGCCAGGGTTTCATCCGTGTTGGAAGATCCGACACCCCCGGCCTTGTAATAGGCGGAAAAGCTTTTGTCCGCATCCAGCAGCTCGTTGGAGGAGACCACAAAAATGCTGTCCGCCCGGGTCTTGCGGTCAAACAACCGGTTGAGGTATTCATTGAACTCAAAAATCCGCACCTTGACATCCAGGCCGGCCTTTTTCCAGTAATCCGCCACCGCTTCCACAAGATCCCGGTCCTTGAGCCACCGGCCGCTGGTACCGATGATTTCAATGGTCTGGCCGGCAGCACCTGCTTCTTCAATCAGTTTTTTGGCCTTGTCAAGATCATAGGGATAGGCTTTTACCTGGTCATTGTACCCGAAAAAAGAGGGGCTCAGCAGCTGGCCCTGGGCCACCTGGGCAAAGCCTTCAAACAGTCCCTGTGCCAGGGCCTGCTTGTCCACAGCATAGTTGAGGGCTTTCCGTACCCGCACATCCTGTGTCACGCCTTTGTCCGCATTGAGAATAATGATGGGATGTTCCAGTCCCAGGACATTGACCGATTTGGGCACATGGCTGGTGAATTCAGGCAAAAGATTGGTGATCAGGTCAAACTCCCCTGCCATGAGACCGGCCAGCCTTGTGCCGGGTTCCTCAATAAACCGGTATCTCACCGATGCAATCTGCGGGGCCGGTCCCCAGTAATCGTCATTGCGCACAAGGTCAATGTGCTGGCCCCGCTGCCAGCTTACAAACCGGTAAGGCCCTGTGCCCACAGGATTTTCAGCAAATTTCGGATCTTTGGAGTGCTTTGGGGGTACCACCTTGAGCCAGTACAGCCGGGTGGGCAGAATGGGATCCGGCCCGTCAGTGATCACTTGCAGCGTCAGATCACCTGTTGCACGGGCATCTTTAATGGTGGAAAAAAATGAGATCTGCTCGGAATTAAATTCCGGGTCAATGACCCGCTTGATGCTGTAAACCACGGCATCAGCGTTCAAGGGCTCCCCGTTGTGAAATGTAATGCCCGAGCGCAACGTCACTTCCCAGGTATCACCATCCACAAGTTTTGGCATCTGTGCCGCAAGAGAGGGCATCAGATCCCCTTCCGGGGTCCGGGCAAGCACGGTGTCATAGATATTGTCATTCACGGCCCGCTCTCCGCCGTCTTCTCTTATCTGGGGATCCAAAGTGGTGGGTTCCGAGCCCAGCGCAATGGTGATACCCCCGGTATTTGCCCATCCGGTTGCTGCAAAAGCCACCACCAGTAATGCTGCCAGCAACAAACTGCCATACTTTTTCATCACTCCTCCTTGGGGTCAGAAGTTAACTTTTTTACCTTTTTTTTTCTCTGTATGGCAGCTGGACTTTTCCCACCCGCATAGCTGCCGCCGCAACCAATCAAGATGCCAGAATATTTTCCAGGCCCGCCTTTTTCACCCGGCCTGCTATCACATCCGGATCTGTTACGTACATCTGTTTTTGCTTCATGCGGTCAAACAGCACTGATCCGGAGAAAGTAAATTTCAGGCCCAGTCCCTCAGGGGTCTGCATCTGCTGTCTGACAAAGGCAATGGCATCACCAAGAACCGAATCTTTGGGCAGTACAAGATGTTTTTCTCCGCAGGCCTGTTTCACTGCGTTCACCCCGGCCAGGGTGCCGGTGCAGATGGCTTCAGTATGCCCCACCATGAGTCCGGCTTTTTCCCCGGCACAAAACAGGTTGTCCACCCCGTCCACCTTCAGGGCATCATCCCTGGGAGACATGCCCATATACCGGACCGAATTGCCGATGCCCCCGGCATAAGGATCTTCAAACCGGGCGTTCTCAAGACCAGGGATTTTTCTGAGGTCATCCAGGGGAAAAAATGGAGTCATGAGCTTGGCATGGCCGGTGTCCAGCAGTATCACATTTTTTTCAAAATCTGCAATAGCATATTGCTGGCAGGCTTTTAAGGATAATTTGCCTGTCATGCGAAGGTGTTCATCAAGGGGAATCACTGCCACGCCCTTTTTGTTGAGTTCTTTTTGCAGATCCGGGGCCAGAGAGTCTTTGTGCAGCTTGCATGATCCGCTCACAGCACCGGTCTGACCACCCTTGTGCCCGTTGATTTCCGCAACACCGGCCCTGGCTGCGATACTGACCCTCCCCCCGAAGGAATGGCACCGCAGAATACACATGGCGCACCCGTTGCCGTGTTTTACACAATTGGCCGGCGGCCCGGCAGTCCCAGTCGTTTCTATGAAAACATCTGCATCAAACCGGACCGTTTTTTTGGCCTTTTTGGCCAGGACAGCCGTGATCTGTGCTTTTTCCATTTCCACATCCGTCACCCGGCACCCCATTTCAATACTGATACCTGAAGCAAGCAGAAACCGCTTGATTTTTGGCTCCATGGTGGAAACATCGTACAACGATGCATGGTTGTGCCCTGGAAAGGTGATCTCCTTGTGAAGGAAATTGGATTCAACCACTGCAAAAACATCGCCGCCGCCCATGGCTTTGAGTTCTTCTGTCGCAGTGAGACGGCCGTTATTGCGCATGATCCCGCCCACAAGGCCGGTACCCAGAAGCATGTCGGTGCGCTCGAGCAAAAGCACGTCAGCGCCGTGTTTTTTTGCGCTGACCGCAGCGGCGCATCCTGCCCACCCGCCGCCGATAACAATGACTTTCATAACCGGTTCTCCATATATGATGTTCAGGAACAAAAATGGGTTGGTAAAATTCATGCCCGTCCGGCAGAACAATCCCATCCCTGGTTAATATTAATTAAACCCGCATTTTATTGTCAACATATTTATTTTATATTAACCGGATAAATCCATGTTTTGTATATATTATTTATAAAAAACAACATGTTAAAAACAGGTTCTTACCAGCGCGTCCACAGGGACAGGAATAAATTTTTTTAATTAAATTTTGTTTTTTAATATTTACATTCCATGGGTTTGCGATAATATACAACAGACGCTATTAGGAGAGGCACCTTGGCCCGGACAGGTAAAAACAACAAAACAGATACAGATTACACCCGGATGGCCCATGACGGAATCCGGCAGCTGCTGTTTGAAAATATAATCGTTCCCGGCCAGAAACTGTCCTACCGGATGATAGCAGAAAGCCTGGGCATGAGCCTGACACCCGTGGTTCAGGCCCTGAAGATATTAGAATTCCAGGGGCTTGTCAGACACATACCCAACAAAGGGTATTACACCGAACCCTTGAGTCTTCAGGAGATCAAAGAAATCTATGATCTGCGGGAGGTGGTGGAGATTTCCCTGCTGCCAAAAGTGATCGATAATCTGGATAATGACAGCATCCACAAGTTGCGCGGTTTTCTGGAAACAGACCATGGCAGTGACATGGATCTGAACACCCGCCTGATCATGGACAGAGATTTTCATACCCTTTTGTCGTCCATTTCAAAACAAAAGGTGCAGATGCACATACTGCAGAACCTGTTTGACCTGCTGTATCTCAAGTACCGCGCCAGCCTGCTTTTTGTGGCTTCAGAAGTGATTGTGGGATCCCAGCACAAAATGATATTTGATGCCCTGGTCACCAGGGACATTCACCAGGCAACAGATGCCATGAAGACACATTTCACTGTCATCAGGGCCAAGGCGCTTTCCACCCTGTCACAGATTCTGGCTGGAAAAGATGTCTGTCCATCCTGATCATCCGGCTTCCGGTGAAACTGAGCCCTCCGGCCTCTCAATGGATCAGCTCAATCCCATTGTGTTCTTGACCGGCATCTTCTTTTTCAACATGCTTTCCAGGCTGGGCATGGCACCGCTTCTTCCGGATATTGAAATTGATCTGGCCATGACCCACAGCCAGGCAGGGGGACTTTTTTTCCTGATTTCAACAGGCTATTGCGCAAGCCTGTTCGGCGCCATTTTTTTAACGCCTCTTTTCAGTCACCGGCATCTGATTGTTGCCTCGGGCCTTGCCGTGGGAACCAGCCTGTTGTTTGCCGCTGCCGGCCAGGGAGTTGTCATGCTCCAGGTGAGTATGGTCTGTCTGGGCCTTGCCGGCGGTTTCTACCTGCCTTCAGGCGTTGCCAGCCTCACCAGCCTGGTTCACCGCAGGCACTGGGGAAAGGTACTGGGATTTCACCAGCTGGCCCCGAACCTGGCCTATATTATCGCACCGCTGGCTGTTTCACTGTTTGCGGGATGGCATCTGTCATGGCGCATGGTCCTTTTGGTGTACGGCACCGCAGCACTGGTGCTGGCCACCGGCTATGCCCTGTGGGGCAAAGGCGTAACCCACCGCACAGGCCATCCCAGGCTAAAGGCTGTCACCACCCTGGTCCATGACCCGGCCATTATTGTGATCGCGGTTCTTTTCATTTTAGGGATGGGATTGAACCAGGGTGTGTTTGCCATCATGCCCCTGTATCTGGTATTTGAAAGGGGCATTGATCCGGGACTGGGCAATCTCATGCTGGCGGTGTCACGTATCCTGGCATTTGGCCTGCCCCTGGCCGGGGGATGGCTGGCCGACCGGTTCGGGGTACGGCGCATCATTCTGGCAGCCCTGTCATGCAGTGCTTTGGGAACCCTTTTTATCGGGTGGCTGCCCGGATCATGGATCTGGGCTGCTTTGATACTCCAGGCAGGCGCCAGTGTCTGCATTTTCCCTTTATGTTTTGCAGTCATGTCCATGGTCACCACCCCGCAAAGCCGGCCGGTGGCGGTTTCCATCGTGGTCCCCCTGGCCCATTTTCTGGGATCCGGTCTGGTGCCCCTGGGCATAGGCATCCTGGCAGAAACCGGACGGTTTGGCCTGGGATTCACCGGCCTCGGCGTGCTTACCTTATTATGCCTGCCTTTGATCGGTGTGCTTGGGGTCAAAAGTTAACTTTTTTACCTAAAAAAATCGGGGAAACTGGGGTCAGGCTTGCGTTATTGTCGTTATTGGAAAGGATATTACAAAAATTCGAAACTGGTGATCAATAACGACAATAACGCAAGCCTGACCCCGTGACTTTTCGTTAATTATGCGCCGCTGCGCAAAAAAAGGTAAAAAGGTTAACTTCTGGCCCCAATATTTGAAAAGAGAAATTCGATTCTTTCTCGGCTTTTCACCAGATCATCAGTATTGGTTGAAAATATCTCAAGGGTGATGGTGTCATCATACCCGGTCTGTTTCAGAGCTGAGACAAATCCTTCAAAATCGATATTGCCTTTTCCCACAGCCAGATGGTCATCTTTTTTTCCAAAATTGTCACTGACATGGACATGGCCGATGCGGTGTGAAAACCGGCTGACAAACTGCCCCAGTCTGGTCTGGGATGGATCCCCGATATTGGCATGACCTGTATCCAGGGTCATTTTCAAATCGGAAAATTTGGCAAAAAGGGGGTCAAATGCATCTGGTTCGTAAAAAATGTGGTATCCGGGAAACATGTTTTCAAAACACAGCTGGATGTGCAGCCTGTCCGCGTGTGCAATAATGGCGGCCAGGCTGTCCCCGGCATATTTTTTTGCGGTTTCCATGACAAACACCCCCATGCCGGTGATATATCCCGGGTGCAGCACCGCTTTTTGTGCACCGATGCCTGCGGCAGCATCCAGAGAATGCAGCATCTCATCCAAAGATGCCTTTCGAATACCTGGTGACAGATCCGGTGTATACACAAAAGAGGGCAGGTGGCACACCACTGGCAGTTTACAAGCGTCCAGGGCAGCAACGATCTGTTTTTCCATATCCCGGACTTTGGCCCAATGGCCTTCGGGCGGGTCCATGGACAGCTCAAAAAAATCAAATCCCAGATCTCCCGCCTTTTTGATCTCATCTTCCACCGGTTTTATTGGAAAACCTGCAGCCCCGTATTTCATATTTCCTCCATCAGAATTTTTTATATACGAAAGAACCGGGCAACCCACCGGACGTATTCATGTTTGATTATGCAGGGCATGGCCGTTTATATAAAAACAAACGTACAATCAACCGGATTCTTACATAATTTGTTGTGCCCGCCAGGACATTCCCGTTTATATGAAAGTGTTAAGTTTTAAGCTAATACCTGACGGCTAACAGCTAAAGGCTAACAGCTAACAGCTTTCATTTTTTGTTGTGCCCGCCAGGACATTGCCGTTATTCGGAAAGTTTTTTCAAAAATCGGCCCAGTTCCTTTTCCACGCTCTTTTTCAATTGTTCCACAGGCTCAGAAGAGGTGCCGGTGAGAATTTTTGAAATCACACCGGTGATATCCGGTGTAATGACCGGATCAGCCAGCGGGCCTTTGAAAGATACGGGAACCGTGAGTCCGGCAAGTTCGGCCAGGTCGCTGCCTGTCTGGCCTTTGGAGGTTTCCACCACCGTGATCATTGCCTTGTAGTCAATGGTTTCTCTGACAATATCCGCCACGATCCCGGTGCCCGACACCCGCAGGGCCGGGGATTTTCCTGCCAGATCATCCAGAAAAACCACGCCGTTTTTCACAACAGGGTTGCCGGTGAGTTCTGTGAAATCGGTTTCCTCCTGTTCCGACACCGCCAGGGTCCTGCTTTCCCGCAGAGATTTGAGGCTCCGGAGAAATTTTCCCGCGTTAAATCCCTTGATTGCCCCGTTTTTAAATACAAAAGACAGGCTGCCATTCAGGTTCTGCTTCATGGCAGCCACATCACCGCCCCTGGTTGTCAGGGCGGCTGTCACATCCCCGGTTCCCCGGACCAGGGCATTTTGGGTCATGTCCATGAGCAGCGGTTCCACCTCCACCCCTTTTAAAGTTGTATCAATGGCCAGTTTCGGAACATCACCCGTGGCATCCAGCACTACTTTTCCGTCATAGTTTCCCTTGTACAGGCTGGCTGTCACCGGGGCCTTGGTGAGGATACCGTCTTTTGCCGTCACATGCACCCGCACCCGGGACAAGACAACCCCTGAAACAATCAGGTGGTCTATGGCCAGGGCCGCTTTAAGCTTCAGAGCCCTGAGCAGTTCCACCGGAATCAGGACGGCAGCCCCTGCTGCCGCGGTTTCCGGGGTCACAGGGTGGGCTGCCTGTTTTTTGCCGGAACCTTTTTTGGCAGCCCCTGCAGCAGCAGTTTCCGGGGTTGCCGGCCGGGTTGTCTGTTTTTTACCGGGAGTCTCTTTTGCAGCAGGGGGCATATACCGGTCTGCATTGATCTTGTCCACTGCCAGGTCACATGTGATATCCGGATCTGAAAACTCCTGTATGGCCAGGTTCCCGTTCATCTGTGAATCATCCAGGGTCACTGACAGATCGCTGAGCCGGATATCTGCTGCAGAACCTGAAAATTGTGTTTTCACAGCCACCTTCTCAAACACACTGGCATCTGATGTCTGCGGCAGGGGCTGGTTCAGTTTTTTCATCAACTCCCGCAGGTTGAACCGGGCCAGAGAAATATTGCCTGTGTATTCAGGAGATGTCTGTATCTGTTTTGCAGTCAGGCTGCCGGAGACATCCAGATCCAGCCCTTTGATGGAAAAGGATGCCAGATCCAGGATCTGCTTTTCAAGCTGCAGCTGCACCGGTGCTTCCAGGGTCACAAAAACCGGTGGATTGGGAATCTGTGTACCGGCAAGTCCGAACCTGACCTGCATGGGGTCCAGCGCCAGGTTCTGATAATTGCCATTGAACCGGCCCTTTACAGCCACCGTGTCCAGTACGGCCGCCAGATCCGGCTGGCCCAGGGCAGTCAGCACCAGGGCCAGTTGTCTGCCGTCCATTGCAACACTGCCGTCTAAAACAGCCTCTTTTGAGCCCAGATGCCGGGCTGTGACATCTGCCTTCACAGTGATGCCCAAACCAGCCATATCCAGATTCTCCACCAGCACCCTGCCCTGGCCCATATCCACATCCATGGTCACATCAGCGTGAAATTTTTTCTGCCCTGCCTTGGATGCTGCCAAATGTCTGCCCATGTCTGCCAGAAAATCATTTCTCTGGACAGTTCCGGCCAGTTCCAGTAACAATGGCAGATCAGGCCCGGCTGCCGCCACATCCCCTGTAAAAGTCGGTGCGGCAGAATAGAGATCTTCAGCCTGGAATGTGCCGGTTATGTCTGCCCCCAGCAGATGTACTGCCAGCTTTGGCACCTGCACCATGCCTTTGTCAGTATCTGCTGACATTTTTGTTTTAAGGTCAAAGGACCGGTCCGGCAAAGCAGCCACCTGCTTTGCAAAACCACCACCTTCAAACACCGCAAACAGCCTGGCAAGGTCTTTTCCCGCAACATCCAGATCCATGTCAACCAGGGAAACTCCAGATTCCATGCCGCCCAGAAAAATGTTCCCGGCCACACGGGTATCCAGGCCATCTGCCTGCAGGTTTATGACAGACAGGGTGTCTTTTGCAAGGTCCAGTTCCATGACACATGCCAGGTTGAGCTTTGCAGGGGTTTTTCCCAGGGCCGGGCCTAAAAGCTGTGCATTGGCTGCAAGCGGGTTTATCTGATACTGCCCGGTGTTAAAATCATAAAATATTTTCCCCTCCAGAGCCGCATCTGCTGAAATCTCCGGGGCAGTGGCTGCAGCAGTAAAGGAAAGGGAAAGATCGACAGGATCGCCCGGCACCACCATGCCGGTGGTGATATTCAGATCAGATACCGTATATTTTTCCCCTGCAGCCTGGTCATCAAAACTAACGGCCGCATCCTGGATATCCACCCCCCCTTTCAACAGGACCGCCAGGTTTGCCATGTCAAACCCCTTGTCTGACGGTGTGTCAGGCGATTTATCGCTCACCCCGGTTTCGGGTGATCCCCCCAGGCCCTCCCAATTGCTGACGCCGGCCTGGTTTTCAACTAAATTCACACGGACGCCCTTAAGGACCATGGTATCCATTTCAAGCTGTTTTCTGAGCAGGGGCAGGGTCTTGACCCGGACCATGACATGATCCGCCGTCAACAAAGGAAGATCGCCGAACCCCGGGGCATTTTCCAGAAAAATCCCGGATGTTTCCACATGCAGCCAGGGAAAATACCCGATTTTCAGATCCCCCCGGATTTCAAAGGTCCGGCCCATCTGCTGGCTGACCTTGCCGGCAATATAATCCTTGTACCGGTTGGGATCCAGGTTCAAGACAATGACCGCTGCAGCAACTATCAGCAGAATCAGTATTCCCAGCCCTGACAAAACATATACGACAGATTTTTTCATGGATTCACCTCTTGGATTGCATGGATGTACTGACTATACCTTGCTCTGGAAGCGATTTCAATCACCTGTGTCAATTATACCGATGCAGCATGGCCCATCCCTGTTCTGCGGTTTCCACATAATGAAACAGGTCCAGATCTTCCGGTGAAATGGTGCCGGCCTCAACCAGTGCATCAAAATTTATCACCTTCTCCCAGAAGCTTTTGCCGAACAGCAAAATGGGAATGGGTTTGATTTTTTTTGTCTGAACCAGGGTCAATGTCTCAAAAAGTTCGTCCATGGTGCCGAACCCCCCTGGAAATGCAATCAAGGCTTTTGCCCGGATCAGAAAATGCATCTTTCTGATGGCAAAATAATGAAACTGAAAACTGAGCTCCGGGGTAATATAGGGATTCGGGGCCTGTTCATGGGGCAGAACGATATTCAACCCGATGCTTTTGGCATTGACATCATGGGCCCCGCGATTGGCAGCTTCCATAATTCCCGGTCCCCCGCCTGTGGATACCACGCATCCTGCACCATCGGTATTTTGACCTGCTGATGCAATCATCCGGGCAAGTTTGCGGGCTTCATCATAATATCTGCTGTTCTCCAGATCCCTTTGGGCAATTTGCAGTTTTCTGTCAATATCAGGTGCATCCGGATTCTTTTCTTGTTCTGCTTTCAGATGGTCAAGAAAAATCTTTGCCGTGTCTGAATCCTTGATTCTGGCACTGCCGAAAATCACCACCGTGGATGCGATATTCAGTTCCGTCTGAATGATTTCAGGTTTGAGCAGTTCCAGCTGCAGCCGCACCGGCCGCAGTTCATCGCGCATCATAAAGTCCGTGTCCAAAAAAGAAAGTGCATAGGACGGGGATTGTGTCTGGGGCGTATCTGCATGCTGTTTTGATGACTGGGCATCTTCAGAAGCAGATGGAAAAAAGCTGGTTCTTTTTTTGGGCAGATCCATATAGAATATCCTCATATTTTGTGAATGATGAAAATTACTGTCACATTCTGTTGCTATTGACAGATCCTATCACACAGAAACCGCCTGGTCAAAACCATATGCCCCCACCCCTGAATTGGGCTTTATTTTTTATTTCAAAATTCGTATAAGGTTAATTTCAAAAAGATGTATTCGTCCACAAACAAGCGGACAAAAGGAATTGTCATGGCACACAAGGTATTTGTAGACGGCCGGGAAGGCACCACCGGATTGCAGATCATCGATTATCTGTCTTCACGAAATGACATAGAACTGCTTGAAATCGATTCAGCTTTGCGCAAGGATATCCATGCGAGAAAGGAGTTGATCAACCGGTCTGATGTCACATTTTTGTGCCTTCCGGATGCTGCATCAAAAGAATCCGCCTCCCTGGTTCAAAATCCGCACACCTGCATCATCGATGCAAGTACGGCGTTCCGCACCCATCCGGACTGGGTCTATGGCCTGCCCGAGCTGGCACCGGGACAAAGGGAGCTTCTCAGAAAAGCCAAAAAAATCACCAACCCCGGGTGCCATGCCACCGCTTTTGTGCTGGGTGTGCATCCCCTGATCGCATCCGATATCATGCCGCAAAATTTCCCGGTCTGCTGTTATTCCATCACCGGGTACAGCGGCGGGGGTAAAAAACTCATTGCAGCATATGAAGAACAGCATACCCCGGATTTGGACAGCCCCCGGCATTATGCCCTGGGCATGGCCCACAAGCACATTCCGGAAATGATGGTCAGGACAGGACTCTCCTCTACCCCTGTTTTCACCCCGGTGGTGGGCAATTATTACAAAGGAATGGCTGTAACTGTTTTCATTCATGCCCATCTTCTGGCAAAAAAAGTCGGCCCTGCTGATCTGCAGCAAATTTTTGCAGATTATTACAAAGATGAAGAGTTCATCACTGTTTTCCCTTTTGATGAAGAAAAGAATCTGGACAATGGTTTTTTTGATGTGCAGGCATGCAACAATACCAATAAAGCAGATATATTCGTGTTCGGCAATGCCGACCAGATGGCTGTCATCACCCGCATAGACAATCTGGGAAAAGGCGCTTCCGGTGCTGCTGTCCAGTGCATGAACATCCATTTGGGTATGGATGAGGCAAAAGGACTGGTATAATTTTCATTTTGCCCATATGCAGGCATCCCATGACATGACAACGGGCCTTCAGCAGAATCGCTGAAGGCCCGTTGTCCCTGCTTAAAGCACAAGTGCAATAAGCCTGTTTTATTTCATTTTATGGGGATCGCACAAATGATCCTCGCTCACAGCCCCCCTGCCGCAGCCGCCGCAGAAATATTCAAATTTTGCCACCTGGGGTTTGCACAGGTGTTTTTTCTTCTGGGCCTGCTGGCCGCAGCTGCTGCATGTGTACACTTCTCCTGCGTTGGTGGGATCACACAGATGCCCTTCTTCTGAAGAGATCTTTCCGCATGATTTACAGGTATAGGTTGTCATAGGTCCTCCTTCGATAAATGGGATTAAAAGGATTGTGCCAGCCTCCGGTAATAACTTCTTTCATACCAGGTCCGGGTATTGTCATCAAACACTGCCTCCTGCTCATGGATCAGTTTAATACACTCATCCGGCCAGGGCCCGCACGCCATAACCACGGTATCTCCAAGACTGAATTTCTGGTTGCAAACCTCGCATCCTTTTTCGTTATGTGTATTCAATATATCCAGATCCACAAGAAATGGGCTTTTGGATTTGTGCTGCATGGGGACCTCCTTGTGTTGGGTGCTATCCTGAAATCAGGCACTGTCTTGAACGGTTACCGCTTTTTTTTGCGGCCCACCGGTAACAAGCATGCCGTTCATCACGGCTATAGGTATTATCATCGCATTCTATGAGTTCTTGTTTGAGAATTTCTTTTTCCCTGGTGCAGCACTGTCGTGCATTGGTATTTAATGATTTAGTCATGGGTCACCTCCCGGCAACAGGTTTTTTTGATGCAAGACAGCAAGCGTGTATCACGTGTAACTGCAAACTGTCTTAATACATAATAAAATAAGAAGGATTGAGATGATTGCAACAGCAATAAGAAACATCTTGCTTTATTAGAAATAAAAAAGTATTATTAATATTTTTCATTTCCAGGGCTGGATAATTCCAGCCTTTTTATGTAAGGAACTCCCCTTCATGCCCCAACAGAATGTGCCCGTGACCGGGTTTGACGAAATGGACCTGGATCCGGCGGTGTTTTCATGCCTTGAAAAGGTCGGCTATACCACCCCTACCCCCATTCAGAGCCTGACAATTCCCCATCTTCTGGCCAACAAAGATCTCCTTGGCCAGGCCCGCACCGGGACAGGCAAAACCGCAGCATTTGCCCTTCCCCTTTTGTCCCGCATCCGGCTGGATATCCGCCGGCCCCAGGTGCTGGTGCTCACCCCTACACGGGAGCTGGCCATCCAGGTGGCTGAGGCGTTTACAACCTACGGCCAGAACCTGAAAGGCCTTGGTGTGCTGTCTGTCTACGGGGGCCAGAGTTACGGCATTCAGCTCAGCCAGTTGAAAAAAGGGGTCCACGTGGTTGTGGGAACCCCGGGACGTCTCATGGACCACATGAAACGCAATACCATTACCTTTTCTGATCTTTTCTGCCGGGTACTGGATGAAGCAGATGAGATGCTGCGCATGGGATTTATTGAAGATGTGGAATGGATCCTGGAACGTACGCCAAAAAACGCCCAGACCGCCCTTTTTTCCGCCACTTTGCCCGCACCGGTCAGAAAAATTGCAGCCAGACACCTCACTGCACCGCAAAATATCCAGGTGCAGCCGGAAGGGCTTGAAACAAGTGCCATCCGCCAGCAGTTCTGGATGGCAAAAGGCGCCACAAAAGCCCATGCCCTTGTGCGCATCCTTTCAGCGGCATCCTTTGACGGGGTCATCGTATTTGTAAAAACCAAATCATCCACCCTTGCTGTGGCCAAAAACCTGGAAGCTAACGGGTTCAAGGCAGAGGCCCTGAACGGGGATATGGCCCAGTCTGCCAGAGAGCAGACAGTGAGCCGCCTGAAAAACGGACGTATCGACATCCTGGTGGCCACGGATGTGGCAGCCAGGGGGCTTGATGTGGACCGGATCTCCCATGTGATCAACTATGATATGCCCGGGCAGGTGGATCCCTATATCCACCGCATCGGCCGCACCGGCAGGGCCGGCCGCACCGGAGAGGCCATCTTGTTCACTGGAAGAAATGAACGCTGGATGGTGCGCAAAATTGAAAAAGCCACCAGACAGCCCATTAAAGAAATGTTCCTGCCCTCTCCAAAGGCAGTGAACCAAAAGCGTATTACCAACTTCCATGAGGGCATCAGCAACACCCTGGAAAGCTGCGACCTGGAAACATTTGAATCCCTGGTTGCATCCTATGCACAAACCAATGGTGTGCCTATGGCAAAGGTGGCAGCGGCCCTGGCCAGAATGGCACACGGTGACACCCCTTTGTTGATGACTGCAAAAAAAGAGGACAAAACACCTGTTGTCCCTGACAAAACTATTGCAGCATCTGCAAGACCCGTAAAACAGACCAGAAAGCCGGGCTCCGGCAAAAAACCATCTTCTTCTGAACCGGTTATTCCCATTATTCCCACACCTTTAAGGCCTGGCATGGAACGATACCGCATTGAGGTGGGGGAATCCCATGGCATAAAACCAAAAGATATTGTTGGTGCCATCGCCAATGAAGCCGGCCTCGAAAGCAGACACATAAAAGATATAAATATTCAGCCCCAGTATTCCCTGGTGGACCTGCCCGAAGGCATGCCCGGAGAAATCTTCCGCCTTTTGAAACGCACCTGGATCAGGTCCCGGCCGATGGCCATATCCAGGTGTGCTTAACCCTGGATTATTTTGCGGTTTTGCAGTATAAAGCAAAGGCATGAAACCGACCACCCCAACCAGTGATTTCAAGGCAAAAGCCTTGCCGGTTCTTTTGTGCGCCTTTCAGGAGCACTGAACCAGGCGGCCAGAACTCTTATCCCGGATAAAATACAGCCGGGATCTTTTTTTAATCTTTAATGCTGACAGGAGACTATCCATGAGCGGCAACGGCGGCAGCCCCATCAACATCGACTTTCAGGTAGATAAAAAAAACCTGTTCCGTGAAGAAACCATCACAGACATGAAAATTGCAAGCATTCAGAAACTGATTCCAGTGAACCCGGACGGTTCTGACGACCCCACCCGGGAACCTTTTTTTGTGGGCTCCACCCAGCTGGGTACCCCCCACGGCCCTGTGCCCATTCAGGCCAGGCTGGAAGCAGCCACCCTGGACCAGGCCATGGATGCCTTTCCCCAGGCCATGGAGGCTGAAACCCAAAAAGTGATCCAGCAGTTCAAAAAAATGGAAGCAGAACAGAAAAAACCCAAAGACTCCCGGATCATCATGCCGGGCATGCAATAGCAGCAGCATCTTTCACCAGTTCCCTACCAGGTGTGCCGGGCAGATTTTCTTTTCATGGGAAAAAATTAGGTACCGGACAAAAACCGGGCAAAAAAAAGATCCGGCTCCCAGGAAGGGGACCTGGGAGCCGGCTTGCGTCTGGGCGCTTTTTTGGAAGGCTTTTTTGGAGGGATATGAATGCCCGCCAGACGCTTTTCCTAAGGCCTCAGCCCGGTGGGAGTATTGGGGTTTGACATGGGATGGGTCTCCGCACACAGGCCATGCTGAAATTTTTACGACAGGCAAAGGGTTCTGTCAATCCGGAAAAACCCCTATATGCACTAGGTAAAAACCCCTAGTTTTGTAAAGGCCAATGGCCTGAAACCTGGCTGGATCGGTGCAAACCAGGGCGTGTTACCCATCCGGGCGCAGATGTTGCTGCCCGGATTTTTTGGTAAAAAAAAAGAAAGGCATATCCCATGATAAAATCCATGAACATTGCCTGGTGGGTCCAGCGCTGGGCAGAACTGACCCCTGACAAGCCGGCCGTCCTGTTCCAGGATGAGGTGATAACCTATAAGGATTTGAGCCGCCGGTCCGACAGAACCGCCTGCTGGCTCCAGTCCGTGGGTATTGAAAAAGGGGACCGGGTAGCGGTGATGCTTTACAACTGCCCGGAATTTCTGGATCTGTTTTTAGCCTGCTCCCGGCTGGGAGCGATTTTTGTGCCCATCAACTTCCGGATCAGGGCACGGGAACTGGATTATTTCATCAAAAACTGCCGGCCCCGGCTCTTTGTCCACGAAGATGCCTTCACCACCACAGTCAACTCTCTTTTGCTTTCCGCCTATCTGCCGCCCCTGATGGTGGCGGTCCAGGGCAGGGCATCAGCCAACGGCAGCATTTTTCAACTGGACAATGCCGTGGCCCGGTTTGACAAAAAACGCCCGTTTCTCACCCGCAGTCTCGGGCCGGCAGATCCGGAAGAACCCCAGGTGATCATGTATACCTCGGGCACCACCGGAAAACCCAAAGGCGCGGTTCTGTCCCACAGAAAAACCTTTTTCAACTGCCTGAACGCAGATATTTTCTTCAAGCTCCATGCCAGTGATGTGATGCTGATCTTTCTGCCCCTGTTCCATTCCGGGGGCCTGTTCATCCAGGCGGCACCCACGTTTTACAAAGGGGCCACCATGGTGCTCCATAAAAAATTCGACCCGGAAAAGGTGTTCCAGGATATAGAACAGGTCAAGGTGACCAAGTTTTTAGGGGTACCCACGGTATTCCGGGAACTGCTCAAGGTGCCGCTGTCCAGGCGGGGGGACCTGTCTTCTCTGCGGGTCTGTGCCGGCGGCGGGGAACGCCTCACCCAGGATTTGTTCCAGGAATGTACTGATGCCGGTCTGGGGTTCCGCCAGATCATGGGCCAGACAGAAACATCCATTCTGCTCTGGGCCTCTGAAAAAGACCCCTTAGAAAAACCCGGTACTGTGGGACGGCCGGTATTCCATGCCGAGGTGGGCATCCTGGACACCCACGGCCGGCCTGCTTCTCCCGGACAGATCGGCGAAATTGTGGTGAGGGGTTCCATCATGATGAAAGAATACTGGCAGGATCCTGTGAAAACAGAAGAAACCATCAAAAACGGATTTCTGCACACAGGGGACCTGGCATGGATGGATGCAGACGGATTTTTCTTTCTGGCCGGCCGGGCCGGGGACATGTATATTTCCGGCGGGGAAAACGTGTATCCGGCTGAGGTGGAAAAAGTCCTCAAGGCCCATCCGGATATCCAGGATGCAGCCGTCAAAGGAGAACCCCATGACAAATGGGGCGAATGCGGCCATGCCTTTGTTATCATAACCCCGGGATCACGGCTTACAAAGGCGGATCTGCTGGATATCTGCAAAAAAGAGCTGGCCGGATTCAAATGCCCTTCCCGGATCTCTTTTCGAAAAACCTTTCCCAGAACCTCCCTGGGCAAAGTGCGCAAGGCAGATCTCAAATGAACAGCGGCAAAGCAGGCAAGGCCAATCTTTGCTGAACCGCTTTGCCCCGGCTGTGCCTTGACAGCATCCCAGGCAAGAATCAACCTGCCATTGCCCTGCGCGTTCGCCCCATCCCATGCACTTTCCCATGCTGCCGGTATGTATCACTGCTCCAGAAAGAACCGCCACTTGCAGAACAGGTCATCCGGATGGGGATCAGGCGGGGCAAACTCGCAATGCACCCGGATCCTGTCATCCACCATGCGGGCAAAACTTTCAAACTCCTTTTTGTGCATGTGCTTGCACACATATTCCCCCAGGCCCCTTTTCAGGCGGGCTTCCTGGGCAGGGCAGGAGGGCACGGTGATGGTGACCCGGTCCGGTTCCTCTGTGATCTCATATCCCACCAGGATACACCAGGGAAACAGTTTCAATGCGTGCACAAACCCTGCCAGCCCGGGTTTTTCCCCACCCCCCGGCAGGGGAAATTTTTCCATCAGGTCTTTGGCTGCATACCCGGCCACAGTATCCCACACCTGTTCATTGAGTTTCTCTGCTGTGGCCAGGTCAAATTTTTCCGTGGCCCGGATGAACCAGAATGCATCCATGACCCGGTAGTTCCAGAGCAAAAATTCAATATACGCCAGCAATTGTTTCTTATCCATATCCTTGAACACGGTGAGATCCATTTTTCCCCCTTTATTTTTTTCTTCTTTGGCTGTGGTGCGGGCCTTTGCTTTCAATTTGTCCATGGCGTGCTGCCCCTCTTGCATTAGTCGCAAGCAGATGCAGCGTCACCTTTTATCGACACAGCCCCTTTGCGCGTGGCGTGTGACAGGACCGTCAGATACCAATCCCGGGCCGGTCACACGCCACGCGCAGGGGGCGAAGTATCAAGCAGCCGAACAGGCGATGCGTAGATGCGACAGCCCTGCAGCGCACCTGAATTTTCCATAGCACAAACCCATGAAATATGCTATGGCTCATCCAAAAAGGAGACCTGATATGCCCCTGTCATTTAATTCCGCCTCCCACGGCCCGGTAGCGTTCGGATTCTTCAACATTGCATCTGACATGCTTTTGCTGGAGCAGTTTTTCTTTTTTTGTGATGATTTCTGTGACTGGATCACCACCCTGGCAGACCAGACATCTCCTGCTTTTTTGGATTGTGAGGTGTTTCACATTAAAACCGTGCAGGATACAGGAGACCTGATGGGTGCCATCCACGGGATCCGGTTCACCGGATTCATCGGCCGGGTGTATGAGCAGTTCCCTTTTCCACAGAATCCGGTCCTATTCAAACAGGATCCAAATGGCCACAGAACCCGGCAGGAAATGCAGGAGATGATTGCCCTGTTTGCAGACAAAAAGACCGTGCAGGTGGGATGTGATGATGCCCATTTCAGGTTCGGGCCCTATGCATTCACCCAAACCGTGTTCCATGAACTGATCCGGTATGTCTGGCAGGGGGGATATCCCCGGTGGAAGAACGGCATCCGGCCGGCTTGCGTCACCGCCATGGCAGCCCGGTTACAGGAAACCGGAAGCCGGTTTTTTGCCGGGGTATTTCCATAACACAATTTTTGATGTATGCTGAACCAAAATCGAAAGCATAATTTTGAAAGGACAATCCCATGCCGATTGCAGATAAAATGGTCAAGATGGTGGAGGCCGCCTCAACCATCCGGAAAATGTTTGAAGAAGGCATCCGGATGCGGGAAAAATTCGGGGCCGACAATGTATATGATTTTTCTTTGGGCAACCCTGACGTGCCTCCGCCGGCAGCAGTAAAAGACACCCTGCTGGATTTGATCAATGATGACAGCATCTCCCATGGCTACATGCCCAACCCGGGATTTGTCCATGTCCGCCAGGCAGTGGCTGATTTTCTGAACAAGGAATTTTCCGTGGGCCTTACCCCGGATCTGGTGGTGATGACAGTCGGGGCTGCCGGGGCTTTGAACGACTGCCTCCGGGCCCTGATAAATCCGGGAGAAGAGCTGCTCACCCCTGCCCCCTATTTTGTGGGCTATAACCAGTATGCATTTGTGGCAGGTGCCACCCTGGTGACCGCCCCCACACGGCCGGATTTTCACCTGGACCTGGGTGCCATCCAGACCGCCATCACCGAAAAAACCCGGGTGGTGCTCATCAATTCCCCCAACAACCCAACCGGTGCGGTTTACTCGGCAGAAGAGCTGGACGGCCTGGGTCGTGTCCTGGAAGCGGCCAGCAATAAATTTGACAAACGCATCTACCTGATTTCAGATGAACCCTACCGCAAAATTGCCTATGATGTGGAGGTGCCTTCTGTATTTGATGCCTATGACCACACCATTGTGCTCACCTCCTATTCCAAGGAGCTGTCTCTGGCAGGCGAGCGTATCGGGTACCTGGCCGTGCACCCCAAAGCAGAGGATGCCGCCCTTATTGCCGGGGCTGCCGGGGTGGCCAACACCATGATGTATGTCAATGCCCCGGCCATATTCCAGCATGTGGTGGGCCGCCTCCAGGGGGTTACCGTGGACATTGATATCTACCGGCGGCGCCGGGATATTTTCTGCCGGGGACTCAAAGAGGCAGGATATGAGTTTGACGTGCCGGACGGCGCATTTTATCTTTTCCCCAAAAGCCCCATTGAAAATGATGTAAAATTCGTCAACATGCTCAAGGAGCAGAACATCCTGGCAGTACCGGGCACAGGGTTCGGCGGGCCCGGGCATTTCCGGCTCTCTTATGCCGTGCCGGACAAGACCATCACAGGATCATTTGCCGGGTTTAAAAAAGCCATGGACAGCCTGGGATAACATTTTATCGGCATGTGAAAAACTATCAGGGGCCTGGATTTTTCCAGGCCCCTGATAGTTTTGTGCCAGACTTTTTTTTAAGTACTGCAAAATTGCTGCTGTGATACGCAGTATCCCGTTCAAAGGAACCGGGATACCGCTGCCCGGCTTATTTGCCCCCCTGCCTGGGTTTGGGCAGGGTTTCCAGATCCTTGAGTGCTGCATCGATCTGTTCCTGGGGCAGGTCATGGTCTGCCAGTTCCCCTTTGAAGTATGAGGCATAGGATGCCATATCCACCAGGCCGTGGCCGGACCAGTTAAAGAGAATGACCTTTTCTTTGCCTTCTTCCTTTGCCTTTAACGCTTCCCTGATGGTCATGGCAACGGCATGGTTGCATTCCGGGGCCGAGATATAGCCTTCGGACCTGGCAAAGGTCAGTCCCGCCTTAAAGGTTTCCAGCTGGTGAATGGCTTCCGGCCGGATGATGTTGTCCAGGATCAGCTGGCTGACAATGGGGGACATGCCGTGGTACCGCAGCCCGCCTGCATGAATGGGAGCGGGCACAAAATTGTGACCCAGGGTGTGCATGGGCAGAAGAGGTGTCATCTGCACGGTGTCGCCGAAATCATAGGCAAAGGGTCCCCGGGTCATGGTGGGACACGATGTGGGCTCCACTGCAATGATGTCTATCTCTTTGCCGTTTATCTTATCCCTGGCAAAGGGAAATGCCAGGCCCGCAAAGTTGCTGCCCCCGCCGGCGCTGCCGATGATCACATCCGGATAATCTCCTGCCATTTCCATCTGCTTCTGGGCTTCCAGGCCGATGATGCTCTGGTGGATCATCACATGGTTCAACACCGATCCCAGGGCATATTTGGTGTTCTCATCAGAGACCGCTTCTTCCACTGCTTCGGAAATGGCCATGCCTAAAGAGCCAGGAGAATCCGGGTTCTTTTCCAAAATGGACCGGCCGGCCTTTGTTTCCGTGGAGGGACTGGCCGTGCAGTTGGCCCCCCAGGTCTCCATCATCAGCCTGCGGTAGGGTTTCTGGTTATAGGAGATTTTTACCATAAACACCTTGCATTCAATGCCGAAAAACGCGCAGCACATGGCCAGGCTGCTGCCCCACTGCCCTGCCCCGGTCTCGGTGGTGATCTTTTTGGTGCCTGCCACCTTGTTGTAATAGGCCTGGGCCAGGGCCGTGTTGGGCTTGTGGGAGCCTGCCGGGCTCACGCCTTCATTTTTAAAGTAGATCCGTGCAGGGGTATCCAGGGCCTTTTCCAGGTTTCTGGCACGGAACAGAGGAGACGGCCGCCATATGGCATACCTGTCCAGGATCTCTTCAGGAATATCGATCCACCGGTCCGTACTCACTTCCTGCTCAATAAGATTCATGGGAAAAATCGGGGCCAGGTCTTCAGGCCCGCAAGGCTGGCCGGTTCCCGGATGCAGGGGCGGTTCCATGGGAGTGGGCATGTCTGCCATGATGTTGTACCATTTGCGGGGCATTTCCTGTTCGGTAAGCAAAAACTTTTGGGTCTTCATGGGATCTCCTTTAATGGCAAAGTTAATGAAGGTGTGGCTGCTGGCTGAAAAATTTTCCTCCTTGTATAAAAGGTTTTACATTATAAATCTACATAATTTTTATAAAAATGCCTGCTCTGCACAACAAAAAAATAACTATCTTTCATCCCCTATAAAAGCACGGGGATCTGCCATAAACGCTTTGTAAAGCTGGTAATAGTCGGTATCTTCATACTGCACCGGCAAAATTTCAGGGCCGTCAAACCCGTAAATCACCGCATCAGGACAGGCCATGAGAATGGGGGAATGGGTGGCGATGATAAACTGGGCATGGCCTTTGCCGCTCTCTTTGACAATCAGGTTGAGCAGATCCACCAGGGACCTGGGAGACAGGGCGGTTTCCGGCTCATCCAGAAAATACACCCCTTTTCGCCGGTACCGGCTGGCAAAATAGGACATCAAAGACTGGCCGTGGGACTGGGTGATGAGCGATTTTCCACCAAAATAGTCCAGCATGGGCCGGTCATTGACCGCCCACTCCTCCAGTTTTCTGGCAAAATGGGAAAAAATCTGTGACCCGAAATAAGATCCCGGCACAGGTCCTTGTGACCAGGTGACCGACAGGTGGCGGTACAGGTTTTTTTCATGGGGATTGGTCTCACACCGCAGATAAAATTCCGGCTGCCAGATGTGGATCCCGCAGCAGATGGCCAGGGCCTCCAGCAGCGTGGATTTGCCGGTGCCGTTCTCCCCTGAAAAAATGGTGACCGGCTGTTTGAAGGAAAGTGTTTGTGTCTGCTGCAGCACCTCAAGGCAAAAAGGATATGCCTGTTCATCGGGAAAGGTGTGGCGGTGAATCGCAGCACTTTCCAGAAACATCAGGCAGACCCCTTGCCCGGTCCGGATGGTTCTTCCGGCGTTCCTTGCTTTGCCTGCTGGATCAGGTCCACCAGGGTCTGCATTTTGGGCCGGCCCTGATGGACAAAAGCTGCGGCAAAATCCGCCCCAGACAGGGTCTGTTTGAAATATCCCACCACATCAAACTGAAGATACCAGCAGTCTAAAGCCTTAAAGCAGGGACTGCCAAGATTTTCTGCTCTGCAATAGCCAAAATGAACCTGGTGCCCCAGCCTGGGGCACCGGACCTGTACGTCGTCGGAAGGCGGCGCTGTGGAAAAAGTGCTCATGAATCCTCCTGTTACCCTTGTTTTTTGTTTATGGGAATCACAAGGACATGTCAAGTATTATCATGTGATGCTGTGATTGAGTGTGCCGGCACTATTGACTTAACTTTGAGCTGGCAATGCGATTAAGGCTGATACCGGATTCGGCAGCCTGAATAGCTAAATTTCGATTGACCCCCAGTTTTTCAATAGCCGAAAGAACCTGTTTAACCTGATATGTTTTGGCCTTTTCTTTCGCGTTTTGAATATTTACTCGTGGATCTCCCTCCCAGGGAGTTTTGGAAATTCGATGGCTGCTCAGGCTGCTCTTCAATCACTACATGCCCTGCATCCGGAATGACATGCGCCTGGCCGGCGAGGGACCGCTTGTTATAAATAGATATCATCAAACCAGCGCTTTCTCATCAAATGCTTTTGACCAGTGATAGACTTCTACATTTTCACGCATACCACTGGTCCAGAATGGATCTGATTTATACATTTCATAAACCTGGTTCTTACTCTCCGCCTCCACAATCCAAAATGCGCCGACAGGATTTGAAGTCAACAAGCCGGCAACGTGTCCATCCATTTCCACTTACGGATTTATAATCGCTGGATCAGATAAACAGATACCGGCAGGCGGCTCTCCTCTTTTATTTTGTAAAACCGTGGCAAAAGTTCTCTTTTCCTGGGACTATCCTTTAGAATGTAACCCAAAATTTTATTGTCTAAAAACCCATAATAGGCTATACCTCTTTAAAATTCTAATCATTCATGGATACCAGCGATGAAAACCATATTTGCTTTATTATCAATACCATTGATGTTTTTTTCACAAGGATGCAGTTGTATTCAGGAGAATATCAGCTCTGTTTTGTTCAGCCTTGAAATGAAGCGGTCCGACATTCGTGTCAGCACGCTAAAGGTAAATTCCGAGGATATCGAATATCTGGAAAGAAAAGGGCAGGGGCCTGCTGTCATCCTTTTGCATGGGTTTTCATCTGACAAGACAGACTGGATCTGGTTTATCAGATACCTTCCGGAAAAATATCATGTTATCGCACTGGATCTTCCAGGACATGGCGATAATATTGAAAATCACCTTTCATCTTATGATCCGCAGTCGTTAACTCATGGGATTGCAGATATGATCGATGCCCTGAAGCTTGAAAAATTTCATCTGGCCGGGAATTCTCTGGGGGGACTGGTTTCAAAATTATATGCCAATGCACACCCGGACAGGGTGATCAGTTTGGGATTGTTTAATTCAGCAGGGGTTACCCCGCCTGTTCTTGGAGATTTTTATGACGCTTTACAGAAAGGAGATAATCCTTTTGATGTTAAAACAAAGGCAGACTGGGAAAATTTAAAAACATATGCCTTATACAGGCAACCTTTTATCCCCTGGCCTGTTGATACTGTCATGGCACAAAAACATATTAAAAATAATGCCTTTTACCAGAAGATATTTCAATCCTTGATAGCGCATCCGACAATGACGGACCCTGAGTTTCAGGTCAATATGCTTGAGAACCTTACCATGCCGGTTCTGGTGATCTGGGGAGATAAAGACCGTATTTTAAATGTATCCAGCGTGGAAGTATATTCCAGGCATATTAAAAATCTTCAGACCTTTATTATCAAAGACTGCGGTCACGTGCCCATGATTGAAAAACCAGAAGTATCTGCGCAACGCTATGCACGGTTTATTAGAAAGTTATGAGAAGAACATGGATAAAACACATGGGATCTCCTCTGAACGCAAAAATAACTGTTTTTTTGTTTTCCATTTTTTGTCCTTTGTATGTAGGATTATACGTCTGAATCCAGGATCAGACCCCGGCCGCTTTTGATTTGATGAACCAATGCTTCAAGCTCAACATGCGAAATATCATGTTTGAAAACCTGAGTGATTTTGCCTGAATCATCAATGGCAACGATATCAATAAAAATATCATCATCTTCCTGGTAGACACGCAGTCTGAACGGCGAATTGTTTATTTCCAGTTCCTTGTGAGTCTCCTCCACAATCTGAGTCAGCTCATCAAAGTGTTTTTTTGCTTCCTGCCAGGATTTTTTTCTTTTTTTCTTTTTTTTATCATACACCCCCTGGTCGGGTTTGTCAGAAATAATTGGTTTGGTTTGATAAATTTTAGAGATATCTTCCATTGGGTATGATCTCCGGTTTTACAGCTTTATTATGTGTTTTTTTTACACACATGCATACACTATTTATCATTAACTGCAGAAGGAATCTTTAACAACCAGTACACTGGAAAAGCTGGCCGGCGCAATGACCCTGACAGTTGAACATCTCACCGATTAATCCTCGTTTGAAAAATTGTCTTGACCCCCATCCTTTCCATATGCACCGCAAAAAAGAAAATGAATTCTTTTTTTGATCACACCCAATTCTTTTTCCCATCCAGTCCTGGGGGATGCTTAGGCGGTGCCGTTGGCCCGCCAGATTTTTTATTGATGGGAGGACATGTATTATGTGGCAGATTTGGTTAACACGCCGGAACGGGTTTCACCCCGCTTTCTGGCAAAATAATCTGACAAGAGCCTTTGCCACTCTGTGATGAATTCCTCATATGCCTCAGCCGTGAATCCCGAGATAAAGGCTTCTCCCGTCTCAGAGAGCGCAATGTACCTGTAGGTAACCGCAACCTGTGTGCTCTTATCGGCCAGGGCCTCACAGCATACTTTCACAATCCCGATCTTGTCACAGGGTTCAACCTTGTAAAACTCTACACAATGGCGATCTGGATGGTATCTTTTTACCAGCCAGATCGCCTCAGCCGCAGCGTGGTCATGAGACATTGTCAAAAAAACATAGTCCTCAGACAGTTCCTTTGTGTCCATGACATTCTCATAGTCCCATCCAGGCACCCACTGCTTTTCCCCTTCAGGACTGAAAAGGGGGAAAACCCTTGATACCGGATGCGGCATCGCAAATGACATACTATGTTCCACTGATTTCATTTTTGTCTCCCCGGGGCCGACCCCAAACATCTACAGTTCATCCGCCGGCATGTTTTTGATTTTGGAGCGTCTTTCCAGGTGGTCAGTCCCATATTGTTTTTCTTGTGATCCGCACGGTCCACAATCACTTCCGCAGCCGTCTGGCCGTGGATTCGTTCATTATTATATTGCCTTCCATCCCGGGACAGTATGGGCAAATTCCTGCTGAAAAGCCGGACGTCTGAGATTATCATTTTTGACTTTGACTGCCAGTTTTTTCCATCTGCTTTCATCATTCATCACGTCAACCAGCATATAGCGAACTTTAGCCATTACCTCAGCCTTTCTCGCATATTCTTCTCTTTTTTGATTGGATGAAAGACTACCCAGGCCGGAAAGATACCATTTAAGAACTTTTTCAGGGTACCGTTTTTCAAGCTTTTCTGCGATGCGTACATTCGTATTGCTGTCCCAATTATATTGTGGATAACCGCACTTTGACAAAAGATTCACAACGCTATCGTATTCTTTCCGATCCATATGGATTTTCATCTGCTCGGTTTTACCAGTATCTTTCATTTTTTTTAGGAGTCTGGGTTCATACGCTTTCCATTCTTCTGCCTTACACGCTTTTTTGAATTTTTTGTATTTATCAAAGCTTAAACAATCTGTCGCCTGATCAAACTGAAGTTCGATCCAGGTCGTCCGGTCACCCGACTCCTTTGCCCGTTCAGCCACAAACGCCCGCAATTCAACCATCCGCCCGGTTGCCTTCCCAAGTCCTTTTTGGGCGATCTGAACCGCCTTTTCCTTTTCTTTTGTTTCCCAGTAAAACTCAGCCAGATCATGGTAATCAGTGCCAACTTCCATATACTTCAACCGAAGCTCAAGGTATTTAGCATGGTCCCCGATCTGACGATAAATGTTGCGGGCATTGCGGAGTTGCCATTCATCATGCATAGCTTCCAGGCTTTCGGCAAGGTACCGCAATTCAGTAGCGGAATGACAGGCAGCATAAGCAAGCTCATCCAGCGCATCTCCCGCCCCTGAATTTCCACTTTTAATAAACGGTAGAACAGAGTCGAGTATTTCGCGTCGATACGTTTCATCGACCTTTTTTGAAGTTAGACGTTTTGTAATTTCATACAGCAATTCCCACACACGGTCTTCCACCCCATATGGTCCGCCGCCATGTGCATCCAGATCCTCAAGATCCGGCAGCAGCTCAGCCCATATGGACATGATGGCTTCCCCTTCCGACTGGCGTTTTAGCATCTTGGAAACAGCTGTATTTTCCTTTAAATAATCAAAGCACTCTCGACGTATCTCAGGATCTTTTCCAGCCAGATTAAGTATCAGGTCTGAAAGGGCCTTTGTCGGTGCTGCTGCAATCAGTTCGGCCAGTGCAGTATCTTTTTTTGTTTTACTCTTTGCCATATCGGCCTTACCTTTTCTTCGATACCAAGGCATTATTGCCAAATGTATTCATCAAACGATATGCTGAGCCAAAGCGCGGGTCACCCGCGGCGGTTTTTTGCCGTCCGGTGGACTGGCTGTTGAATCATAGGATTAGTACCGATCTTTCACTTCTCTCAGCTCGGCACTAATCCTTTATTTGTCAGGCGACATTTTTTCCAGATTTGGGTTTTCGAGGTTGAAAACTAAAACGCTTCCGTTTTGAATCCTTTTGACGTTTTATAATATCTTCAAAAATTGAATCTGCATCATTATTAAACTTCTCAGCATATTGCTTTCTTAACTCTCTGGTTTCTTTTACTATAGGGTCTTGCCACATTTTATTGGCCCTCCATTAATTCTTTAGGTGTACAGATGGTTGGCGGTTCAAAACCATGATTTCGACAAACCTGCTCAACCATAGGTCGCATCACAGCATTTGCTATGTGTTTGCAATTCCAAGTAAGAAGGTAATCCATACCATTCACAGCTGCAACTGCAATATGATAAGCATCAATTTCAGCTCCAACCGGAATAGGGCCTTCTGCAATCAATGCTCTACCTAATTGTCGAACATTTTCTTCAATTTCCAATTCAGGTATTTGTTCAATAACTGCCAATCTTCTTGCGGCAGCTTCAGGATTTCCCTGCGATGACTCAGCCACAAAAAATTCAGAGATAAAAATATCAAATTCCGGCATACGATTTTCCCACCACTCAATTGTAGTGTTTTGATTTGCCATGGCACGAAGGTCGTTGCTTGGTCTGGCCGCCAAATAACTCAAAATAGATGTTTCTATATATACCTTTTGTTTCACATTTTTCACAGCCTTACAAGCTGCTGAACTGATCTGTATAACATCAACAATTGAATAATCAACTGGATATCATGCGCATATGAAAAAATCCAGATCTGTTATCGTTTTTATCTGATCTGATTCCATATCAAACAAATCCTGTCGCGTAAAGTGGTTTAGAAAACAAAAAATATCGTTGGAGTTTGGGGAACCCTGTTGCCCTAAGCTGTTTCTTTGACCTCCTGATGCCGGAAACAGGACACCAGGTGGTCGTTCACCATGCCGGTGGCCTGCATGTGGGCATACATGATGGTGGAGCCGGTGAATTTGAAGCCCCGCTGCTTCAGATCTTTGGAGAATGCATCAGATTCCTTTGAAGTGGCCGGCACCTGGTCCACGGATGTAAAGGTGTTGACCTTCTGGCGGCCGTCCACAAACTGCCAGGCATACTGGTCGAATGAGCCGAATTTGGTCTGGATGTCCAGAAAGATCCGGGCGTTGTTCACCGCGGCATTGATCTTGAGCTTGTTGCGGATAATGGCCGGGTTCTGCAGCAGTTCAGCAATGGTTTCCGGTGTGAACCGGGCCACCTGCAGCGGATCAAAACCGGCAAACGCATTTCTGTAACCTTCTCTGCGTTTCAGTATGGTGAGCCAGGACAATCCGGCCTGGGCCCCTTCCAGTACCAGGAACTCAAACAGTTTCTGGTCATCATGCACCGGCACACCCCATTCTGTATCATGGTAATTGATATACACCGGATCTTTCAGGCACCAGTCGCAGCGCTGCAAAACTCCTCCCTGTACCGGGATCTTTCCCGTAAAAATTTGCATTTTGGCGCAGGGTATCATAAAACCGGTTCAGTTGAAACAGGGGGAGCTGTTTTTCAGCACAAAAACAGGGCAGCGTACTGGATCAGCATTGCTGTCAGATGTTCTTGACACTTTTTTTGACTGAACTATATTAATACAGATTTTGGCTGTGGTCGGCGGGTCCCGGCCATGTTAAACTGCGGAAACATGAGGGGAGATTATGGAAGAAATCAAGGCGGCCATTGCAGAAAACCACCTGATGATCAGCCGGATCCGAAAGGAGATAGCCAAGCGGCTGGTGGGCCAGGAAAAGCTGGTGGACAGCCTGTTGACCGGGCTTCTCACCGGGGGACATGTGCTCATCGAGGGGGTGCCGGGACTGGCCAAGACCTCGGCGGTCAAGGCCCTGGCATCAGCGGTGCATGCGGATTTCAAGCGCATCCAGTTCACCCCGGACCTGCTGCCGGCAGATCTCACCGGCACGGAGATTTTCCGGCCCAAGACCATGGATTTTGTGACCAGAAAAGGGCCGTTGTTCAACCACATTATCCTGGCAGATGAGATCAACCGTGCCCCGTCCAAGGTCCAGTCCGCCCTTCTGGAGGCCATGGAGGAAAAACAGGTGACCATCGGAGAGGAAACCTTTGCCCTGCCCTCTCCTTTTCTGGTGCTGGCCACCCAGAATCCCCTGGAGCAGGAAGGCACCTATCCTCTGCCCGAGGCCCAGGTGGACCGGTTCATGCTCAAGGTGCTCATCACCTATCCGGACCGGGTCCAGGAACTGGAAATCCTGAAAAAGACCAGCTTTGCACCCCCTGATCCCATCGGGCCGGTGATCGATGTGGCGGAACTGGCTGCCATGACCGCCCTGGTGGAACAGATCTTTGTGGATGAAAAACTCAAGGAGTACATCGTCAACCTGGTGGCTGCCACCCGGGAGCCGGCGGCTTTCGGCCTTGACATGGCCCGGTATATCGATTACGGGGCCTCTCCCCGGGCCACCATCTTCCTGGCAAAGGCGGCACGGGTCCAGGCGTTTTTAGAGGGACGGGCCTATATCACGCCCCAGGATATCAAGATGGTGGGGCCGGATGTGCTGCGCCACCGGATTCTGCTGTCCTTTGAGGCGGAGGCGGACGAGGTGACCCCGGATGCCATTGTCACTGCCTTGTTTGACGCTGTGGAAGTGCCCTGAACATAAAAATGATTCCCGCACATGTGATACAGAAAATCCGGCGGATGCATATCAAATCCCGCCGCACCGTGTCCGGCATCATGGCCGGCCGGTATGCCTCCGTGTTCAAGGGGTCGGGCATCGAATTCGAGGAGGTGCGCGAGTACTGCCCCGGAGATGATGTAAAATCCATTGACTGGAAGGTGTCGGCCCGCACCGGAAAGACCTTTGTGAAAAAATACAGGGAGGAGCGCGAATCCACTGTCATGCTCCTGGTGGACATGAGCGGGTCCCTGGATTTCGGTACCTTTTCCGGAAAAAAACTGGAAAAGGTGGCAGAGGTGGCGGCTGTGCTGGCGTTCAATGCGGTGAAAAACAACGACAAGGTGGGGGTGGTGTTTTTTACGGACCAGGTGGAAAAATATATCCCCCCCAAAAAAGGGTCCAGCCATGTGTGGCGGTTAATCCAGGAGATCTTCACCTTCCGGCCCAAAGGACGGGGCACCCATATTGCCGCCGGTGTGGATTATCTGTCCCGGATCATGAAAAAACGGGCCTTTGTGTTCATCCTGTCCGATTTTCTGGACAAAGATTATGAACATGCCCTGAAGACTGCAACCCGGCGCCATGAACTCATCGGAGTTCAGATTTTTGATCCCGGCATTTTCCATCTGCCCGAAACAGGACTGCTGCCCCTGACAGACCTGGAAACCGGGCAGACAATACTGGCGGACGCTTTTGACAAACGCACCCGAAGGATGTACACACAGATCCGGAAAGAGGAACATGCCGCGGCCCGGCAGATATTTTCCCGGGCAAAAAGCGATCTGCTGGAGATGAAAACCAGTGATTCCGTTCCGGATGTGTTGACCAGTTATTTCAGGACAAGGGAGAAACGGTTCAGGTAAATGCAGGATATTCATGACATCCATCCGCCCGTCATGGTGGGCATGTCCCCGGATCTCATCCGGATGCTGGCCCTGGCGGCTGCGGTACTGGCCATTGCAGCCCTGCTGTTCCTGCTGGTGCGGCGGTATATCCGGTCCAGAAAGGCCAAGGTTATGGAGGGGAAGGCGGTGCCGGTGCCGCCGTTTGAAACCGCAATGAAAGCCCTGGACCGCCTGGGGGTGACATTGCCTGCCGATCCCAAAGCGTTTTACTTTGACCTGAGTGCCCTGTTCAAGGCATACATTGGTGACACCTTCCAGATCCATGCCAGCCAGATGACCACCAGGGAACTGGTAAAAGCTTTGCGGCACACAGACATGGACCGGGACCTGGTCACACGGATATCCCAGTTCCAGAGCCTGTCCGATCCCTTCCGGTATGCGCCGGTGACCCCGGACCCGGCCCGGATGATGGCGGATCTGGACCAGGTGCGCCGGCTCATCCGGGCAGTGGAAAAGGACCGGTCTTCGGATGCGCCCGAAGCCGGAGAAAAGGAGGCTGCCCCATGATTTTCCGGTTCGCCTCCCCCTGGTTTCTGCTGCTGCTCATACCTTTACTGGGTTTTTGCATCCATCTGATCCGGAAAAAAAACAGGTCTGCCATCCGTATCTCCAGTCTGGCCGGCCTTGGGGCATTGCCCGTATCATGGGCTGCCCGGGCATCTGTGTTCCTGCCCTGGCTGAAGATCGCTGCCATTGCCCTGCTGGTGGCAGCCCTGGCCCGGCCCCAGTCCGGAGAGCAGAAAATCACGGTGACCTCCGAAGGGGTGAACATCATCCTGGCCCTGGATCTGTCGGAATCCATGCGGGCTCTTGATTTCAGGGTGGATGACAACATCGTCACCCGCCTGGATGCGGTAAAAGGGGTGGTCAGTGACTTTATCCTGAAACGGGACGGGGACCGCATCGGCATGGTGGTGTTCGGTTCCCATGCCTTTACCCAGGTGCCTTTGACCCGGGACTACAACACCATCGCATTCATGCTGGAGCATCTGGAGATCGGCGCGGCCGGTCCCCGCACCGCCATCGGGGATGCCATCGGCATCTCCCTGAAGCGGTTGAAAGACGTACCGTCCAGGTCCAACATCATCATCCTGCTCACGGACGGAGAAAGCAATGCCGGGGAACTCACCTGGCAGGAGGCTGTGGAAATTGCCGCAGCCCGGCAGGTGAAAATCCATACCATTGCCGTGGGCACCAAGGGAGAGGCCCCGTTTCTGGTGGATGGCCTGTTTGGCAGACAATATGTGTACCGCAGGGTGGGAGTGGACCTGAAAGCCCTGGAGACCATTGCGCAACAAAGCGGGGGCAGTTTTTTCAAGGCAGATGACACAACATCTCTGAAAAAGATATACACCATGATTGACAGCATGGAAAAGACATCCCGGGAAACACAAAAATGGGTGGAGTACAGGGAATTGTTTCCTGTGTTTCTTGGGGCCGGGCTTGTTTTGTTCCTGTTTCACCTGGTCCTGGTCAACACCCGGTTTCTGCGGATACCCTAACCAATAAGGAGGAAAATCATGAAGTTTGTTGATCCGAAAATCCTGTTTTTCCTCTGGGCCCTGGTGCCCGTGGCCTGGCTCCTGGCCAGCGGCGTGGTCCGGCGCAAAAAGGTTCTGGCCCGGTTTGCCGATCCAGCCATGCATACAGCACTTCTGCCCGGGTATGATCCAAAATCCCGGTGGATCAAGGCCGGTTTCACCCTTGCGGCTCTGGTCCTGGCGGTGTTTGCCCTGGCCGGTCCCTTCATGGGGTTCCGCTGGGAAAAGACCACGGCAAAAGGGGTGGATATCATGATCGCCCTGGACTGCTCCAGGAGCATGCTGGCACAAGACATTGCCCCCAGCCGCCTGGAACGGGCCAAACGAGAGATCATCGACCTGCTCAGGCTCATGAAATCAGACCGGGCCGGCCTTGTGGCCTTTGCCGGCCAGGCTGTCCTCCAGTGCCCCCTGACCCTGGACCATGCGGCATTTCACATCTTTCTTAACGTGCTGACCCCGGACTATCTGCCTGTGGGGGGCACCAATCTCACAGCCGCCATCGAAGCCTGTTACAATGGATTTGAGGCAGGTGCCAACACAGACAAAGCCATCATCCTGATCACGGACGGGGAAAACACGGCAGGAGATGTATCAGAAATTGCAAAAAAAATGGCGGACAACCACATCAAGGTGTTCAGCATCGGTGTGGGAGATCCTGCAGGAGCCCCCATCCCGGATACTGACGGCGGGTTCACCAAAGATGAACAAGGAAACATTGTCATGTCAAGAGTGGATGAAAAAAGTCTCCAGGAGATCACCCGCCTGACAGGAGGGAGCTATGTGCGGTCCGTGGCCGGTGACATGGACCTGGAACGTATCTATACACAGGGAATCCGGGGCACCATGGAGCAGAAAACCCTGGAGCAGGGCAAAAAAAAGGTGGGGGAACAGCGGTTCCAGTGGTTTTTGTTTCCCTGTGTTGTGCTGCTGCTCATGGAGCTGTGGTTGCCTGTGACCCGGCGCAGCAGGGCTGTGGGGCTGGCCGTGGCCTGGATGGTGTTCGCACTTGTACCGGGGGGAACCATACCGGCAAATGCCTTTTCCAATCCGGTGCAGCAGGGGGTAACCGCCTATGAAGAAGGTGATTTTGAGCAGGCCCGGAACCTTTTCATCGATGCCCAGCTGGAAAACCCGGATGATCCGCGCCTGTATTACAATATCGGCTCAGCTGCCTATAAAGCCGGATCATTGGAAGAGGCGGAAAAAAACTTTGCCCAGGCTGCCCAATCACAGAACCCGGAACTGCGGCACAAGGCCCTGTTCAACCTGTCCAACACCCATTACCGCCAGGGCCGGCTGGATGAGGCCATCAAAGGATATGCATCCATTCTGGAGTCGTTCCCGGATGACCAGAAAGCCAAAGAAAACCTGGAGTTTGTGAAACAGAAAAAACAGGAGCAACAACAGCAGCAACAACAAGATGGGAACGCCGGGGAACAGGACAGGCAGCAAAACGACAAACAGGAACAGGAAAACCGAAATCAGAAAAACCAGGACCAGGATAACGCAAAACAGCAGCCGGACACGCAGGACAATACGGACGGGCAGGACCAGCAGGGCAGCAGCCAGGCCCAGGAACCGGCCAGGCCGCCGCCGGAACCCAGACCGGCACAGGAAGACCAGCCCCGGGGCGCCGGGGATGAACAAGAGCAGCAGGCCGGTGCAGCCGGTGCCCGACCAGCTGCACCGGGTCAGCCCGGGGACCAGGCCCTGGAAAACCGCCTCAACCGTCTGGAAGACAAACCAGGCATGGCCTTGATGCCTGTGGGACGGCCCAAAGACATAAAAAAGGACTGGTAGGAATTATGATAAAAAACAGCATATGGGTGATGATACTGGGTATCCTGGTATTGATGCCGGATCCGTGCCTGGCCTTCGGGGTCACGGCCCGGGTGGACAAAACCGCCATGACCCTGGAAGAGATGCTGTTCCTTCAGGTGACAGTGGAGGGCGGTGACGCACAGGTGGATGTGGACGTCATCACAGATTTCACCGTGGTTTCCTCAAGCACCTCTTCCCAGCGCAGTTTTATCAACGGAAACTGGTCCCATAAGGTTGTGTACCAATACCAGCTGGTGCCTGTTAAAAAAGGGGATCTTACCATCCCGTCCCTGGCCGTGGTCAGAA
>JAABSO010000021.1 GCA_011390335.1 Desulfotignum sp. | reverse complement strand
CAGCAGAAGGGTGGAAAAATCTTCCATTTTGTTCCACAGGTGCTGGTCATACAGTTCAATGTTATAGGTAAATACATTGTACCAGAGATGTTTTTTGAGTTTCTTCATGCACAGGCTGCTGCCCACCAAGGTTTTGGAAATAAAGTAAAAGGCCCGGCGCAGCTGAAATGACAGGGCAAAATAGTGGTAAAAGGCGGCCAAAGAAAAGCCTTTTTCCTTCATCATCTCTCTGGCATCATCCACAAATATCACCGGCACCGGATCATTTCCGGCAGCTATCTGGTCCTGAATCAACTGGTCGAAATGGTCCCGGAATTTGTGAAAAATGTCAAACAGATACACCACCCGCAATAATTCCCGGTCCTCGCCTCCATACTGGTTGATGTTTCCCCTGTCCTGACGTTCCAGTTTCTGCAGCTGCCGGTCCACTTCCAGGACGCACATATCCTTGCTTTCCCTGCGGGCCGCCGATGGGAACAAGCCTGCTATTTTCTGGTCCAGGCGTTCCCGCAAATCACTGAAAGGGTTGGCAAAGGCAGCATTATGAACTGTTTTAAAAAACTGACGCTCCTTTTGAGTCAATACCGCTTTTTTCATAACCAGCTCCATGAATAATAATGGGGATTTTTGTACAGGCAATGTTCATAAAATGCAATAAAAAAACGGCATCCCCCGGGAATTTATCAGGGGACAGGATTAAAAATCCTTTAAGATTCAGTCTGTTGTTGTTGTTATGTCTTGTGGCATGATTCTTGATATTGTATTTCAGGTTCACGTATACAAAAAAACAGTGTCCCGCGAAAAATCAGGATGCCAAAATGGAGATACACCATGATAACAAGAGTATTGCACGCAAGACTGCCTTTGATGATTTATACCCCGGTCAAGGTATTTGATATTTCGTATTTTACCGCTATTTATGCAGCCGGTGCCCTGCCTGTTTTTGACACCGAATTTTTGACCAGGGATGATATTTTCGAAAAAACAATGCTGCTGGCCAAAGAAAATATCAGTTTCGGTCTGCGCCTTTCAGCACCTGATCCCCTGCTGCTCAAAGATCTGGAGAAAAAAGCTTTTTCCAACCTGGATCTAGTGGTTGTCCCGGTATCAAAAACAGGTGCTGTCCCACAGAAAATACACCTGGGGGAGACAAAACTACTCCTGGAAGTCAGGGATATCGGCCTTGTGGACACCATTGCCGCAGCCGACCCCCACGCTCTGGTACTCAAAGGCAATGAAGCAGCCGGCCAGGTATCAAAATACTCCTCTTTTATTCTCATGCAATGGTATCTGAAAAACCAGGACCGGCCGGTGTTCATCCATGGCGGGGTAGGCCGGTACACCGCTGCCGGCATGCTGGCAGCAGGTGCATCTGGTTTTGTCATGGACACCCAGGTGCTGCTGGCAGATGAAGCACCGGTATCTCCGGCTTTCAAGAATCTGTTGGCCATGGTGGAAGAAGGGGATTCCACGGAGATAAGCATCCAGGACAAACAGGTGTTTCGGGTGTTTGCCAAGCTGGGTACCAAAATTGTCAAAGAGCTCAAACAGCAGGCCGTGGTTTTTGGTGAGCAAAACGAGGGCGAAGAAAAACTGTATGCGCGCATAGCCCAAGAGATCACGGCTATTGACAGCCAGGATGCGCCGTTTGTGCAATCTCTTTTCTACATGGGCCAGGATGGGCTGTTTGCCAGAAATTTTGCCAAAACATCCCATAAATTATCTGATATGATCCAGCATTTTTTCACGGTTATGGGCAAGAATCTGGATTATGTAGACCAATTTGATCCGGTGACGGAAAATTCCCCCTTTGCCAGAAATCAGAACACGCGCCTGCCCCTGATCCAGGGTCCCATGGCCAATATCTCAGACAGCCCGGATTTTGCCGCAAAGGTCCTGGAAGCAGGGGCATTGCCCTTTTTTGCCGTGGGATCCCTGCCGGCCTCTCTGGCTGATGACATGCTGTCACGGGGAAAAGAAAAAGTACCCAACTGCGGGGCCGGTCTTGTGGGCATAGAAGCTTTTAACCCCATGGTGCACAAGCATCTGGACATGGTCAAGAAATACAACATTCCCTATGCCCTGTTTGCCGGGGGTATCCCCTCCCAGGTGCGGGATCTTGAGACGGCAGGCACCAAAACCTATCTGCACACCCCTTCTGTTTCCATGATGGAAAATGCCATAAAAAGCGGGTGTGTCCGGTTTATTTTTGAAGGGGGAGAAGCAGGGGGCCATGTGGGATTTTTGTCCTCTCTGGTGCTCTGGGAGGCAGCCATTGAAAGGCTGGTGGCAAAAAACCAGGATCTGTCCAAACTGTCTCTGGTGTTTGCCGGCGGTATCTCCACCTGCTATGCTTCCTGGTTTATATCCGGCATGACCGCGTTTCTGGCGGAAAAAGGGGCCTGCATCGGGCTCCAGGTGGGTACAGCCTATCTGTTTTCCAAAGAGATTGTGGACACAAAAAGTGTTACAAAGCAATACCAGGATATCATCGTTGAAAAAAATGAAACCGTGGTGATCGGCAAGAGCTTAGGACTGGCATCCCGCACCGCCCCCACACGGTTTGCCAAAATGATGAAGGAACTCGAAGACACCATGATCCGGGAGAATGTCAGCCTGGATGAGCGCAAGCGTGCCTTTGAAAAGAAAAATATCGGGTCCCTGCTTATCGGTGCCAAGGGATTTCTGCCGGATTTCAAACGGCCGGGAAAAGAGCATTATACCTGGTTCAAGGGTGAAGACCACCGGGAAAAGGGCAATTTTCTGGTGGGGGACAGCCTGGCGTTTTTTAAAGACAGCATCACCATAAAAGAGATCCATGATACCTATTTTATTGCAAAGTCCCGTCTGTTTCATCATCTAAACCAGCTGGAGATCTTTTCAGGCAGAAAAAATAAAATCAATGATGAGATTGCCGTAGTGGGCATCGGCTGCACCCTGCCGGATGCTGATACACCCGACCAGCTGTGGGAAAACATCCTGGACAAACGCTATTCCATAAAAAAGATGCCGGAGGACCGGTTTGACCACAAATTGTATTACAGTCCGGACAGAGGTGCTGAAGACAAAACCTACACCACCCTGGCAGGATTTGTGGACCATTTTTCATTTGATTATGAGCGGTTCGGGTATGCCCCGGACAAGGCAAAACGGTTGTCCCGCAGCCAGCAGATGGTGCTTGAAACCGCGTACAAGGCGGTTGAAAGTGCCGGCCTGCTGGATGAAAATGACCGGTTTGTGTGTGAAGACCCCCAGAAAACCGCTGTGGTGATCGCCACCTGCCTGTCCAATGAACTGGGCAACACCCTCCAGCTCAAATACTGGTTCCCCCAGCTGGTGTCCATGATGGAAAAAACCCCGGCCTATGCCGACCTGTCTGAGGCGGACAAACAAGCCGTCAAACAGAGCCTGCAGCAGGGTCTGGAAGGTGAGCACACAGGATATGATCCGGTCCACGGCATTCTGCTCAACATTGAAGCCTCCCGTATTGCCAGGCACCTGGGTGTCAGGGGAGCCAATTATATTGTGGATGCGGCCTGTGCCTCCTCTGTGACCGCTGTGGAAGCAGCCGTGGGAGAACTTTTGTCCGGAGAGCATGACCAGGTGATCGTGGGCGGGGTAAATACCCACCTGGCACCGGAATCTTTTATCGGGTTCGCCAAGATGGGCACCCTATCGGCAAAAGGCTCCTATCCGTTTGACCAGCGGGCCGACGGATTTATCCTGGGGGAAGGATCGGTTATATTCGTGCTCAAGCGCATGAAAGATGCCGTAAGAGACAAGAACAGGATATTTGGTGTCATCAACGGTATCGGGGCATCTTCCGACGGCCGGGGCAAGGCCATTGCCGCCCCCAATCCCAGGGGCCAGGTGCTCAGCGTCCAGCGCTGTTACGCGCACACCCGGCCGGAGATCACGCCTAAGGATATCGGGTTCATTGAAGCCCACGGCACCTCCACCACCATCGGGGATGCAGCGGAACTGGAAACCCTGAACACCTGGTACAAAGACAGCCATGCCGGCATCTCCTCCATCAAATCCCAGATCGGGCACCTGCTGGGGGCGGCCGGGGCAGCCGGTCTTTTAAAGGCCCTCCTGGCAGTGAACAACGGGATACTGCCCCCCAACGGCCGGTTTGAAACCCTGTCGAAAAACCATGACCTGGCAGATTCTTCTTTGTTTATTGTCAAGGATCAGGTTGAATGGAAAGGCCCGGAAAACGCCCCCCGGAGGGCTGCGGTATCCTCCTACGGATTCGGCGGCATCAACTACCATATGGTGGTGGCGCAAATGACCCCTGAATACCAGCCCCTTACCCGGGATATCTTTACCGACACCGCCTATGACTTCAATGATGACCGCATCGTGGTGGCAGGCCTTGGCGTGTTTCTGCCAGGAGCAAAGAACACAAAACAGTTCTGGGAAAAACTCTCATCAGGTGAAAAACAGCTGTCCCATCTGGGGGAGGACCATTTTGACAATGATGCCTATGCCGCTTTTCCCAAAAACTCCATTTTTCATCTGCCAAAGGTCAAGGCCGGGATCGTCACGGATTACACTTTCAACAACCTCAAATACCGGATGCCCCCCACCATGGTCAAATCCATTGAGCGTGCCCAGATTTTCGGGCTGGAGGCTGCAGATGAGGCCCTGTCCTCATCCGGGCTTTTGTCGGTGGACGGCGGTCCGGCCCGCACCGGGGTGATCCTGGGCACCATTGCCGGCGAGCGCCAGAGCAAAAATATCATCCGGGTGAGAAAGCAGTTCATTGCCAATGCCATCACTGCCTGCGAGGGGGTGGACAAAGCAGTCACCCAAGCCGTGGCAGATGATCTTGTGGCCGCCATTAGAAAAACCATTCCGGAAAACAATGAAGACACCACACCAGGTTTGTTGTCCAACATCATTTCCGGCCGAATCGCCAACCACTTCGGGCTCAATGGCGCCAATTACGTGATCGACGCATCTTGTGCATCCGCTACTATTGCCGTCAGAAATGCAGCCAGGTCCTTAAAGCACAAAGATTTGGATTTTGTTCTGGCAGGTGGTGTGGATTGCAACCTGTATCCTGCCGTGCTCATGGCTTTCAAACGCCTGGGGCTTTTGTCAAGTACAGACGGTTATTTCTATGACAACCGGGCCCAAGGATATGTGATGGGAGAAGGGGCTGCCATCCATGTGCTCACTACGTTGAAAAAAGCCAGGGAAGCAGGCATGGAAATTTTAGGAGAAATCAATGAGTGCACGGTGCGCTCGTCTGTGCCGGACCACCTGCTGGCCCCGTCAGAGCATACCTTTAAATCGGTGATAAATGAGGCATACAAAAGATCTGGTGTTTTAAAATCCGAGATCCGGCACCTGGATCTGTTTGCCTTTTCCAATGTGTTCGGGGACATGATCGAGCAGCAGGTAACCCAGGCCAGTTTTTCCCATACCATGCACTGCGGCAACATCAAGCCCCAGTTCGGGTATTTCAAGGCAGCCAACCCGGCCGTGGCCCTGGCCAAGATGATGCTCATGAATGCAAAAGGAAAGATCCTGCCGGACTTTAACTATGATCCAGACCATTCCACCCTCAAAGACAGCACGGTGCTGCAGCCAGCCCAAAAAACCATTGACAGAAAACCGGGGCAGTCCCTGCGGTTTGCCGCCAATGTCAACGGCATCGGCGGCAACCACGCCCATTTGATCATGGGCACCCTTCCTCATGTTCTGGAGCGCGGTGTGCAGGCAGAGCAAGAACCGGTGATAGATGCCCAATACAAACAAGTGTCCGGCGATGACCTGGTGGTGACAGATACTGCCTATTCCGCAGATCCCGGTGGCAAGAAACTGCGTATGGTGGCCCTGCTTTCCGGCCAGGGTGCCCAGCGGCCGGGCATGATGAAGGCCCTGTATGATGCAGATTCTCATATCCGGAAGGTGCTGGACAAGGGAGACGAGATTTTCTTTACGATCCGGGGGTATTCGCTTCTGGACCTCATGTTCGGGGATGACAATACCCTGAACTCCACCCAGAATACCCAGCCGGCTGTTTTTCTTTCATCTGCTGCCATCTGTTCCCGCCTGGGGCTGGAAGGGTTTTCTCCCGATTATTTCATCGGCCATTCCGTGGGGGAATATACTGCATTGTTCTGTTCAGGGATGCTGGGGTTTGAAGATGCCATGCGCCTGATCATCAAGCGGTCTGATCTCATGTATGAAAGCACGGTCAAACAGCCGGGAAAAATCATGGTGGTCTTTAAAAACGAAAAAGAGACCGAAGCGTTGCTGCACAAATCCTTTATATCCAATATTTACATTACCAACAAAAACAGTGAAAAGCAGACCGCGGTATCCGGCAAGGCAGAGGATATCGACAAATTCTGTACCTATTTGTCCCAGCAGGAGGTGTCTTTTAAAAAACTCAACCTTACCGGTGCATTTCACACCCCTTTGCTCCAGGAAGCAGCAGATGAGCTGCGCACCTTTCTGGATACCATAAGTTTCAACACCACCCGGTTCGGCAGGATCATTTCCAACACCCTGGCCCGGCCCTATCCGGAAAAAGAAAATGAGGTCAAGGACCTTCTGGCCAGGCAGATTGTATCCCCGGTGGAATTTATCCGGTCTGTGGAGCATGTGTATGTATCCGGCAGGACCCATTTCATCGAGATCGGGCCATCCAGGCTCCTGGTGAACCTGCTCAAACATATCAATATCGGTGAATACGGCACAGCCGTGAGCGTGGATCCCAGAGATGGGGAAACCGAATCATTTGCAGTCTGCCGCCAGTACCTGATTGCCTGCAACAGCCTGTTTGAACACCAGCCAGTGAAGGTTTCAAGCAGTGTTGCAGCGTCAGATGAACAAATAAAAACACAGGAACAAAACCGGACACCGGTTGTGGAGGCGTTACCGCAAATCAATATGACCCAGGATTTTGAAGCATTTAAAGAGGAAAATAAAGAACTGCTGGACCGGATACTCTACAAGGAGTTTGAGCGCAGAAAGCGTGAAGCTGCCGTGGATGCCATTGACCGCTTTGATTTCAACACAGGGAAGATTCTGATTTCCGGTGTATCAGTGGGATTGCCCGGAAAAGGCCGCCGGGTATTTGCCAAGGATAATTTTGATGCCATCCTCAACGGGGAGAACTTCATTGAACCTTTGACCCGGGAAGACCAGGAACTGATCACCGACAAGAACATCACCAAATTGTACAAGCAGCCGGACGGCAATGCCCGGTTTGTCCAGATTACCCGCACCGAAGATGTGATCCACCTGGCAGGCCAGCTGGGATATTTTGACCTCACCGATGAGTACGGTATCAAGGAACAATATGATGTGGCCATGTCCCTGGGGATTGCAGCAGGCATTGAGGCACTCAAGGATGCCAACATTCCGCTGGTCATGCAGTATAAAAAGATGAAAGGGGGCAGAAGCATGGTGCCGGACGGGTTTGCCCTGCCTGCAGAAATGCAGGAGGACACCGGTGTCATCATCACCTCCCTGTGGCCCAACGGCGAGACTTTGATGGCGGAGCTGGAAAAATACTATTATGAAAAATTCTTTTTACGGCCCCATGAGGAGGTGGAAAAAATCTACTATTTTCTCATGGAGCGCATCAAGGACATGGAGATCAAAGAGGAACTCACTGACTGGTTTTTTAAGTCCAAAGCAAGGAAAAGAAAAGATTTTTCCACCTACACCTTTGACAGAAACTTTCTGGCCAATGCCTGTCCTCTGGGATCGGCCCACCTGGCCATGATCATCAAGGCCAAAGGCCCCAATACCCTGGTGTCCTCTGCCTGTGCCTCCACCACCCTGGCCATCGGCATTGCCGAGGACTGGATCCGCACCGGCCGGTGCAAACGGGTTTTGGTGGTGGGCGGGGAAAACGCCACATCCACCCAGCAGAACCAGTGGGTGGGGTCCGGGTTCCTGGCCCTGGGGGCTGCCACCATTAAAAAACGGGTGTCAGAGGCAGCCAAACCTTTTGATGAGGACCGCAACGGCACCATTCTGGGATCCGGTGCAGTGGGCCTGGTCATCGAGGCGGAGTCAGAGGTGAGCCGGCGGGGTATGAACGGCCAGTGCGAGATCCTGGGCACCCACATCGCCAATTCCGCCTACCACACCTACAATATAGATGTGCCCCATATGGCAAAGGAGATGACAAAATTCATCAACAAGGTCGAAAAGCGCACCGGTCTGAAAAAACAAGACTATGCAGACAAGCTTTTGTTCATGTCCCATGAAACTTACACCCCGGCGAGGGGGGGCAGTGCCGATGCAGAAGTGACGGCCCTGGAAACCACCTTTGCCGATCATTTGAGCAGCATCTGTATCTCCAACACCAAGGGATTCACCGGCCATACCCTGGGTGCGGCCATAGAAGATGTGGTCCTGGTCAAGGCCCTGCAGAACCGCAAGGCCCCCCCCATCGCCAATCTGACCAAAATACCCGACCATTTTAAAAAGCTGAATTTTTCCGGACAGGGAAATATAAAGAGTGAATACGGCCTGCACCTGTCTGCGGGATTCGGTTCCCACTTTGCCTTTATGTTTGTGAAACGGATCCAGGAGAATGCTGTCCAGGGCAACCTGGCATACCACAGATGGCTGCGCCATATCACCGGTGCACAAAAGCCGGAGTTGAAAATCATTGACAACACCCTGTGCGTGGTGGGGGGAGACCCGGCAGCAGCTGCCCTGGAAACACAACCCCAAATCACCCGGGTGCCGGCCATGCCTGCACCTGCCGCATCAATACCTTCTGCCGCAGGGTCCATGCCCCGGACTTCAGAGATTGCCGCACCGGCACAGGCTTCTGCTTCAGCCCCTGCCGGCCGGCAGGAACCGGCAGCAGCCACGGGTCGGTCAGGTGCGGCAGCATCCGGTGCCGGACAGGACAGCACCCTTGCAGCAGAAAAGATCAAACAGGTGATTGCGGCCCAGACCGGGTATACCCCGGACATGCTGGAAAATGACCTGGACCTGGAAGCGGACCTGGGCATTGACACGGTGAAGCAGGTGGAGATCTTCGGCAAGATCGCCACCCAGTTCGGATTTCCCGTGCCCGATGACCTCAAACTGCGGGATCTGAACACCATTGACAAACTGGCCGGGTATGTGGCGGCCCGGTCCGCATCTGCATCCAGCGCTGATCAGGCACCGGAAGCATCAGACCAGGCATCTGCCAGGCCTGGCGCAGCCCATACCATGGATTCCGGTGAACGCGTTGTTACCCCAAAAGTGCCCGCTGATCAGGTATCGGCTGCGGTCAAGGATGTCATTGCGGCCCAGACCGGGTATACCCCGGACATGCTGGATGATGACCTGGACCTGGAAGCAGACCTGGGCATAGACACGGTGAAGCAGGTGGAGATTTTCGGCAAGGTGGCCACCCAGTTTAATTTTGCCGTGCCTGATGATCTGCGGCTGCGGGATCTGAACACCATTGCCAGACTGGCCACCTATGTGGCTGCTCGAACAGCCGGGACTGAGGGAGGATCCGATGCTGCAGGCATAGATACCCAAACTGTCACCGAAACCGGGACCAAAGCTGGTAAGGGCGGATCTGCCGCCGCCGCCGATGCCAACGATTTTCCGATGCCGGCTGCGGCCCATACCATGGATTCCGGGGAGCGGGTGGTTACGCAATCTTTGACCGGCGATGAAGACACCGCTGCCGTGGTCAAGGATGTGATCGCCCGCCAGACCGGATATACCCCGGACATGCTGGCAGATGACCTGGACCTGGAAGCGGACTTAGGCATTGACACGGTCAAGCAGGTGGAGATTTTCGGCAAGGTGGCAGGCCATTTCGGGTTTGCCGTGCCAGATGACCTGCGGCTGCGGGATCTGAACACCATTGAAAAACTCACCGCCTATATCCAGGCCCGTGTGCCGGCAGCCCCTGCCACGGCAGAGGACACAATTCCTGCGACCGGAACATCAGATGCGGTCTCAACAGATATGGCAGACCCTGAAACCTCAGGGCCTGATGACCTGTTTCCAGACCCGGCATCCCCCATCAAACGCCTGGTGGTGCGGGTAAATGAGGCGGACATGCCGGCCCTTGGCAGGCCGGATTTTTCCGGCCATAAATTGTTGGTCTCCCTGGACAGCCACGGGTTTGCCAAGGCTGTGATGGAGCGGATACAGTCTACCGGGGGAGAAGTGATCACCCTGGGGACAAAAGATGCGGATGTGACAGCTGACCTGTCTGACCTGGACGGGTTCCAGGCCGCCATTGACTCCTTTGCCAAGACAGATCCGCAGATCACAGGATTTATCCACCTGGCCTCTCTGGATGCATACTTTGACCGCAAAAACACAGAATTTGCCGCTGATGCAGATGTGAACACCACTGTTAAATCTATTTTTTTGCTGCTCAAAACCCTGTTTGACAAACTGGATGCCCCAAACACCCTCATCGGCACCATTGCATTCGATTCAGTGGTGTTTCCCTATATGGATGACTGTGGTGAGATCCATCCGCTGTTTGGCGCCCTGAGCGGCATGCTCAAGACCGCCAATAAAGAGCTGGAAAACACACGGGTCAAGGTGGTGGATTTTTCTTATAAATATCCCAAAAAGAGCCTGGCCCGAATTGCCGATCTGTTCCTTTCGGAACTGCTGTCAGATGATCCCCGGTGTGAGGTGGGATATAAGAACAAGAAACGCTATGTCCTGTCCATGCACCCGGAAACTGCACGCAAAGATGCGCCCATTGTATCGGACGGCGATACGTTGCTTGTGACCGGCGGGGCCGGCGGCATCACCTATGAGATTTTAAAACAGGTGGTGGCCGCCTACAGGGTCAACCTGGTGATTCTGGATATCAACGATATCTATGCCACGGATCCGGAACTGCTGAAACCGACTGCCACTGAAGCTGACCTGATGGCCATGCTGCGAAACCAGATGCCCGGGGAAAAACCGGTGGCGGTGAAACAGGCCCTGGACCGTTTGATGCGGGTTAGACAATCCATTGCCAACATTGAGTACCTCAAATCCCAGGGGATCTCTGTGGCCTATCACTGCACCGATGTCACCGACTTTCAGGCGGTGAAAAAGGCTGTGGATGCCTGTGACCGCATCGACGGCATCTTCCATGCAGCGGGCATGGAGATGAGCCAGTTTATCCCCAAAAAAGAGCGAAAGGCGTTCGAGCTGGTGGTGGATGTCAAGGTCAAGGGCATGCGCAACCTGCTGGCTGCCGCAAAAGACAGGGAATATCGATATTTTTTCACCTTTTCATCGGTCACGGCCCGGTTCGGCAACCAGGGCCAGGTGGATTACACCGCTGCCAATGATTTCTTAGGCAAAACATTGTTCAGAGAAAAACAGCTGCATCCGGAGAAAACCTATAAAGTCTATGCCTGGACCGCCTGGGGCGGGGTAGGCATGGCCACCAATCCCACGGTGAAAAAGGTGCTGGAAGACCGGGGCATCCAGTTTCTGCCCATGGACCAGGGCGTGAAGTTCTTCATGGCAGACCTGCTGGATAAAACCGAGTCTGAAATGGTGTTTTCCGGCCTGGATTATGATTTTGACATTGACGGGCTGCTTGGCACCCCCCAGGATCAGGCCTTTCCCTTTCTCGGAGAGGTGACGCACCAGGCGGAGGACACCGCCGTCTGGACCCGGGTGCTGGATCTTTCGCATGACCTGTTTCTCCATGACCATACCATGGGGGATGTGCCCCTGTTTTTAGGGTCCACCGGCATCGAGACCATGGCTGAGGCTGCCGCAGCCCTGGCCGGACAAGGATCGGTGGTCACGGGACTGTCTGATTTTTCCATCCCCTATGGCATCAAGCTGCTCAAGGGACGGCCCAAGGAAATTATCATTTCCAGTACCCGGACCAACCAGGATCAGTATGCCTGTGATATCACCTCGGTGTTTAAAAATCCCAAAGGACAGGTGATGGGGGATCCCAAACAGCATTATCAGGGCAATTTTGTCCTTTCCCCTGACCGGCCGGCACCGGAAACCATTGATCTGCCCGAATTTCATCCCATGTCCTGGGAAGGGGATCTGGCGGATCTGGTGTATCATCCCGGACGGCTGTTCATGTTCGGGCTGTTTGCGACCATCACGGACATCAACTCTTTTGACGGCACCACCCTGGTCACCACCGTGGCGGACAGATCCACGGCCCCTTTCTTCAAGGGGGTGACCGATCCGCAGTTCCAGGCAGCCCCGGTCCTGGTGGATGCCATGTTCCAGACCGGGGGACTTTTGGAATTTCTCACCACCTCCCGCACGGTGCTGCCCTTCCGCATCGCGTCCATGGCCTTTTTTGCGCCGGTGGAAAAACAAACGGACTATCTGTGCATTACGGAAAAAAAGGCATCAGGAAAGGAAACCAATACCTATGACCTGACCCTGACCGATGATGCCGGCAAGGTGTTTATCAAGGTCACGGGCTTTGAAATGGTCAAACTCACCCGCCTGGCCCCAGAAGACCGGATTGCCGGCAGGGTGACTTTTACCGAAACCGTGGTATAAAAATAGAGACGATAATCGGAAAATTACAAAGGCAGCCAGGATATTCCAGGCTGCCTTTGTATATTTAGAAAGTATTTCTAAAAATTCAAAAAATTTTTTAAATTCTAAAAATTATTTAAAGAGCTGTGAGTGTGTACCAATCCTGATTAAATACAATGTCTCTTTTTCAATCTATGCCAAGCATTTTTTCGCTTCTTTTTGAAGTTCATCAAAAGACACTTTTTCCGTTTTTCCTTCTCTGATTTCATTCATGGTTTCATCATTGGGTATTTTCATTTCAAAAGGCAATCCCCGCTCCAGGACAGATTGGACTAAAAACATGTTGATCGCCTCGCTCAGGCTGACACCATATTGTTTATAGATTTCTTTTGCTTTTTCTTTGATTGTGTTATTTCAATTGTGCCGATAAAAGAATTTTCATCGCCGGTCCCGGATGATCTTTCCTTCAGCCACCACCGCCAGCGGATACGCCCCCAGATGGAACGGGTCCCTGTCCCAGACAATGAGGCTGGCCAGCCGGCCCGGGGCCACCGTTCCCAGGCGGTGGTCGATGCCCAGAATCCGGGCATTCCGAAGGGTGACCAGGCCGATGGCATCAGCCGGTGCCATGCCCTGGATCAGAAAATATTTGAGGCTGTCCCGCAGATGGTGGGCCAGGATGACCGGATGATCGCTCATCAGGCCGTATTGGGCCCGGGATGCCATGAGCAGGGCAGTGTGCCGCCAGGAGGCGTTTTTCAGCTCCACCTTGCCGTCCAGGGAGCCCAGGGGGCCGTATACCACCGGAATGCCGTTGTCTGCCAGTGCATTGAAAATACTGGTGTGGTGAATGTCCAGGGCGTGCTCCACCGTGACATTCAGGTGGAACTTTTTTTTCAGGTCAATGAGAAACAAAGCGTCATCTTCCTTATGCAGATGCACCTTCAGTATCTTTTTGCCGGTGAACAGCCGGAACATTTCCCATTGCTCTTCAGACAGGGCTATGTCGTATTCCCGTTGGGCCCAGGCAGCCCCTTTTCCGGGACTGTCGGGCCGGGACAGTTCATGCAGGGCTTTTTCCTTTTTGATGCGGGCCTGTTCTTCTTTTCGGAGAATATCAGACAAGAACTCCTCCAGCATGGCGGCAGCGCCCATGCGGGTGCAGGGCCGCTGCCCTTTCCAGTGGGTGGATATGCGGGGATTGTACCCCAGGGATGCCTTGAATCCGTAATCTTTGACAAGGGCATCGGCCCGGTTGTCGGCAAAATTTTTGATGATCACGGCCCTGCCGCCGATGATGTTGCCTGATCCCGGTACCACACAGGAGTAGAGCACCCCGAAGTCCACGGCCTCGGCAAACGCCCGGTCATCAAAATAGATGCTGTTCAGGGGATTGTGCAGCGGTGCAAAAGGGGTGCGGTGCTCATCGGTTTCGGTTTCACTGAGCGGTTCCCCCTGCCGCTCCATGCCGATGTGGGAGTGGGGATCGATGAAGGCCGGGGTGACGATGCCTCTGATGTCAGAGGGGGAGGTGTTTCGGGTTAGGTCAATGATATGGCGGCCTTCCACCACCACGGTCACGTCTGTCTGCAGGGTCCTGCCGTCATACAGCTGGTCCGCGCGGATAATGAGGGATTCTTGTTCCATGGTCCGGTCCTGTCATCTCAATGTGTCAATCTGATGAAACCTGATTTATCCATCAGATACATTTATTTACCAGGGAATGCAAGACAGAGAACATTTCTTGCAAAATCAGGAAAAAAGGCGTATAGGATCATCTTCAGTCAGGATGTTGCTTGCCAGGAGAATCCATGTATACCCCGCTGCATTACCAGGTGTCTGAATATGATTGTGTGCCCACAGCATTGATCAATGCAGTGAGCTATCTGTTCAAAAGAAAAGAGATCCCCCCCATGGTCATCCGCCACATTTATCTGTACTGCCTGGATACCGTGGGCCGCAATGCCCGGTTCGGTATCGGCGGAACCAGTAAATACGCAGCCCGCCTGGTGGGAAACTGGCTGGATTCCTACAAGATCAAACAGTTTTCCGTCCGGACAAGGTTTCTGGAAAAAGAGGCGGTCCGCCTGGACAGTGACGGGCAAATTCAGGTGTGCCTGGATGGGGGCGGCGTGGTACTGTGCAATATCTTGCTCACCAAAAAAGAAGAGCACTATATCATGGTTACAAAAATGGCGGATGGGTGGGTGTATGGGTTTGATTCCTACCGCAGAACCGCTGTCCGGGGGATGAAAGGCAATGTACGCATCCTGGATTCAGCAGACGGCCGTTCCCCCAATCTGAAGATAAAACAGGCATGGCTGGATCAGCCCGACTGCAAACGGTTCTGCCTGGGGCCTGTACCCCTCAGAGAAGCGCTGCTCATCCGACGTCTGTCTTAAAAAATCGCATCACTTGCGCGGGGGATCAGGGTATCCGGCCATCCCGGCCCAGTTTCCTGAGAATGCCCGGAGCGGCCAGTTCCAGGGCCAGGTTGAGGACAAGGATACCTCCTTTTTTATCCGGAAACCAGCAGGACCTGCATGTCCATGACATTGGTGCGGGTGGGACCGGTGACCAGCAGATCATCCAGTGCAAGGAAAAAGGTATAGGAGTCGTTGTCCGCCAGATGGTCTCCTGCTGACAGGCCAAGGGCTGCGGCCCGGGAAATGGTGGTGCTGTCCGCAAAGGCGCCGGCCGCATCTGTAGGGCCGTCTGTGCCGTCCGTGCCGGCGGACAGCAAAAGAATCCCGTCTGTGCCGGCAAGGCTCATGGCCCCGGCCAGGGCCAGCTCGGTATTTCTTCCGCCCTTTCCCTTTCCTTTGATGGTCACGGTGGTTTCACCGCCGGACAGCAGGCAGGCAGGCGGTGAAACCGGCCTGCCGGATGATCTGACCTCTCTGGCAATGGCGCACAGGATTTTGGCAGCTTCTCCGGCCTCTCCCTGGATCATGGAAGACAGCACCAGCGAATTGAATCCCCGGCGGTGTGCTTCTTTTTTGGCAGCGTTCAAAGCATCGGACAGGCTGCCTACCACCCGGTTGGATACCTTTGAAAACAGAGGGTCCCCTGGTTTGGGAGTGTCGGATATCCTGCCCTTGATTCCTGCCATAATGCGCTGTCGCACCGCTTCGGGAACCCTGTCCCATATGCGGTATCGCGCAAGTATGGTCTGACAGTCCCTGAAATTTCCGGTATCCGGGGCGGTCATTCCGGAACCTATGATATCCAGGTCATCTCCGACAACATCGGACAATATCAGCGATACCACCCGGGCTCCTTTGGCAGCCTTACACAGCTGTCCGCCCTTGATCCGGGACAGGTGTTTGCGGATGGTGTTGATCTCGTGGATGGTTGCCCCGCATCCCAAAAGCAGCCGGGTGGTATCCTGTTTGTCCGTAAGGGTGATGCCTTCGGCAGGTGCCGGGGTCAGGGCGGATGCCCCGCCTGATATCAAACAGAGAATCACATCTTCCGGCCCGGCCCTGGATACCATCTCCAGCAGAGCGGCTGCCCCTTCCATGCCCTGTGCATCCGGCACCGGGTGCCCGGCTTCCATCACCCGGCAGTGTTCCAGGGGCATCCCATGCCCGTATTTGGTGACCACCACCCCGTCATGAATGCTCGGCCCCAGCAGGTCTTCCACCTGACGGGCCATGGCTGCCGATGCCTTGCCGGCTCCGGCCACATAGAAATGCCGGATCTGATCCAGGTCCAGGTCAAGTTCCCCTGCACGCAATCGGCTGCCGGAAATGTGCAAATGCCTTGCCACACAAGCCTCAGGCGCCACCGCCCGCACACCGGCATCAAATATGGCCCTGGACACCTGTTTCAGTATCATTTGATCAACCTGTCGGACCTGTTTTTTGCGAGTCTTCTCCATTTGTTTATTTTACCATAATATAACCTTGCTGTTCCGTCAATTGCCATGACATTTTTCCGGCCGGCGATTCACGGCCGGCAATCATACAGGCCATGCCTGCTGATCAAGTGAAAAAGGGTTCAGAAACTACCGTCTCCAGAGAAATTATTTTTCCACCTCGCTCAGGTCGGATTCTTTACGGACGGCATTCCAGTTCCGTTCGATTACGGCCGTCAGGGTGTCACGTATCATGCAGGGACGACGTCATATGGCCTTGAAATTTTCCATGTAGGCGTGTAAAACAGGTTTGATCGAAAATTTGAAATTGCAAAGGGGAATCAGATGCCGGAACCGAACGAATTTCTTGAAGATATTCAAGAAGACCTGAAACAGATTGTCCAGCCCTTTCAAAGGGACCTGAACCAGAAACAGAAAAAAGCCGATTTTATCCAGTTGTGCATCCGGTGTGCGGGAAGGGATGATTTCCTCCGCCTGGATGAACTGCTGAGAAGCAAACCGGCAGAGGATATCGTCCAGGATGAGACCCTGGCATCCTGTGGCCCTGTTTTTGAGTCGCTGGGGGGCTATGCCCATGAAAAGGTGGAACAATACCGGATGGACCTGATAGAGGACCTGACCCAAAAGTGCCGGGAAGCAGAGCTGCCAATTGAGATGGATTTTCCAAGGTTTACCGTTTTAAAAGGCATTGACGGGGAGATCGATTTCAGCAGCCGCACCACGATGATCAACAAAAAAGTGCTCAAATCCATCGATCCCCGGCGGATACTGACAGCGGTGCTCCGGTTGAAAAAGCAGTTGTACGACAAACCTTACGATCCTTTGCAGTTCATCGACGCTTTGTGCAAGGTCTACCTGGAGATCCTGGCACAGGAGAATCTGCCTGCTGGACGGCCTGTTCCCATGCAGACCTTTTATCTGGCATATGTGATTTCCCTTCAGCCAAAATCGTTTTTCCAGAACATGGACAAAGGCAAATTCAGAGGCTACAGCCAGGACCAGTTCTCCGTGGACCTGTGGCGCTATTTTGAGTCAGATACCGGCGGCACGTCAGACGGATATGAGCTTCAGCTCACGCCTGGACGGAACAAGGCCCTGTGGCTTCTGGACCCCGAAGGAGAGCTGCGCCAGATAACCGCCATCTCCTTTCATGAGACCCGGGAATAATTGCCATGATATCTTTGGAAGCACTTGAAGCACTGAAGCCTTACCAGGCCAGGTCCATCATTGAAGAATTGCGCAAGGGTAGCGTCCCTGTGGAATATGTCCCGGTATTTACCGTAGGAAGGCAGAAGTGGCTCTCCTATATTGAAGATGATCTGGACAATTACATCGCACAGGGCGGGGCCAAGGTGCGGTTCATCAGCGGGGATTACGGGGACGGAAAGACCCATTTCATGTCCGTGGTCCGCCACCTGGCCCTGGAAAAGGGATTTGCCGTCTCCTTTGTGGTCCTGACGCGGGATGTGCCCATCCATAAATTCGAGACCGTTTACCAGGCCATTGTCCGGCAGCTCCAGGGAAATTTCACCGGCACAGGGATCCGGGCCCTGCTGGATTCATGGCTTGAAAAAATGGAAAAGGAGCCGGGCCAAGGACAGGCGCCGGATGCCGGGCAACCATACCAGGCCCTTGCCGGACAGTTCAAAGAGATGCCGGGAATGGACATAAGTTTCGCCAATGCCCTGGCCGCCCTGGTTAACAACCGGTTTGCGCCCCTGGCAGAGGGGGAGGACAAAGCACGCCGGGATGCGGACAATGAAATTCTGATGCACTGGTTTGAAGGGGGAAAAGTCACCAAGCGGGAACTCAAGCCTTTCCAGATCTACGAGTTCCTGAACAAAACCAACGCCCGGCAGTTCATAAATTCTTTGATTCTGTTTTTGCGCCATACCGGCCACCAGGGCCTGATCCTGCTCATGGATGAGATGGAGACGGTGGTGGCTATGAGTACATCCATCCGAAATGCTGCCTATGAAAATGTGCGGCTTTTCATCGACAACAGTGAGACCGCCCGGTTTCTTCACCTCTTTTTTTCCATCATCCCGGACGTGCTGGTGTCGGAAAAGGGGTTTAAATCCTACGATGCCCTCTGGAGCCGGGTTCGGTCCATCGGCGACGCAAAAAGCCTCAACTACCGGGGCGTGCTGGTGGACCTTCACCAGACCCCGCTGCAAACCGAAGAGCTGCTGGAGCTGGGCCGGGTCTTGAGGACCCTCCACGGCATCTCCTACCGGTGGAATCCCGATGACATGGTGACAGACAGTGTCATGGAACAGATCTGCACCAGCCAGAAACGGATGGGGGTGATCAGCGAGGTCCGTCTCTTTATCAAGCAGTTGATCACTATTCTTGACCTGGCAGAGCAGGGGACGTCACCCCGGGATATGGACATGGCGCGCCAGATGGTGGAAACCCAGCAGGAGATGGAAGCAGAAAAGATGAAACAGATGCAGCCGACCTGGGACGATTAGGACAGGAACCACAAGATGGATGACCAATTTTTTAAAATCCGGGTCAACGGTATGGATAATTTTTTTCTCAGAAGGGCGGTGGAGCGCATCAGGGACGGCCTGTTCGACCCCCTGGGGGTACAATGGCTCACTTCGGGGGAAGAAAAACTGAACCAGCTCTTTGACCAGGGGGTCGCAAGACTTGAAACAGGCCGGCCCTGTCATCTGTGCATCTGCGGGGCCTATGGCCAGGGAAAATCCCACAGCCTCACCTACCTGAAACAGCGGGCTCTGGCTGAAAATTTCGTTGTCAGCTATATTAACCTCGACCCAAGGCAGGTCCCGTTCCATGATTTCAAAACGGTTTACCGGGCCCTGATGGGGGCCATGACATTTCCGAACGGGGAAAACAGCTTTACAGAGATCTGGCAGCAAGCGGCCCAAACGTGGATGAACCGGCGTGAAAATCGGGACAGAACCATCCTGGATATGATCCCTGCCAACATGCCCCACCGGTTCAGGTGCATCCTGGCAGCCATGGCATCCCCCAACATGGACCTTGCCCCTGATAAACGAAAACTGAAAAAACACGTTCGGTTCAAGCCCCGGGAATTTCCATGGATCCTGAAAAACGCCCTCTTGGGTAAGGATATCCCGGCTTTTCGTTTGCAGGCGGTCTTCCATTATCGCAAGGTACCTTTTTACAAGGATCATTCTCTGGTCTGCAAGGATCCCGGACAATACCTGGCCGCCATCAAGGGGTTGGCACGGTTGTTCAGAACCTTGGGATTCAAAGGGTGGATGCTTCTGTTCGACGAGGGGGAATCCATCGGACAGACCCGCATCACCAGCCGCAGCAAGAGTTATGAACTCCTCCATGATATCTTCAGCCCGGATACCTGCAGCCCCGGCTTTTTCCCGGTGTTTGCCTTTACCCATGATTTTTTCACCCTGGTTGCGGACGAACCCTATGACCGGACCCGGGCGGCCAGGGGACAAAAAAATAGCCACACAGCGCCGGAACAGATCCCCTGCTTTACGCGCAATTACCACAGGGCCTGGAAGGAAGACCTCAATATCCACCTGCTCCAGGATCTTTCGGCCCGGGACTGGCAGGTTCTGATCCGCAAGCTTCTGATTCTCCACGGCAAGGCGTATGGGTGGGAGCCGGAAAGTGCTGTCCTGGAAAAGGAAGCAGCCCGGGTCCTGTCCAGGCACGGCCGGGCTGAATCCCGCATGAAACTGCGGCTTCTGGTCAACCAGCTGGATCTGGAACAGCAGAAACAATCCTGCTGATTCCCATGGCCCAAGCTCCCGATCCCCTGTTACTGCTGCCCAACACCTTCCGGCCATTTTACGGATCATTCACCTTTCTGCACTCTGTCCAGGTGCAGGTCATCCAGCCCATCCTGGCGGGCAAAGACCTGATTCTCCAGGCCGCTACAGGCTCCGGGAAAAGCGAAGCTGTGCTGGCCCCCTGCCTGGAACGGGTGATCGCTTCGGGCAGGGTCCACGGAGTTTTGTACATCATTCCCACCCGTGCCCTGGCAAAAGACCTTGTGCGGCGGTTTGAACCCATGATCACCGAGCGCCTGGGGCTCACCCTTGCCATCCGCACCGGAGATCTGAAACGGGCCGGGAAAAAACGGCCGGATATCATGTTCACCACCCCGGAATCTCTGGATGTGATGCTGGGAAGCGCCAATAAAGGCCTGAAAAGGTTTTTGTCCCGGGTGGGCACCGTGATCATCGACGAAGTCCACCCCCTGGTCCACCAGTACAGGGGGCGGCACCTGGCCTGTCTGTTCACCCGCCTGTCCAAAAGAACCCGGACACCGGTCCAGAAGATCGCCATGTCCGCCACCATTGCCCGGGTCAGGGGTGTGATGGATTTTTTCGATTTCAGGCCCGGGGCAACATCCATCGCCGTCAACACGGATCGCAAGATTTCCGCCCGCCTGATTCATCTCAAAAACGGCGATGCCGAGATGACCGTCCTGCTCAACGACCTGTACCATGCCTGGAACTACAAAAAAATCCTCATCTTCTGCAACAGCCGGTCTGCATGCGACCGGCTTTCGGGTATCCTTGGCCGCTTTGGGGTGTTCCGGGATGTCACCGAACTCCATTACTCCAACCTCAAGCCCCGGGAACGCAAAAAGGCCGAGGACCGGTTCCGGAAAAATCCCCATGCCCTGTGCATTGCCACCAGCACCCTGGAACTGGGGATCGATGTGGGGGATGTGGACGCGGTTCTGTTGTTTGAACCCCCTGGGTCTGTATCTTCCTTTCTTCAGCGCATCGGCCGGGCCAACCGCCGGGAAGGTGCCATCAATTTCTGGGGGATCTGTTCCGGAGAATCCGCCGGCACCCAGGTGGTCCGCTTCCTTGCTCTGCTGGAACTGGGACGAAAAGGCAGGATCGAGGCACCGGTTCCCAAGGAACTGCCAAGTGTCCTCAGCCAGCAGGTGATCTCCTGTCTGTATGAAAAAAAAGAGATCTCCCTTGATGCAATGCAATCTCTTTTCCCGGACAAAAAAAGACTGCTGTCCACCATTTTCACATCTCTTGAAAAAAAAGGATGGATTCGCCCCTGCCCCCGCCCCGGACTGGTGCGGGGGGGCTGGCAGTACCGGGACCATTTTCTGGCCTATAAGATCTGGGGAAATTTTCCCGAGACGGAAAAAGAGTACCTCCTGGAGGTCTCCGGGGAAACGGTGGCAGATATCCCCCAGTCCATTGTCTCCCAGATGGATGTGGGAGACCGGGTCCATCTTTCGGGCCGGCGCCTTGAGATTCTGAAAATCCAGGCGGAAGGGGATCCCGGGAAAGTGGTGGCACGTCCCTGGGCCGGAAAAGGAGAAAAGGACCTGGTCTGGTCGGGTCTGGGCCCCCGTGTATCATATGAAATGGCCCGGGCCATGAAGCGGATCCTCAACTCCTGTGCCATGCCGGATGACAGCGGCCTGATGACCCGGACCGGACAATTGATCCGTCATGAACAGGCGTACCATGCAAAACCGGTGAAGCTGGCCAACGGCATCGAAGTTGTCCCGGGCAGAAAGGCACGGTTCTGTTTTTGCACCTTTTTGGGCGCTGCCGGCAACCTGGTGCTGGAATGGGCCATCCGGGACCATTTCCAGGATGAAGACCTGGAGATCACCTCCAGTGAGACCGGGGTGGAATGTTGCCGGTGGATCCGGTTCGAAACACTGAACCTGCCCGTTGAAAAAAATGCCTTCCATGCCTGGGTCGCATCCCATTTCAAGGTGGTCCGGGGCCTGGTTCCCCTGAGCATTTTCTGGAAAACACTGCCCAAAGCCCTGATGGTGGAAGAGATCGCTGATTTTTTCTTTGACCGGCGGGTGGCGGAGGCTTTTGCCCGGTATCTTGCATCCAGCTCGGATATGGTTTCCGGCGATATGGCGGCCTTTGCCGGACCACACCCTGCTGTGGAAAAGGCCGAAGAATCCGCAACCTGGGAGATGGATGCCGGTATTTCCCTGCTGAACAGAGAAAAACAAAAGGTGCCGGCATCGGAGGCGTTCCCTTTTTCATCTTCCCGGTGGCAACGTCCCTGTTTTGATCCGGGCCGTTCTCTGACCGCCACCATGGTCAGCGATTATTTTTATTTTGGCCAGTGCGGCCGAAGGTTCTGCCTGAAATACCTGGGCCTGGACCACCTGGTTCAGGATCAGGACGGCCTCATGGACCTTGCCCGAGACCAGGGTCTCTGCCACGAACAGGCCATGCTGGCATTCCTTGAGGAACAGGGGGAAATTCTGGTCAGCCCGGCGCCGGAAGGGCCGGGTGAACCTCTTTGGAAAGCGGGCCTGAGACTGCTGGAAGAAACAGTGACACAGCTCATTGCCGGAAACGGGCCATCCGCCCGGCGGGTGTGGATCTCCCAATGCGGTCTTAAAACGGGCCTGCTGGTGCCGCAATTTCCTGACATGGATGCTGTGGGGATCCCGGATCTTTTGAGGCTGGCACTGGAACCGGTGGATGACGGATCCGGCACAGTCAGGGGCCGGTACCCGGTGGTGATCGAGGTTGGCGACATTAAGCGCAGTCCCGATCCCCGGTATCATCAGAAATGGCAGGTGGCGTTTTATGCGCTGGTTCTGGAAAAAATGATAACAGAACACAAGATTCCTGCCCGGGTCTCGCACTGCGGATTCATCGTCTCACCACAGCCCGGGGACCGATCCCTGACAGCCGGGGAGATCCACAAGTTTGATTTAACCCCTTTCCTGGCCGCATTTTCCAGTCTGTGTCACACCCTGGGCCGGATCCTGGCAGACCAGCCGGCCCATGCAGACCACCGGCTTCAAAATCGCTGCACTGCCTGTTCCGGGTTTGCCGGCTGCTACGCCGGGGCCCTTGCCTATGAAGAGATCCAGTTTTTGCCCGCACTGACCCGGGGAGAACTGATGGCGTTGCGGGGCCTGGGCTGCACCACCCTGGAAAAGACCGCCAGGGTATTGGAAAACATGGCTGATGGCGGTGAGGAAGGTCCTTTGGCCATGAAACCCCGCCTTTCCCCGGGACAGCGGGAGAAACTGGCAGGATGGTGCCATGCCTTTTTAACCAACCGCATCCGTCTTCACGAAAAAAAGACCCACTTGTTTCCGGCCAACCTTTCCAGGATTTTTTTCATCCATGTGGAAACAGAGCGGTTGACCGGACAGCCCCGGGTCCTGGGATGGCAGGTGTGGGAGCCGGGTACCCGGCAGGTGGTTGAATCCCGGGTATGGACTATGGAGAGCGACGATGCGCGATGTCGGGTGTGGGAAACCTTTGCCGGGAAATTGGCGAGTCGCTGGGAGGAAAGCATCCATTCAGGCTCGGGACCCCATATTTTCCATCTGGGTTCCCAATCCCGAAGGGCACTGATTCAGTGGGCCGGGCAGGCACCGGAAAATTCATGTCACTTTCTTTGTCAGACCCAACCCGCGCCGTGGACAGATCTCAAACAGGTATTGACCCGCCATTTTACCATGCCGGTGCCGGGTGCGCTCTCTTTTTACTCCCTTGGCCATGTGTTTGGATACAAACAGTTCCTGACACCGCCTTTGACCCTGTTCCACCAGAGCGGCAGCACTGCCGAAGACCCTGCTGCCCGGGAGGTGAAACAGGGTCTTGCCGTCATGACAGAAATTTTTGAAAAAGCGGTGTTGCGCCTGGAAAGCGGCTGGATCCGGGAATGGCCGGCCAAAGACCGGACAGATCAACGGGTCCTGCCCTATATTACCTTTATCCACGAAGAAAAACGGTTGAAAGACGCGGATATCAAGATGCTCCAGGAACAGCCCCTGGCAGAACGGATGCAGCGGTTCCGGTCCCTGGGATACCTGAAATTTCACCATGCCCGCCTGGATCACGACGGGCGGTTTCTCCATATCTTTAAACTGTCGCCCCGAACCCTTCCGGCCAAATTCCGCCAGGGGGATTTCCTCAAACTGGTGCCCCACGGCATGGCCGATATCCAGGGGGGATTTCCCGTCATCCTGGCTGAATATGACATGGAAGCCGGAGAGGTCGGGCTCCTTTCCCGGTCCGGCAGGCTGCAGTGTCACAAAGAGCTGTTTTATTCCCTTGAAGAGGATATGGATGACTGGAACCGGGAAAAGATGGTCCATGCCGCCACTGCCCTGTTTTCAGATGAAAGATATTGCCATGTCCGGCACCTGCTGGCAGGCGATGCCCTTCAAAAGCAGCCGGCATCATCCCTTGACTGGGTGGAACAATGGCTGGCCCGGGATGACCACGGGTTGAATCCTGCCCAGCAGCAGGCCCTGATGCTGCCGTTTCAATACCAAACCGGCCTGATCCAGGGACCGCCAGGCACCGGGAAAACCCATCTTTTGGGGTGGATCATCATCGCCCTGATACTTGAGGCCCATGATGCCGGCAGGCCGCTTCGCATCGGGGTGAGTGCCCTGACCCACCAGGCCATTGACACGGTTTTGAAAAAGGTGGTCCTTTTGGCTGACCAATATTTGCCAGGTATGTTCCCGGGCCAGTGTGTCAAATGGGGGGAAAACAGATCTCCTGAAACCAGGCCATCCGCCCCTGGTGGAGAAAACGGAAATTTCGGGGACCGGCCTGCCTCGGCTGTAGAACATGTCAAGGATGCCAGTGACCTGCCGGCCCGGTCCTGGCTGATCCTGGGCGCCACCGGGTACGGGTTCTATTCGCTTTTCAACAGCAGGGACAAGGGATTTCCTTTGGCCCTTGACTGGATCATCTTTGACGAAGCCTCCCAGGTGCCGCTCCCCCAGGCCCTGCTCAGTCTGATTTACAGCAGGGGAAGCTTCCTTTTCCTGGGGGATGAAAATCAGCTTCCCCCCATTGTCATGGGAACCTACGACGATGAAGAGAACGGGGAGGACGGAAAGGACGGAGTGCGGTTCAGCGGTTCCATTCTGTCCAATATCCGGAACCAATATCCTGCGTGTCACCAGGTCACCCTGAATACCACCTATCGGATGAACAGGGAAATCTGCGCGTTTCCTTCCAAAATCTGGTACGGCAGTGTGCTTGCCCCGGCCCCGGGAGTGGACCGGGCACGGCTGTGCCTGGAGCCTGTCAGGGAAGAATACAATGACCCCTTTGGTGCCGGCCGGTTGTTCAACCAGATTCTGGATCCGGAAGAACCGGTCACCCTGGTATTGACCGACCACCAGGGATGTTCCCAGAAATCGGATGAAGAGGCGGATCTCATGGCCGTACTGGCCTGCCGCCTGATATGCGGCCACGGCTTTCCCCCGGACCGGATGGCCATCATCACCCCCCACAGGGCCCAGAACAACGAAATCCTCAAACGGCTCGGAAAGATGATCTCAGACACGGGCCTGACCCGGAAAGGTATGGACTCAGACATGGGCCTGACTCCCAAGGGCATACAACTCCCCCTTGTGGACACGGTAGAACGGGTCCAGGGCGCGGAGCGGGACGTCATCTTCTTCGGCTTGACCGCCTCGGACCCGGATCACCTGACCAGTGAATTCCTGAACAGCCCCAACCGGCTCAACGTCGCCATGACCCGGGCCAGAAAAAAGCTGATCATCCTTGGCAGCAAGGCTTTTTTCTCCGTGATCCCCGATACGGAATCCCTGCTGGTGAAAAACAGCTGTTTCAAGCAATTGTTGTCCCATTGCCGGAAAAGGAATGCTGTTTTCTTAGATCCGAACTGTTTTTGAACAAAGGAACAAGGATTGGGGTTCAAATTTCAGGGTGCTGGTTGAGTATTGAAGATCCGGGCCAGATGTTTTTCAGGCAACCCGATATCTTTGTTGATCCGATTGAAGAAGGAGTTATTTATATGTCCGAAAGCAGGCTTGCAGACTTTACCGGAGAAAAGGGGCAAATTTCGTGGCCACCATTTGTTCCCAGCATTTCCTTGACAGACCCCCCACCCAGTTTCGGGTCCACCAGCATATCAAGGAGGGTCCTGGCAGGATCCGAGACCATGACTCAAGAAATATGGGATATCGCCCTCTTTTTCATAAGATATTTTTTCTTTCAGATTTTTGACCTTGCAATAAACCGCATTGTTCAAATGGCAGACGGATCGTAAAAGTAGTCCCTTCTCCAAGGGTGGATGACACCTGAATGGTGCCGTTGTGCTCTTTTATCAGCTTTCCGGTGACAAGCAGCCCGAGGCCGGTCCCCTTTTCTCCCTTGGTACTGTAAAACGGCTTGAACAGGTTGGTTTTGTCTTTTTTTTTTATACCGTCCCCATTATCCTGCACTTCAATACAGAGCAAATTTTCATTTTCAATGAATGTTTTTAAAAAGATCTGCAATGACCTGTCCGGGTCTTCGACTTCCAGACAGGCATCAATTGAATTCGAAATCAGGTTCAGCAAAGAACGGTGAATCGTTACCGGATCCATTTTGATTTCCCCGATTCGCTTGTCCAGATTCTGGATTATCTTTATTTTTTGTTTCTTTGCATGCCCTTCCAGGAGGTTGACCACATCCTTGACCACCTCATTCGGATAGCAGGATTTATACTCAGGCTTTCTTTCCTTTGAAAAGGTCAGCAGATTCTGGACAAGATTGGATGTTCTGTCAATATTGTTTTTAATGGTTTGCCAGCCATCCTCAATTTTTTTGATATTCTTTCTTTTCAGTCCGATATCCACGACGTAGCTGCCGCCCTTGAGCCCGATCAGAATATTTTTGATATAATGGGCAAGGCCGTTGATGGTCTGGCCGATTGCTGCCTGCCTCTCGGACTGGACCAGTTCTTTTTCAAGCTGCTTGATTTCCGTCAGATCATGGAAGAAAAATGCACATCCGACCAGTTTGTTTTTTTTATGGTGAAAGCTTGTGGAATATCTGACAGGAATATGATTTCCGGTTTTTGTCCTGAAGGTAATTTCCTTCCATGGCATACGGCGGTGGGGCTGAGCCGCTTTTGATTTTTCTTTAAACAGCATGACCATTTCCGGGCTGAAGGAAGCATCAATGCTCAAGGCATTCATCACATCAAAAAAAGGTTTGCCGATCATCTCTTCCCTTGAATAGCCGTAATCATCCTCCACGCTGTTATTTACATCCAGGATCTCCAGGGTAAGACTGTCGACAATGAAAATCGGGTTGGGGTTATTATTAAAAAGGATACGGTACTGATCATATAAATGAGCCAGTTTTTCATCCTGAGCCTTGATTTCTTCCCGGTCTTTTTTTTCCTGGGTTCTGTCTCTTAATGTTTCAACAGCCCCGATAATCTTGCCTTCTTCCGATTTGATGGGGGCCGCAGTAAAGAATATCCATTTACCATTCTCACCCAAATGGGGAAAAAATTCTTCTGCTTCATATGCCTCTTTAATCAGAATTGATTTTTTCCACTTGTCTCCATAATATCTGCGCACCTCTTCTTCCGGCAGCTCACCGACTATGACATCCGCCATTGTCGGTCTTTTAGATGATCTGAAGGCACTCCATTGCTTGTCTGTTCCCACCAGTTCATAGGATTTAATTCCCGTTAGCTCTTCACATGCCCGGTTCCAGTGGGTGATGATGTGATCTTTGTTAATGATAAAGGTTGGAATCATGCTGCCATGAATCATCTGGTGCAGCTCGTTTTCGATGTTAATCAGGTCTTCTCTTTCATTCAGAAAATGGCTTATTCTTTCCTCGGCAATCTGGGCCATTCGGTCTGAGAACTGTTCAAATACCTTCTCAAGGCTATCCTGATTTATTCTGCCTTGTTTGATATCCTTCTGAATTTTAATCTTTTCTTGTTCAACTTTCAACCGGCTGATCAGCGCCATTGCCTGGAAACGGTCGATATTCACCAGCCTGCTTTTCAAAGGGCGGGCTTTTTCGATAATGGCGGCGACTTTATGATCCTGGGATATTTTAAGGATCAGGTCGAGGTTTTCAATTTTAAAAAGGTCAGCGTAGACATGGGTCGTGAACAGTTTATGGGCTTTGGCATATTTAATTCCTTTGACCCTGCTGAAAGAATCAGCCACTGCCAGAATTTTGCAGTCAAGCTCTTTCAAGCTGTCACTTAAAAGAAGCTGCAACAATTCTTTACAAGGATAACTGCCGCCCATAATGGCAATGTTCAATCCTCTGAAGTCTATTTCCTCCATCTCCTGCTCCTGAACAAACTTTACAAAAACACAGATGCTTTGCAAGAACTACATTATACATTCCCTTTTTAATTTTTACTACCAAGGTGATTACGTCGTACCTTAACAGGATGACATTTTTAATGTCAACGATTAACTGATCACCTGAAAATACTTAAGGGGCAGTATGCGGTTGGAATTTTCTAAAAATTGTATTTATTCACGGTAAATATTCGGGTTAGGAATTTTTTTCAATATTTGAAAAAAGTTCGGGACACAGTGAAATTATTGTGATAATACGAGAAGCATGGATGCTTCTTGCACAAAAAAGCGGGTGAAAATTCTATCCGCAATCCTGTGACGGGACGGAAAAATTTTTATGGTTCAGGCAGCCTGTGGAGTTCCCGGATGGCTGCAATGATGTTCACAATTTTTCAAACCCTGGCCTTATGGAAAATCAACCGGAACCACTGGCTGAGATCATACCTGGCAGCCTGTGAAAAAAATCAAGTTCACAACAGCGACTGATCCGCAAGGAACAGTTGTGTGTAAAGTAAATCATCTGCCAAAACTGCACTTACAGCTGGTCTCCAAAGCCACATCATCTTTGTGGAATGAATACATAGAACGATATCATTATCTGGGCTATACTCCTTTGCCCGGCGCTCAGCTCAGATATTTTATCAGGGCGGGAGAACAAATTGTCGCACTGACGGGTTTTGGTGCCGCAGCATGGCAGACCGCACCAAAAGATCGATTTGTCGGGTGGAATCATGACCAGAGAAAGAAAAATTTACATTTGGTTGTCAATAACGCCAGGTTCCTGATTTTACAATGGGTCCAATCGAAAAATCTGGCGTCAAAAATTCTATCTTTATCAACACGTCATCTCCCGGATGATTGGGAAGCCAGGTATAACGTAAGACCCATTCTTATGAAGTCTTTTGTGCAAAAAGATTGATTTGCAGGCACATGTTACAGGGCTGCCAATTGGATATTGTGTGGAGAAACCAAAGGGCGGGGAAAACTTGGAGTTGCCGGAAAAATAAGTGTTCCTATTAAAGATGTGTGGGTATATCCTATGGAAAAAAAATTCAAAGACCTACTGAAAAATAGTTGAATAATCACTAACCCGAATATTTACCATTTGTGCAACTTTGACAGATAAAGACAATGATGCAATCAAAACAATCGCTGTTCTGTAAAGGATAGACATATGGCAATGGCTGTTTCTGCACTGGTTGCAGGACTCATACTCCTTGTGTGGAGTGCGGACCGGTTTGTGGAAGGGGCTGCTGCCACTGCACGGTATTTTAGCATGCCCCCGCTTTTGATCGGCATGGTGGTCGTGGGGTTCGGCACCTCGGCCCCGGAGATGGTGGTCTCAGCCCTGGCGGCATTACAGGGCAGTCCCGGGATCGCCCTGGGAAACGCCTATGGATCCAACATTGCCAATATTGCTCTGATTCTGGGGATTACCGCATTGATAAGCCCCATCATGGTGCATTCCGCGGTGCTGCGCAAGGAACTTCCGATCCTGACACTGGTCACGGCAGGTTCTGTGGTTCTGATGGCAGACCTTGCGCTTTCCTTTTCTGATGCAATGATTTTTCTGGTGTTGTTCGCCGGTCTTATGGGCTGGACCATCATGCAGGGGATCCGGCAGAAGGCCGATCCTCTGGCAGCCCAGATGGAAGCACAGGCAACAGACCGGACCATGTCCCTCAGGCGTTCGGTTTTCTGGCTGGCAGCCGGGTTGGTGCTGCTGATCGCAAGTTCCCGCATGCTGGTGTGGGGGGCGGTAAAAATAGCGCTCATCTTCCATGTGAGCGACATGGTCATCGGCTTGACTATTGTGGCAATCGGTACATCCCTGCCGGAACTGGCTTCTTCTATTATTGCGGCACGCAGGGGAGAGCATGATATTGCCCTGGGCAACGTGCTGGGGTCCAATCTTTTCAACACCCTTGCCGTGGTGGGCATCGCCGGTGTCATCCATCCCTTTGGGGTGGAACCGGCAACCCTGTCACGGGACATGGTGGTGATGGGTGTGCTGACCTTGTCCCTTTTTGTTATCGGCTATGGATTTAAAGGCAGACAGGGCCGGATAAACCGGTTTGAAGGGGCTGTGCTGCTGGCGGTCTATCTTGGGTATACCATCTATCTGCTCAGCACGGTGATTATCCCCCATCCATGATCCGCAGCACCTGCAATTTTTTTCAGAGCAGTTATTTGAATCAACGGTTACATCTTCAGGATCATGAACACAAAGTCTCCGTCATTGAAATCAATGGTCAGGTTGGCGTTTCTGCCTTCGGCGTAACGGATCCAGAAGGGACGGTCCGATACGCCGCATTCGTAGTCGGGATAGGATTCGCCGGTTTTATTGTTTTTCCATGACAGGATCATGGGGGCATCGCATTTTTCAAAAGCCATCTCTTTGGCCATCTGTTTGGCGGTAGAAAAATCAAAGCCATCGTCCGTAACGGTCAGGTGGATGGTTTCAGGGGTCTGGTTTTCCGGGTTTATATGGATTTGAGCCATGTGGGCCTCCTGTCGGGTTCGGGTTTTTGGGGCAGCGGGGTGGTTACCGCCATTGCCCCTTTGAAAAAAATATAATACAACATGACAGAATTACCATGAAATATTTACACTCAGGGGAGACAGGATGATCTATTTTAAAGGCCGGGCAGCCGTGGTGACTGGTGCCGGGGCCGGTATTGGCCGGGCCTATGCCCTGGAACTGGCCCGGCGGGGGGCTGCAGTGGTGGTCAATGATATCGGCCAGCGAGAGGACGGGCAGTTCTGTGCCGATGCGGTGGTGGATGAGATTCTGGCTGCCGGGGGGCAGGCTGCGGCGAGTTATGCATCCGTGGCCACCATGGCGGGCGGGCAGGAGATTGTGCAGAAAGCTATGGACCGGTTCGGCCGGCTGGATATTCTGGTAAACAATGCCGGGATTCTGCGGGACCGGACCTTCATGAAAATGACGGAAGAAGAGTGGGATGCGGTGATCAATGTCCATCTGAGAGGCGCGTTCTGTGTGACCCAGCCGGCGGTGCGGCAGATGAGACAGCAGCAGTACGGCCGGGTGGTGTTCACCGCATCAACATCCGGCATGTACGGCAATTTCGGCCAGTCCAATTACGGGGCTGCCAAGATGGGGATCATCGGGCTGATGCACACCCTGAAGCTGGAGGTGTCACGGTACGGCATCCAGGTGAACACGGTGGCACCCAATGCCGACACCGGCATGACCAGGGGGGTATTCCCTGATGAGGTGGCCCGCAGGATCAGGCCGCAGTTCAATGTGCCCCTGGTGGTGTATCTGTGTTCACAGCAGAATCCGGTATCCGGCATGGTGTTTTCCATGAGTGCGGGCTGGTTTGCCCGCTCTGCCATGGTGTCGGGCAAAGGGGTATGTATCGGTGATACAGAACGGTTCATTGCGGCTGAGGAGATCCAGGAGCGGTTCGATGAAATCTGCACCATTGACCGGGTCAGAGAGTTTGGCACCTGCGGGGAGTTGTACAGTCTGGGCCGGCCCCTGACCGGGCGGTGAATTTGGGAAAACGCCATAAAAGACAAGGTTTTTAGGTATGTTGATACAAATGAGAAACATATATCCCCACTGCGACCGAACATGCTGGTGTGTTTTTGTCTGTTTTTTTATTGGTGTCTGTTTTCCCCCGGGCAGGGCTGCCGGTCAGACAGATTTTGCGGAAAAAGACAGAAACCTTTCTGCGTTGATTCAACAGGTCAAAACCGGTGTGGTGGCCATCGGCACTTATTACTTCAATGATAAGCCGACTGTAAGGTTCTCAGGCACAGGATTTGCCATAGGAGACGGGTCCAGGATCGTCACCAGCAAACATGTGGTTGACGGCATCAGGGAAAAAGACAGGCTTTTTCATCTGCGGATATTTCATGAAACCCTGCCTGACAGAGGCATCAAGGCCACAGTGCTTGCAGAAGACAGCTTTCATGACCTGAGCCTTTTGCATATGGATGAAAAAAGACTGCCGGCCCTTTCTCTGGCCAAAAATGTAACAGTCAAGGAAGGCCATGCCATTGCCTTCACAGGGTATCCCATCGGGTTTATTCTGGGACTGAATCCCACCACCCATACCGGCATCGTCTCGGCCATTGCCCCCATGATTCTGCCAAGCCCCAGTGCAAGGATTATTGACGGGGAGATTATTAGGCACCTGAAGACCCCGTTCGACATTTATCAGCTGGATGCGGTCGCCTATCCGGGAAACAGCGGCAGCCCGGTGTACAGAATTGCTACAGGCGAGGTGGTGGGGGTAATCAATATGGTTTTTGTCAAAGGCAAAAAAGAACATGTGTTAAAAGATCCCACCGGCATCACCTATGCCATCCCCGTCACCCATGTCCATGCTCTGGAAAAGACCCTCGAGGCAGGCGGATCCGACTGATTTTTCAGGTAATGACGGTTTCAGATACGCGGCTGCAGTACCCGGAAGCGTCAAAGGTGCGCTCGGAAAACCGTATCTGTTTGTTTTTTTTCACGAGGATCACCGAAGATGAACGGGTGCCGTAGGTTTTGGAACGGATAAAAACAGATGACAACAGGCGCTCCCATGCCAGGCCGATGCCGGTATCCGGCAGCAGCGCATCCGGTGCCGGCTGTTGGTCCGCCAGGAGGGTGAAAATTGCCTCTTCATCCACCAGGTCCTGTTCCATGAGGGAGGTGAGCCCTTTTTTGGTTTTCTCCACCTTGGGCCACTCAGTGTTCAGCAGGTGGTTGCTCAGGCCGTACACCCCGGCACAAAGGCGCTGGATTCGATCCTGGTAATTGGCATAGTAAAAAAGCCCGAAATTATCCTTCACGATCAGGTTGAAACCATTGTATGCTTTTGCAGATTGCCGGACATGTTCCAGATATGTTTGTGCAGAAATGTCCGAACACAGAAAATCACCCACCAGCGCCCCCCTGGACGGAACTTTTTGCTTTACCCTGGAGGGATCACGAAAATTGGTGATGGCGGCAAATCGCCCTGTGTCTGTGATGCCCATCCATGTCCCGCCGGCCTGCAGGTCCCGACCGGCAAGAATATGGGGATGGTCTTCCCACCAGGCCAGGGGGGCTGTGGGCCGGTCAAAGAATTCATCCCGGTTGGCACCGATAACCAGGGGATATGCAGGATCGGTGTTGTATGCAAAAACAATCAGGCACATGGGTATATTTTACAATTTCTCAAGCCGGTACTGGTTTCTTCCCTCCTGCTTTGCCTGGTAGAGCAGCTGGTCTGCCTTGTTCAGAAACCAGGTGCCGGGAATGGCGCGGTTGGGCACCGCTGAAATGCCGCCGATGCTCATGGTTAAATACGGGGACACCTCAGAGTCTTTGTTTGGGATCTGCAGCTCCTGTATACGGGACAACATTTTTTGGGCAAGCTGTCTGGCACCGGCATCATCCGTACCCGGAAGTACAATGGCGAACTCTTCTCCGCCATATCTGCCCACAAAATCGCCGGGCCGGCCGGGTAATGCTTCAATGGTTTTCGCCACTTTTTTCAGGCAGTCGTCGCCTTCAAGATGACCGTAACGGTCATTAAAGGGTTTGAAAAAATCGATGTCAAGCATCATCAGGGTAAGCACCTGTCCGGTTCTTCCACACCTTTTCCATTCATTTTCCAGAACTTCGTCAAATTTTCTCCGGTTGGGAATACCGGTGAGTCCGTCAAGATAGGAAATGGCTTCCAGTTTTTTGTTGGCCTTTGTCAATTCCCTGTTCAATCCTGCAAGCCGGATATTATACCGGGAAATGGATATGTGGCGGTATACGGCAAAAAAGCCGATGATTCCCATGACCAGAGCTATTGTCCATAACAGGCCGTAATCAAACCTCTGCTCATATTTCAGGGTCATCCAGGTTTGAAAAATGTGTTTTTTGTCTTCATCGGTCACAGAATGAATGGCTTTTTCAAAAATGCTGTGCAGCATGGTATCGTTTTTGGAAATACCTGTCCGGAACATCATCTGGTAGGGCATTTCTCCGGATATCTTCAGGTCAACCATTTGATTTTCCTGAATATGGAAACCAATTTTCGGGGCTGTGTCAACCAGGGCGAAAAGTTCACCATTCTGAACCTTGATAAGCCCTGTTTCAACCGTTTCAACCGGGATGAAATTGATATCAGGATACCGGTTTTTAATGTCATGGAAAAAAGGCGCGGTGCTGCTGATGCCGATGGGCTTTTCTGCAATGGCTTCAATGGTGTTTATATACAAGGCTTTGCTGTCTGTTGCAATGACAAGGGGATATGCAATATAGGGTGTGGTGGCTGTTATCAGACCTGAATCAATATCGTTTTGGGTCACCATGGATATTATATCGCATGCACCGGTTTTGATATGTGTGGCAGCATCGTCTGTGGAACCGGTTTTAACAGCCTCGACAGGTACCCCGATTTTTGTACCCATGAGATCATAGAAATCGGCAAGAATCCCCTGATATTCTCCGTTTGCATCTATGACGTCAAAAGGGTAAAAATCTGCCTGCACACACATGGATATATGGGTTTTCCCGGCCAGATAGGCTTTTTCCGCCCGGGACAGTGTGATCATGTCGCCGGTCTGTTCCATGCTGCCGATCCACTTGTTCACAATGGCATCATACTGGCTGGAGTCAACCTGTTTCATGGCTTTGTCAAGGATGCCTGCCAGCAGGGTCCAGTCCTTTCTGACAGCCATATAAAGCGGCAGGTCCCTGTCCAGTGCGATTTCAGCAGCCACATGTACATTGTTGAGAAACAGTTTTTTGATGAGGTAGTTGATGATGCCCAGAGACCCTATAAATCCGTCTGCTTTTCCCAGGGAAACCAGTTTTAACCCCTCGGCAGGATTTTTCACCAGCATGTATTCATGATCCGGATATTTGTCCATGACAAGTTGCGTCAGGGTGTATCCTGCAGGCATGACAATTTTTGCATTCTTCATGTCTGCAAGGGTGTCAACCAGGGGCATGCTCTTTCTGGTGACAAGGACGTTGATCAATTGGATATACGGACTGGTAAAAGATAGAAATTCTTCTCTGTCCTCACTTTTCCATATTACCGGAAACAGATCGATCTGCTTTCGGCGGCCCTTTTCCAGAAGCTGCGACCAGGTATATCCATTGATGAACTCCAGTTCCACACCGATAATTTGGGCGAGTAGCCTGATATGATCAATGGCCAATCCGGCGGGGTCACCATTTTGCATAAAATCAAACGGGGGCCAGTCCATTTCATTTGCCACCCGGATTTTTGGATGGGTTTCAATGAAAGCCTCCTCCTGGTGGGTAAGGTTCAGGTCCCGGACAGGGGAGATCTGGCTTTCTCCCAGCCATTTGTGTTCAAGGGCCGAAATATCGCCTGGTGTGATGGTCAAAAGCGCTTTTTCAAGCATCTGATGCAAAATGGGCCAGTCTTTTCTGACCATGATGTGCAATGACTTCTGGTCGTTGTTGTCATACTGGCTGAACCAGCCGGACACCTTCAGCCCGGTAATGAAATTTTTTTTGATCATGTACCGTGCAACCGCTGATAATTCAATGGCGGCATCTGCTTTTCCATTGGATACTGCAGCAAAGGCTTCTTCAATGTTTTTCACCGTCAGAAGATTGATGTCCGGATAGTTGTCGGACAGGTATGTCTCATGTGCCCATCCTTTGGGAACTGCAATGATTTTGTTGGAAAGATCGGCAATATCCAGGATGCCGGGTGCATGGGCCGGCACAACAAAGACGGTTTTGTCCTTATAGAATGGCCGGGTAAACAGACTGAACTGCTGGCGTTCCTGGTTCATATAAGCGGATTGCAGCACATCCAGTTCTTTGTTTTTGAACATCTTGAGCAGTTCATTCCACCGGTATCCGTTTATGTATTCAAATGTTATTCCAAGCCGGGATGACAGCAGGTTCAACAGATCAATGCTGAGCCCGAAAGGCCGATCCCCCACGGCAAAATCAAACGGTGGCCAGTCCATTTCATTGCTCACCCGGATGACCGGATGGTCTGCAACAAATGCTTTTTCCTTTTCAGTGAGTTGAAAAAAATGCCTGCCATCTGCATATCCTGAAGGCAGATGCCAACACAAAACAAATAATATCAGCGCAGGCAGAAAGGTGCGCAGCACATATTTTCGGGATCCCGGCATCAAGGACTGTCCACTCCAGTGAAATTGTATTACATTTATGGTACAGCATACCATAAAGATGCATAAGAGCAAACAGCCTGATGCACATTTATCCCATTAAACCCGGCAGCCATAATGCCAGGGCCGGCCATATGATGATCATGGCCATGGCCACCATGTCACATCCGATAAACGGAAGGGCCGCATAACAGATATCTTTTATGCTGATATCATCGCCTGCCACCCCTTTCATGACAAAAAGCATCATTCCGAACGGCGGGGTTGTCATACCCATTTCAAAGTTTATGAGCATGATGATGCCGAACCAGATCGGATCAAATCCCAGCATATGGACAATGGGCATGAATATGGGAAGGCAGATCATCATAATGGAGATGGTTTCCATGAACATTCCCAGGATAAAGACAGATCCCTGCATGCCGATCAGGATAAGCAGCGGGTGCACGTTGAGTCCCTCAATGACTGCAAGCAGCCCCTGGGTTGCGCCGGTAAATGCAAGGATACTGCTGAATGTCTTGGAAGCGGCAATAATCATGAATACCATGATGGTTATTTCCAAGGTTCCTTTCATAGATGCCATGAACATTTTCCAGTGCAGCCGGCCATAGCACAACGTAACAACCAGGGTGGCCATGACTCCGGAAGAAGCTGCTTCTGTGGGGGTGGCAACACCCATAAGCATCAATCCCAGGACCATGAAAATGATAAATACCAAAGGGAAGGCATATTTTATTGTACCCAGGATTTTGTCTTTCAAGCTGGTTTTTGACACCTCATACCGGGGAGCAAGGGATGGATCCAACCAGCAGCGGACAATGATATAGGTGGTATAAAGGGTGCCCATGAGCAGTCCGGGAATGGCCCCGGCCACCAGCAGTTTTCCCACAGAAATATGGGCAATGCTTGCCAGGACAACCACCAAAGAAGAGGGGGGAATCAGCATGGCAAGTCCGCCCACACCGATGATGGGTCCGACAGCCATGGGTGTTTTATATCCGCGTTCCTTCATTTCAGGAAGCAGGGTTGTCCCAAGCATGGCGGTATTGGCTATGCTTGAGCCGCTCAAGGCGGAAAAAATGGTGCCGCCGGCAGCGGCAAGAAGGCTTAACCGTCCGGGCAGTCTGCCCAGCCATTTATCAATAACGTCGATTGTGTTGTTGGCCAGTTTTGACTGGAACATGAGTTCACCCATCAGGATAAACAAGGGAATCGGTGCCAGCGTGAATGTGGAAAGAGACGAAAAAATCTGGAGGGTAACCTGCTGCAGCCCTCCTGTGCCCATAAAAAAGATAATGCCCAGAAGATCAATGGCCAGAAAGGAAAAAGCGATGGGAAATCCTAAAAGCAGAAGAAAAATCAGGCCAAAGACAAAAAAGGAGAGAACAAGATACCATTCCATGCGCTAAGATCCCCGGTCCATTGAAAAATCATTTTCAGGGGTCTTGCGCAGGCGGTTGGCTGTGGTGAAAAACTGCCGTGCAAACTGTAAAACAAGGGCAAAAAACCCAATGGGTATGACCATAAGAATGATATATTTGGGTACATCAACCGCCTGCACATCAACAACCCCTCTTTGGAACTGTTCTATGGTTACCCGGGTGCCGTACCAGAGAAAGACCAGACCCAGCAGCATGCCCAGCAGGCTGTGGAAAAGGCGGAACCAGGATTGTTTTTTTGGGGACAACCTTCCTGTCACAAGATCAATGGACACATGTTTGTCTCTTTTGAGCACCCAGGCGGTACCCAGAAAGGTGATCCACAAAAGGGCATATTCATTGTACTGCAATACCCACAAAGGAGAGGAAAGCCCTGTTATCCGTGAAAAGATGGTGTAGCTGATGGAGAAGGTCACAAAAAGAAGAAGCACCCCTGCAAAAAAAGCCATGATTCCCAGCAATTTGTCGATCACCTTATTCAAGAAGATCTCTCCATCTCAGATTACAAATTATTGTGACACCAGTTCTTTGAGCCTGGGTCCGTTTTCAGGTGCTTTTTGTATGACAATGTCCCACAATTGCTCATATGCAGTATCTTCAAATTTCTTTGCCTCATCCGGCGGAAGATCGATAAAGGTGATGCCCTGTTCCTTAAAGGCTGCAAACTCTTTTTCCACATGGGCTTTTCCACGGTCAACCGCATTGTGCTCGGCCTGTTCATGGGTCTGAATCAAAAGGGTTTGCAGATGGGCAGGAAGCTGGTCCCATTTGGATTTATTCACAAGCACAACATTCACTGCCATGTAAAAATTCGTGGTAACGATATATTTGGTAACCTCATGCCACCCCCAGTCCCTGATAAGGCCGGCCGGCCAGATAAAACCGTCAGCCAGACCCCGCTCCAGGGCCGTATACACATCCGGGGGCGGGATGACAAGCGGCTGGGCACCCAGCTCCTTGAGAAAATTTATATGGGTGGGTGAGCACCGGATTTTGAGGCCGGAAAGATCCGCACTGCTGATCGGTTTGTTCAGATACAGGGCAAATGGTATTCCGGATCCCATACGTCCCAGATAAAAACTGTTCAGTTTTGATGCATGGCCTTTGTTCAGCAGGTCATTGACCCCGTTGGCCCGTTCCTCCCAGGGCTTTATCTTTGTCAGACTCAAGGCATTTACTTCCGGCAGGACCGATGTATAGTACCCGTCTGTTGTGAAAACCATATCAACCAGGCCATTTCGCAGGGCTTCCACCTGTTCACGATTGGGGATCACTTCAGGTCCGCCCACGTATTGGATATCAAGCTCACCTGGATATTGTTCTGCAATATTTTTTTCCACCATATCCAGAAAAGCCATGAAATTCTGCACCTCAAATACGGTTTTGGGCCAGGCACTTACCGCTCTGAGCTTTATTGTTTTGGCGGCGGCCTCCCCGGCCCCGGTGAAAATGGATAAAAGAACCGTACACAGGCACACAATTACAAATTGTTTTATTCTGACAGATTTTTGCATGTTATATCTCCTTTGATATGGGTGAACGTAGTTTTGAAGTTATCTGGACTGCGGTTCTTTGCCTGCCAGCATGGAATCCGGCATTTTAACGGCAATGACCTGGCCGGTGGCGCAGATTTTGCCGTTGGCAGTCACCTTTTCATCCACCACCACTTTTTTGGGGGTGATCTGTGATACCGTGGCCCGGATTTCCAGGGGAACACCTAAAGGGGTGGGGGCCAGAAAATCCACCTTTAAAGAAGCGGTGACAAATCTCAGGGCAGGTTCGCTGTCCATGGCCCGCCCCTGTTCTCTGTAAGTGGCGGCCGCTGCCGTGCCGGTGCCGTGGCAGTCGATAAGAGAGGCGATCAGTCCGCCGTATACAAATCCGGGAATGGCTATGTGATAGGGTTCGGGTTCATAAACAGCCACACTTTCCTCTCCATCCCAATAGCTTTTGATCTGATGACCGTGTTCGTTTTTGCGGCCGCAGCCGTAGCAGTGGCTGAATTTTTCTGAATAATAATCCTGGAATGCTTTTTCGGTCATGGATTTTGCTCCTTGCAATCTATGGGTTGTGATCTGATCGGTCACTGTAGTATGGACGGGGTTTATTTTGCGTTCAGGCGCCACGATTCTATTCGTTACACTGAGCTGCTGCTGACAATCTGTATGCCGGCATCCTGCATCTTTTTTCGGGCATCTTTTCCCCCTTCCGGGGTAACCGGCAGGGTGGCATCGGAAATGAGAATGGCTTCAAATCCCTCTTTTCCTGCATCAAGGGCGGTTGCCAGCACGCACACGTCCTCGGCAAGCCCGCCGATGAACACCCGGCTGATCCCATCGGCGCGCAGCCTTACATCAAGACCGGTCTGGTCAAAGGCGGAGTTCTGGTCCTGGTCAAAACGCACCCCCTTGGTTACGATGACAGCGGTATCCGGCAATGCAAGATCCGGGTGGAAACTTGCACCGTCGCTGTCCTGGATACAGTGGGGGGGCCAGGGCCCGCCACTTTTTGCAAAACTCATATGCCCTGCCGGATGCCAGTCCCGGGATGCAAACACCGGCACGCCGGCGGTGGCAGCATCGGCAATCCAGCGGTTCAATACAGGAATGACCGCATCTGCGTTTTCTATGGGCAACGCCCCGCCCGGGCAGAAATCATTTTGAACATCCACCACGATCAGGGCATCGCCAGGCTGAAATGTCTGTGTCATAAGTGCCTCCAGAAATTCTATCTGTTTTCAGGTGGTTTCCTGATGAATATACCACAAAATTGTAATGGGATGGCAGAAATAATTTTCTGAAACGCCATTTTCATGCCAGGCCATAGCGTTCCAGAGCGGAAGACACAATGCAGTGGATCAGTTCCTGATAGTCCCGGTCAGCTCCTTTGCCGGTGGTGTGGTAAAGGGAAAAGAGCTGGGGACTCCAGCTTTTCACCGGCTTGAGCCCGGGGATGCCGTTGGCTTCGATGATTTTCAGATCCCCTTGTGCATCCATTCGCATGTCCACCCGCACATGGTCCAGGCAGTGTAAGGCCTCCACAGCGGTTTTGCACAGGGCTACCGCCTGGTCCGCCATTTTTCCGGCCCGCTTTATCCGGGTGACACCCACGCCCCGCAGGTCGCTGCGCAGAATGGGGTATTTGCCAAAAAGCTGTGGGTCCACCTCCACCCGGCCGGGCAGAAATTTCTGCAGCCTTCCGTTGCCCAGCATGAGCACGGTGTACTCATCGCCGGGAAGGTATTCTTCCACCAGGGCGGGCTGGTCAAAATTGTTGTGGATATAGGCTGTCTGCCGGGCCAGCGCTTCCGGGGTATGGACCACGGAATCATCACTGATGCCCACGGAACGGGACTCACAACTGGGTTTGACAAATGCGGGAAACCTGACGTCCGGCAAAGCCTGCCCCGGAGAAATCTCGGTATGGAACGGCACCCGGATGCCCTGTGCTGCCAGCATGTCATGGGTGGCGGTCTTGTCGATGAGACGTTTCATGGTGGCGCTGTCCGGGCCGATGTAGGGAATGGCATGGGCATCAAAATAATCTGCCAGCCACTGGCCGGTGCCTGTGCCGATGATATCGCTTTTGTCTGAGATATGGTAAAGGGCGCTCCAGACCATGTCAAACCCGCCGGCTTCCATGGCGGCAAAGAACGCTTCCATGGTTGACACAAACGCGATGCGGCTGTCAAGACCGCTGTCTTTTATGGCCCGGCACATGCTTTTGGTCACCCTGAGATCGCCCCAGCCCTGGGCATCGCCTGCCGGACCGGTGAGCAGCAGAATGGTTTTCATGAAAACAGTCTCCTTATTACTGAATCTTGAACAAATCAGGGTTGAAATGGTAGTTGGCCAATGCCTTTGCCACCATGGGGGTATGGGGGGCAAACAGGGTTTCATAGGCGGTGATCCGCTGTTTATCCCATGGCACGCGGGACATGATTTGGATAACCATTTTTGATGGGGGGCAGGCCTGTCCTTCGGGCATCCGTGACCGGGTTATGCCGTTCCGGGATACCATCTGTGCCGCCTGAAAAAGCACCTGGTCTGCCAGGGCCTGATTGGGATTCAGGATCAGGGGAGGGCGGCCGGTGCGCCCTGCAATGGCCGAGGAAAAAAGATTTCGGCAATACCCGAAATGGGTGCAGCACAGGGCGGCTGCCAGCTGACGGAACTGCCCGGCCCCGGATGCCATGGCCTGGTCCACATTGTCCTGGATCATTGTGGCCAGGTCCGGGTCAAAAGGATTTCTTTCAATTTTGCCGGCCAGGTCGACACACCCCTGGTTGATGATACGGTCTTGGGTGATGCCTTTGCGGATAAGCCCCTGGGCATGTATCCGGGAACCGGCCGTGGTGGGGGTGCCAAACAGGATCACACCGGTTTCAGGGTCCCGGGCCAGGGCTGCGGCAATCATGTCCACCCCCTGGCCGATGATGTCATGCACCGGCAAGGGGGTGGTGTTGGAAAAATCTGTGTAAGGATAGATCACGGACAGGGTGTTGCAGGCAATGACCAGGGCATCCGGATGCAGCCGGGCCATGGCGGAAAGGGCGTTGTCAAACACCCGGGCCTTGTGCGCCATGTCCGGGTAATGGTTGTATCCTCTTTCTTTTTCAGGCCAGGCATTGAAATACACAAGGTTCACCCCGGACCAGGGGCTGGCGTGGGCCAGGCGTTTTGCAATGGCGGCAAACACCGACAATCCCCCCAGGCCTGAATCGGTAACCAAAATCGTTGCCGTGTCCGATACCTGAAGCTTCATTTACCGGTTTTCCGGGTCATCCATTCACGGATGAGGGTCTTTGCCCGAAAGGAAACGTCATCCAGGCGGTTTGCCATGATCCGGGTCATGGTGTCTGTGAGCAGTGCTTTGTGCTGCAGGGTTGTGAGCCGGTTTCTGAACATGGCAGCCCCTTTGGGGGGATCTGTTTTCAGTTTGTCGAAAATGGCTGCCAGTTCCGGTTCCAGCATATGGGCGGCATAATACTGAATCAGGGCATGCCAGGCCTGCTTTTGGCCCCCGGAGGTGTTGATCTGTCTGGACACCTGTCTGAAGGCGGTGAAAAAATGGTGTTTTTCTTTTGGGGTCAGGCTCCTTAACCCCTGGTCATGGATCTGATAAGGCACCATCTCCAGGCCTGCCATGCCCTGGCAATCCAGTTCGGCGAACAGGACAAACCCCAGTTTGCGGAACAAAAGATCTGTGGGCTGGAAAAACACAAAATTGCCCAGGCTGTAAAACAAGGGGGTGTTTTTGTGGATCTGGAGCCCCTGGGGTACATGGGGGTGGTGGCCCACCACCAGGTCAGCCCCGGCTGCTGCCAGGTTCTGGAACGCAGTTGTCACATAGGGGGGCGGAAACGGCATGTATTCTATGCCGCAGTGGGCGATCACCACAACCAGGTCCACGGTGCTGCGCAGGTTTTGTATCTGTGCCTCCATCAGGGCCGGTTCCCATCCCATGACACCGGGGGCCTGGGGGGTGGCACAGGTGAGGTCTTCCCCCTCACTGAAGTTGAGAATGCCGATCTTCAGGTTGTTTTTTTCCAGAACCAGGGGGGTGGCGGCCACGGCCAGGTTCCGCCCGGCACCGGTCCATCGGATTCCGTGGTGTGCCAGGGTTTCCAGGGTCTGGTCGAACCCCGGCAGGCCGCAGTCCCAGATATGGTTGTTGGCCAGGGTGACCGCATCCACGGACAATATTTCCAAGGCTGCGGCATGGCCGGGATCTGCCCGGAAGGCGGCCCCGCTTTTCACCGCCAGGGTGCCGGTGCGGGCCAGGGGGGCTTCGAGGTTGAAGATCTTCAGGTCGGCGGCGTTGAGGCGGTCAAAAAGATCGCCGTAAACAGCTGCCGGATCCTGTGCCATGATGGGTGCAAAGTTGCGGATGGGGGCCCAGTCCCCGGCAATGCACACCCTTATACGTTCAAGGGTTCGGCCGGAATCCCAGACACCTTTGTCCCAGTTGAAATCAGGTGTCATGGGTGCGATGGCCTTTCTGAACTTTCCCTGTCATTTTCAGGGATGTTTCCGGGATGTGGTTGTTTTTCGGGATCAGGCGTATGCCGGGGAACGTCAATGGCCTGTTTGCGGTAATAAACAGGCAGCCGGCTGGTGAGACCGGCCACCACCTCGTAATTGATGGTGCCTATGATATCTGCCAGTGCATCGGCTGAAACGGTTTCATTCCCCTGGGTTCCCAGCACCACCACTTCGTCGCCGAAAGCCGCATCCGGGATACGGCCCACATCGATCATGGTAAAATCCATGCACACCCGGCCGGTCACCCGTGCCCGCTGCCCACTCACCAGCATGTGGGCTTTTGCGGAAAGCAGCCGGGAATAGCCGTCCGCATATCCCACCGGGACGGTGGCAATGGCGGTGGGCCGGTCCGTGACATGGGTGCTTCCATAGGATACGGCAAACCCTTTTGGCACCTGTTTTACCTGGGTGATGGTGGATATAATGGACAAGGCCGGAGTAAGATCTGTGCTCTCGACTCCAGGGCCCGGGCACAGCCCGTAAAGGGCTATGCCGGGCCGGACCATGGTGAAATGGCTCTGGGGCAGTGTCAGGGTGGCGGCGCTGTTGGCGGCATGGATGAATTCGGGCAGAAGGTTGTCGGCATCCAGCCTGTCCAGGACTTGTGTGAACAGGGCCAGCTGCTGTTTTGCATGGGTTGAATCCACAGCATCGGCATTGGCAAAATGGGTATAGATCCCTTCAATGGCCAGGTTGTCCATCTGCATCATGGATGTAAGGTCTGCCAGGGTTTTGGACATGTCCAGGCCCGGGCACAGCCCCAGCCGTCCCATGCCGGTGTCGATCTTGATGTGGGCAGTGACAATGGTGCGGGCAGTCCTGGCTGCGGCATTGAGGGCTTTTGCCGCATCAATCCCTGTGAGGGTGACCCGGATGCCCAGCCCGGCGGCCTGCACGGCCCGGGCCGGCTGGGTGTCGCCGAATACCAGGATAGGGGCCTGGATTCCGGCTTCCCGCAGCTGAACGGCTTCAGACATGCGGGCAACCCCCAGAAAATCAGCCCCGTGGGACAGAACGGTCTGTGCCGCATGAACAGCCCCGTGTCCGTATGCATTGGCCTTGACCACAGCCATAAGAGAGGTGTTCGGTGTGCAGGCCTGGTGCAGCACCCGGGTGTTGTGGGCAATGGCATCCAGGTCCACTTCGATGCGGGTTGCAGGCACCCGTGAAAACAGGGCGCGTTTCAAGGGCATGGCCGGGCTGTTCAGGGAACCTGCCCGGCACGGGGGATAACTATAGAACAATGTCATCCAGGATCCGTTCTTTGATATGGCCCAGGACCGGAGTGACAAACTCCTCCATGGAAATCCCCATCTTCACCTTGCCGTCCAGGGTGCGCACTGACAGGGTTTGGCTCTCTTTTTCCTTTTCGCCGATGGTGATGATCAACGGGACATAATTGACCTGGGCTTCCCGGATCTTCTTTTTCAGGGTTTCGTTGCGCAGGTCCACCTCGCATCGGATGCCTGCCGCATCCACCTCTTTTCTCACAACATCGGCATGCGCGTTCAGGTCCTGGGTGATGGGCAGGATCACGGCCTGTACCGGGGCCAGCCACAAAGGGAACCTGCCGGCAAAATGCTCCACCAGGATGCCGAAGAACCGCTCCATGGAGCCGTAGATCACCCGGTGGATCATGATGGGCCGGTGCTTTTCATTGTCTTTGCCCTTGTAGGTCAGGTCAAAGCGTTCCGGCAGGGCCATGTCCAGCTGCACTGTGCCGCACTGCCAGGTCCTTCCCAGGGCATCTTTGATATGGATGTCGATCTTGGGGCCGTAAAACGCCCCGTCCCCTTCATTGATAATGTATTCCTGTCCGTATTGCTTCAAGGCCCTTTCCAGGCCGCTGGTGGCTTGTTCCCACTGGTCGTCCGTGCCGATGGATTTTTCCGGCCGGGTGGACAGTTCCAGGTGAAAGGTAAGGCCGAACTGCTGATAGATTTTTTCTGAAAGATGCAGCACCCCCAGGACTTCTGTCTCGATCTGGTCCGGGGTCATGAAAATATGGGCATCATCCTGGTGGAATGACCGGACCCGGAACAGGCCGGACAGGGCACCGGACAGTTCATGGCGGTGGACCAGGCCCACCTCCCCGGCCCGCAGCGGCAGGTCCCGGTAGGAACAGGACCGGGTCTTGAACAGGATCATGCCACCGGGACAGTTCATGGGCTTGATGGCATATTCCTCGTCATCAATGACCGATGTGTACATATTTTCCCGGTAGTTGTCCCAGTGCCCGCTTTTTTCCCACAGTTTGCGGTTGAGCAGGACCGGGGTTTTGGTTTCCACATATCCGGCGGCCCGGTGGGTCTGGCGCCAGTAATCCAAAAGGGCATTCCACATGTCCATGCCTTTGGCGTGAAAAAAGGCCATGCCCGGGGCTTCATCATGAAAGGAGAACAGGTCCAGCCGGGTGCCCAGCTTGCGGTGGTCCCTTTTTTTGGCTTCTTCAATGAGATGCAGGTACTGGTTGAGTTTTTTCTTGTCAAAAAACGCGGTGCCGTAAAGGCGCTGGAGCTGCTCCCTGGACTGGTCCGCCCGCCAGTAGGCACCGGATATTTTCATGAGCTTGATGCCCTTGATCATCCCGGTGTGGGGGATGTGGGGGCCCCGGCACAAATCTATGAATTTTCCGTTTTTGTAAAGGGAGATCTCCTGGTCGGCAAGCTCATTGATCAGTTCCAGCTTAAAGGGGTTGTCTTTGAAAATTTCCAGTGCCTCTTCTCTGGACACCACCCGGCGTTCAAACGTGGTTTTGGCCTTGATGATTTTCTGCATCTCAGCTTCGATTTTTCCCAAGTCATCTTCGGAAACAGGGGGCATGTCAATGTCATAATAAAATCCCTCTTCCACCACAGGGCCGATGGTCAGTCTGGCATCGGGAAACAGATTTAAAACAGCTTCCGCCATGACATGGGCAGCAGAATGGCGCAGCATCTCCAGGGCTTGGTCATCGTTCACTGTAATGAAATTGATCCGGGTATCTGTTTTGACAGCCCGGCTGAGATCCAAAAGCTGGTCACCGATTTTCATGGCCACGCAGTTTCTGGCAAACCCTTTGGAAATGCTTTCTGCGACATCCATGCCTGTGGGAAATTCTTCAAACTGCTTTATAGTATTGTCTGGAAATGTTATGGTTACCATCTTATTTTCCATTGTATTTAATAGGTTTTAGATATAAAAATAAAGATTTTAAATAAAGAACTGCCAACAATCAAGGGAAAAGATGCTGCAATTTACCTTTATCGAGTCTGACGCGGATCTGGTGCAAGCCTGTGCCCAAATTTGCAAACACACCATCATCGGGGTGGATCTGGAGGCTGACTCCATGCATTCCTTTAAGGAAAAGATCTGCCTGATCCAGATCGCCACCTGTGATGAGGCCTTTCTGGTGGATCCGTTTACCATTGACAACTTTTCCCCTTTTGTGCAAGTGCTGGAAAATCCCGATATCATCAAGGTGTTCCACGGGGCGGATTTTGATGTCAGAAGCCTTGACCGGGAAATGGGCGCCAGGATTGAAAATCTGTTTGATACGGAAATTGCCTGCCGGTTTCTCAATGTCCGGGAGCGGGGCCTGGCAGCCCTTCTCAAAGACCATTTCGATGTGTATGTGGATAAAAAATTCCAGAAACAGGACTGGTCCAAACGCCCCCTGAAATCAGACATGGTTGCCTATTCCGTGGGGGATGTGGCCTATCTTATCGCCCTGCACGGCAGGCTGGTTGACAGCCTTGCAGCCATGGACCGCCTGCACTGGGCAAAAGAGGAGTGTGAGGCCCAGGCTTTGGTGCGGTATGAAGACAACCATGCACCGCCTTTTTTTAAAAAATTCAAAGGCGCAGGCAAGCTGGACAACCGCAGCCTGGCTGTACTGGAAAATCTGCTGAAAGTGCGCATGGACATGGCTGAAAAAAAAGATGTGCCTTTGTTTAAAATTATGTCCAACCAGTCTTTGCTGTCCATGGCAACCACCCGGCCCGCATCTGCACAGGAAATGGTGGCAAAAAAAATGCTGAGCAAACGCCAGGCACAGATGTACGGGGAATTGTGCCAAAAGGCCATTGCCGGTGCCATGGCCCTTCCCCACCGGGAACTGCCGTCCTATCCCAGAACAGTGATGCCCAGGAAAACCCCGGCGGTCATGGACCGCATCAAAGCCCTGAAAAAACTGCGGGAAAAGAAAAGCGTATCTTTGGGCATGGAACCGGGATTTCTGTTCAACAACAGCACCATTACGGACCTGGCCCAGGAAAAACCCGCCACCATGACAGAACTGGATGCCATGGGTGTCTTGCGTAACTGGCAGAAGGATGCCCTGGGAGAGGCTATTTTAGATACCCTGGCACGGTGCAGTTAGCTGTTAGCTCTTAGCTGTTAGCTGGTGGCAGGCAGCAGAGAAGGATGTGTAAAGGAAAATATTAAAGGGTGCTGTGTATGACAGAGATCGCGTTTTCAAAAATGGAAGGACTTGGCAATGATTTTATTGTCATGGATGACCGAGATAGATCCATTGCCGGGTGCATGCCGTATCCCCGGCTTGCAAAAAAACTGTGTGACCGGCATTTTGGTATCGGCGGGGATGGGATTATCCTGGTTTGCACCGCTGCGGATCATGATATCCGGTTTGTGATCTACAATTCAGACGGGTCTGAGGCCGGCATGTGCGGCAACGGTATGCGCTGTTTTGCCAAATACCTGTATGAAAAAAAGATCCTTTCCCAAAAACAGATCCGTGTGGAAACAGCCGCAGGTACGGTTATTCCCCGGGTGGATGTGGATGCAGACAACCAGGTGACCTCTGTGATGGTGGATATGGGGGTGCCGGTTCTTGCATGCAGAAAAATTCCCTTTGTAAGTGATGCAGACACCGCTGTTGAAGAGATTATAGACATGGGTGATGGACAACAGGTGACCGCCACGGTGATGAACGTGGGAAATCCCCATGCCGTGGTGTTTGTGGAAAACCTCTCTGATGTGGATGTCAAAAAACAGGGCAGGGCTTTGGAGATCCATTCCCGGTTTCCGGAAAAAACCAATGTGGAGTTCATCCAGGTGATGGATCACCAGACATTGAAAATGAAGGTGTGGGAGCGGGGGGCAGGCATGACCCTGGCCTGCGGTACCGGTGCCTGCGCGGCCCTTACGGCGGCCCATCTCACCGGCCGGACAGGGAATCGCGCCACCGTAATTCTGGACGGCGGGGATCTGTCAATTTTCTGGGACAAAAAAACCAATCACCTGTTTAAAACCGGGCCGGCCCGCCTGGTGTTTGAAGGCGTTATCCGGGTATAAACCAGGACCTGATCGGTGGGCAGTAAGGCTGCATGACACATGATCGGAGAGGAGATGAACGCAAATGGATATGGGCTTGTTTCTCCTGAGTTGGACACCTGTACTGCTGTTAACGGTTTTGGCTGTGGTTTTGGGACGGTCCGCCCTGGAACTGTCCATCTGGGGATTTGTCTGCCTGGTGGTCTGCCTGTTATCAGTGAACGTTCTTCCGGCATTAAAGGATCTGACCTTTGAGCGGATCATTTTCCAGGTCCGTTTGATCCCGGTTCACACCGTTACGTTCCGGCCGTTGTTTTCCGCCTATGGGCACCTTTCTGACCGGGTACGGAGTGGCCTCACTGATGCTGTTCGGCCAGCTGCAGGTCCAGGCTGCCGACCTGCTGGGGACTTCTGCGGTCTGGCTGGCCGGCGCCCTGGCTGTGGGGTGTTCACTGGGCTCCATCTCATCGCCTTTCAAGGTGGCCCTGGCCACCGCCATGGCGGGGGCAGTGGGCAGGGAAGGGACCATTCTCCGCTGCACCATCCCTCTTGGTTTCATCGCCTGTCTACTGGTGGGGGCAGTGGTGTGGATGGCAGCCTGAGAAAGGCGTTATGAGACAGCCTTGGCAAACGCCCGGGGCATCCGGGTGACTTTGTTTTCACGGTAATTGAAAAACACGATGCCGGTTTTGGCTTCAAGGATCAGGGTGTTTTTCCTGGCATGGGTCATCCGGTAGAATATGTCACACCCGTATTTGTTGAACTCTTTTGCTGCGATTTCACATGTGAGTCTGTCCCGGTGCAGGGCCTGGGCCTTGTAGACCACTGCCAGGTCTGAGATGACCATGGCGCAGCCTTCGATATCGGTTTCCGAGTATCCCAGGTGGTTGAAGAACCGTATCCTGGCCTCATGCAACAGGGAGATGAAGGCATCATGCCCCACATGGTTGCCGTAATTAATATCCTGGATTCGGACATTCAGTTCGGTTGCATAGGCATAAGTGCCGGGCATGGAAAGTGAGATTCTGGCCATGGATTTTGTTCCTCTGCAGAAGGTTGTTGTTGGAAAAAAGGGGGGCGCCTGGTGGTTCCGGTCCGCTGCAATATCAGGGGCCGGGTGGGATGGCGGCGGCATTTTGACCGGCGATGCGGCCGAACACGATACATTCGGTCAGGGCGCATCCCCCCAGCCGGCCGGCGCCGTGGATGCCGCCCGTGACCTCACCGGCGGCAAAAAGGCCGGAAATGGGGTGGTGGGAGAGGTCCATCACCCGGGCATGGGTGTCGATGTGCAGGCCCCCCGGGGTATAGTGAACCTTGGGCCAGAGACGGACGGCATAAAAAGGCGGCGCATCCAGGGGGATGGTGTGTTTTTTCGGCCGTTTGCCGAACCGGTCGGGACGGTGCTGCCCTGTCCACAGATTGTAATCCGCCACTGTCTGCTCCAGGCTTCCGAAAGGCATGTTGCATTCAGCACCCAGATCGGCAAGGGTGTCAAATTGTCTGACTTTGCTGGTTTTCAGGCAGGATCTGAGACTATCATACTCTTTTTTGGCTCCCTGGTCATCCACAATCCCGATGCAGGCATGGCCGGTTTTCTGGATGGCATCGCTTCTCTGTCTGCGGTCGGCCCATTCATTGACAATACGGGAGCCGGTGGCCGGATCAACCAGGATACCGGCGGGAAATACACTGTAAGAGGCGAACCGGGCCCCTTTTCCGTATCCGGTTTCGTCGGCGCATCCCCAGGGACCCAGCTGGATCCAGGACAGGTGGAGGGGCATGGCATGGATCTTCAGGGCTGCGGTCAACCCTTCGGCTGTGGCGCCTTGGTGGTTGGTGGTGCCGATGGTCTCATCCAGGCGGGGGGCCTGGCAGGTGCGGAAAGCGACATCACTGCCGAAACCCCCGGTGGCCAGCACCACGGCCCGGTCTGCACGAATATGCCGGATGCGGCCGGCGCTGATATCTGTTTTAGGGTCCGATGTACTGGCAGATGCCGATGTTTTGCAGGACAGGCATACGCCCGTGACCCTTTTGCTGTTCCCGGTGACCAGACGCGCCAGGGTATGGCGGGTGTGTATGGGAACACCCAGCTGATCGCATCTGGTTGTCAGGGCCTTGATGATTTTATGACCGGCGTTGTGTTTAATGGTGACAGTCCGGGGCACGGAATGCCCGCCGAACTGATCCAGGCGGCCGGTATACCGTACCCCCAGAGACCAGATCCAGTCAATGGCTTCTGCTGCATGCCGGGCAAACACCGCCACCAGATCCGGGTGGTTGAGTCCCAGGCCTGCCTGCAGGATGTCATCGTGGAACAGTTGGGGTGAATCCACCACCCCCAGGCGCTTCTGCATGAAATTGTCCGGTGCGGACAGCCCGCCGTCGCTGATGCGGGTGTTGCCGCCTGTGGCCGGCATTTTTTCAAACACCATGACAGAGGCCCCGGCCAGCCGGGCTTCGATGGCGGCGGACAGTCCGGCGGCACCGCTGCCGATGACGATCACATCTGTGGATGCATCCCAGTTTGCTGCCTTGTGTTCATCTGTGATTTTTCTGTTTGTGTCCATATTCAGGAAAGTTATCACACTCCCGGTTTTCAGAACAAATGGTTTTGATCAACAGATCATGATTGGAAAAATTGGTGTTACAGTCCTTTGGGTGGCCCTGAAAGATCAGGGTGCCTTTGTGTCTGTTTTTGAATATCTTTTTTCCTATAGTATCAACGCTTCCGATGCCAGGGCCGCAACGGTGTCCACTTTCATGCCCAGCTCAAAATGGGTGGACAGTTCTCCCAGTTGCCGGTGGCAGGACAGGCAGGCTGTGGCCAGGTGTTTGAGGCCGGTGGCCCGCATCTGATCCGCCTTGGGTTTGCCGGATATCATCCGTTTTTTGGTGGTGGTGGAATCCTGGAGAATACCGCCGCCCCCGCCGCAGCACACCCCGTCCTCCCGGTTGGGAACAAGCTCTTTTACGCCGTGGCAGCACATGGCCAGCAGCTGCCGGGGGGGATCGTATCCACCGGATTTTCTGGCTACATTGCACGGGTCATGGTAGGCGATTTCATAGGGGTGGACATCCGGATCAAATGTGAGAACCCCTTTTTGTGCATAGGAAAGGCACAGCTCAGGGATGCTGACCACGTTGAACTTTGGTTCTCTGCCCAGCAGCTGTGCCACCCTGCATTTGAGCACATGGTATCCATGGCCGCATTCACTCAGGACAAGGGTTTCGATGCCCAGTTCTTCGGCCGGTTCCACCACCATGCGGGCCATTTTTTCGGCCACATCATCTTTTCCCACAAAATACCCCCAGTTGGTCACATCTGTGTGGTGTGACGACAAGGTCCAGGTTTCGCCCATGGCATAAAACAGCTTTGCCATGGCTGTCAGGTGCATAAGATTTATGCCCAGCTCCCTGGGATTGGGCAGGTACAAAAATTTGCACCCGGGCTGGTCATGAAGAATTTGTGCATCGGGGTTTTCCATGTCATCGCTGAACTCTTCGGACATCCATTCCACGGTTTCCACAAATTCCTCTTTGGTCAATCCATTGACATCCCCCATTTCCAGCCGGGTTTTGATGCCTTTTTTGATATCATCTGGAATCTGGCCGTCAGCAGCGGCCAGGCCCCTGGCCCGGGTGACCACCAGGTCCATGGTGATGCCCATGGGGCAGTCCTGGGTGCAGCGGTTGCATACCAGGCAGTCCCAGAGCATGTTGCTGTCAACCAAAGCGTCCTCCAGTCCAAGGGCGGCCATGCGGACTATCTGTCGGGGCATGGGTCCGCCGGGGCCGTCAAACCAGGTACACCGGGAATTGCAGGCCCCGCAGGTCAGGCATTCATCTGTATTGTCTCCTCTGGTCATTTTGTTGAGCAGCCGGGCCAGGTCTGTATTTTTGTTCGGGGTTGCGGTTTTCATCATCAATGTCCTTCATGAAATATGTGCATCTGAAATGATGCGGGCAAATGTCTGTGTTTCATTGGCTGCCACCGGGTGCCAGGAGACCTTGTCCGGTGTGATGCCGGGCATGGCCAGCACCTGGGCCACTTCCCTTTGTGCAGTGGTGCTCCCGTCCATGGACAGGCAGTTGTCTTCATGGCAGCCGGCAACAATGACCTTTTGTGCTCCGTTTATCAGGGATTTGAGCACCAGGTTCGAACTGGTGCGGCAGGCACAGGGAACCGGGATAAACTGGATGTGGTCCTCTAAGCTAAGGGGCCCGGCTGCCAGGGCTGCCGAACGTTGGCAGGCCAGAATGACCACCCGGTCCTTCTGGACCTGGTCTGCCACCTGGTCCGTGGAAAAGGTTTCAGATGTAATGGCAAAGGCCGGGCAGTTGGCCACACACAGGTGACAACCGAAACAGGCGTCCGCCACAATTTCCGGGCGGGCCTTGTCATTGAGGACAATGGCATGGTGGGGGCAGATACGCAGGCAGGTGAGGCACTGGGCGCATTTTTTCTGGTTTACCTCCACCCCGTGATCCTGGGGAGGGGCGGAAAAATCCAGGTCTGCCATAATGCTGTTCAGTTCTGCAGCAAGATCGGTGTCATCCACCTCGTCATGGCAGTTACCGGCAAAATAGATCCCTTTTCTGGGGCTTTTGGTCAGCCGGTGTCGGACATTGGGGGACTGGAGAAACCCTTCTGTGTCCTGTTTCTGCTTCAAAAGACCGGCAATCTGCACAAAATCGGATCCGGGCACCGGAGCAGACGGAATGACCAGGGCATTGCAGGACACTGTAACGGGAATGCCGGGCAGGGTGGCTTCATCAATTGTCAGGTCAAATCCGGTGTCTGTTTTTTGGATCTGGATATCTGCCGGGGTGTTGACCCGCAGAAACCGTACCCCTGTCTTGCGGGCCTGGTCATACAATTGCTGGCCTGCGGCCCCGTGCACCAGCATTTTGTTCATGACCACCGTAAGCTGTCTGCCGGCATGTTGTGCAGCCATGGCAGATGTCAGGGCCAGGCGTGCCCCTGTTTTAAATTCGGGGCCAGTGTAATCCAAAAGGATGGCACTGGCATCCGGCAGCTGGTCCACCGGGATTCTGGCAAAATCCGCCAGGGTAATGGCTTGGGCCAAAGGTTCTTGTCCGGCCATTGTTTTGTATTCCGGTTCAGGCGCGGCAATGATGGCCCGGCAGGTCATGGATCGGCGCTTGCCTGCCTGTTCATACCAGACCGTGAAGCAGCCGGCAGCCCCGTCCACGCCCAGGATTCTGTCCGGATCCATAAGATTCACCCCTGCAGGGGCGGTGCCCTGCCCGAAGCAGAAGGTTTTGTGTCCGTTATCCGCAAGGGTCTGTGCTATTGTCGCTGCCTGTGGTCCGTCCCCCCATACCAGGGCATCACTGGTACCGGTCGGTCCCTGTTTCAGTTCCGCCAGAACCCTGGCTGCAGCGATCCGGCCTTCCTGTCTGGATCCCAGGATGTCTTTGGGTCCGGCTGCGCACCCGGCCACATGGATGCCGTCAGATAAAACCGCATCCTGCGTATTGAAAAATCCCCAGAGGTTGGGGGTGATACCCAGCCGGGATGTGAGATGTTCCAGTTCCGGGGACGGGGCCATGCCCACGGACAGCACCACCAGGTCAAAAGACCGGGCAATCCTGGACCGGGTGCCCGGATCCTCGGTCACTATACGCATCCGGCCCGTGTCCCTGTCTTCCAGTATTTCCGTCGGCACCCCCTGGACCATGTCGATTCCGGCAGACAGATCAGCTGCCAGGCACCTTGTTTCCTTGCCAATGGTCTGCAGGTCCATGTGGAACACGGTGATGGCGGCATCCGGCAGGATATGCAGCAGTTTTCGGGTATGGCGCAAAGAGATTTTACAGCAGACCTGGGAGCAGAAATCGCGCTGCAGCTGCCGGTTTCTGGAGCCTACGCACTGGATGAAGGCGATATCCGGTGCAGGGGTGTTTCCCAGAAAATCGGTCAGGGTGTCTGCTTTGAGCATCTGGTTCAGCTGCGCCGTGGTGACGATCTTGTCATGTTCTGTGAAATGAAGACCCGGCAACAGGGAGGGGACGGGATCAAACGGTGAAAACCCGGTGGCCAGGATGATCCTGGCGGCTGGGATCGTCTCTTTGGACGTCAGACGGACGTCAAATCCCTCTCCGGTTTTTTCAAGGCTATCCAGGGTTGTATTCAGGTATACTGAAATTTTCGGGTGAAGGGCTGTCTGGTGGGCCATGTCCTGGGAGAGGCAGGCCCCGCATTGCCGGCAGACATCAGTGGCCATGCAGGCCCAGGATGCGGCATGGCCGCCCAGCCGGTCTGCGGCTTCAACAAGGTGCACCGTTATATCACGGTCCCCCAGGGTTCTGGCGGCTGCCATGCCGGCAACGCCGCCCCCAAGGACCAGAACGCTGTCAAAAGAAGGTGTCATATGTGCCTCCAAAAAATCATCTGGAAAATGTAACCGTTTTTACACAGCAGTCTTACCACATTCCCGGGTGAAAAAAAATGGTTATAAAATCTGCTAATCAACCAGTTCAAAGAGGTCATGTTTTGCGGCTTTTTTGTCAAAGGTATGAATGGCGCTGCATCCGCTTGTTTTTGCCGGCCCTGTCAGCAACCCATCTTTTCACCGGGAATATTTCATAAAAACCCAAGGGTCATTTGACCGGTATCCGCCCCGGCATTGCCCTGATTTTTTCAGCAGCTGTGCTTTTAAATATAGATTGGATATGATATCCAGTGAAACATGAATACCTGGATTACAAAAAACGGGATCCGGATTCACCGGATCATCTGTCTGTATGCCAATGTGTATGTGGTGACCGGCCATGGACGTTGTTTTCTGGCGGATACCGGCCCTGTGGCATTTCAGAGGTTTCTGGCAAGGCAGTTGCGCAGGCTGGGCATCACGCGCATCCACGGGGTGATCCTCACCCATACCCATTACGATCATGCCGGCAATGCCGCTTTTTTGCAGAAAAAATTTGGGAGCAGGATCATGGTGCACCCGGCAGAGGCCGGATATCTCAAAAAAGGGCTGTCTTCTGTGCCCGGGGGCATCACCGCTTTTGCGCGGGTCATGGAGCGGCTGGCATCCGGCATTGAACCAAAAATGCTGGCGTTTCCCCCGTGCGAGCCTGATACACTGCCGGCTTCAGAACTCTATAAACCGTTTTTTGACATGCCTGTCACTGTCATGGCAACCCCCGGGCATTCTTCCGGCTCGGTGAGTGTGGTGGTGGACCGGGAAATCGTTCTGGCGGGGGACTGCATGTTCGGTGTGATCCCCAAAAAAATCCTGCCGCCCTTTGGGGATGATGTGGGGCAGATGGTTCATTCCTGGAAACAGCTGCTGGCCACCGGGTGTCACACCTTTCTTCCCGGCCATGGTTTCGGGGTGTCCAGACCGACAGTTGAAAAAAATATTACGGCCCTGAGCCCCTGACAGAAACAGGGTGAAAATGTGATCAGGTTCAGGATGGATAAGGCCAATGGCGGCTCAGGCTGGTTTGTTTTCCGGCACGATCCATTCTTTCTTGCGATATGCCTGGTCCTGGCTTTTTGCGATCAGCTCTCCCGTGTCTTCATTGATCACCGTGATGTCATACACAGAGGTGCGCCGTCCTTTATGGATTTCCCGGGCTTCGGCCACCAGGCGGTCACCGGTAAAACTGGGCTTTAAAAAACAGATGCTCACGTTCAGGGCCACCGCCACCCGGCCGTGGGAATTGCAGGCAGCTGCAAACGCCATGTCACTGATGGAAAATATCACCCCGCCATGGGTGGTGCCGTGGAAATTGGTCATGGCATCGGTGATGGTCAAAGACACCCGGCTGTGGCCGGGGGCAGGAACTTCCACCCTGGCCCCCAGATGGTTGGCAAAGGCATCTTTTTGAATGTGGGCAAAAATTTTCGGGTCGCAGGTGGTATGGCTCATGGCGGCTGATCCTGTTCCTGGATTATGTTTCATTTATTCACTGTTCCCGGGCAGGTTTTTTTAAAAAAAGGGAAAATACCATCCCGCAGAGGGAGATGGCCCCTGCCACCAGAAAGGGGGTGGTCAAAGACTGGGTGGTATCAGCCAGATATCCCCCCAGGGCCGGTCCGATGGACTGACCGATGCCAAAAAAAAGGGTGATGAACCCCAAGGCTGCCGGAGCAAATCTGGGCCCGGTAAAATCGCCGGCTGCCGCCGCCATGATGGTGGGGATACTCCAGGCCGTAAGACCGAACAATATGGCTGAGATATAAAATCCGGCTTCCACTTTGACCAGGGCATACACCAGATAGGATGTTCCCAGAACCAGGTAGGCAAGGGCCGCGCCTCTGCCCCTTCCGATTCTGTCTGAAATACTTCCCCAGATCACGCCGCAGAAGATGCTCAGTCCCCCGACCATGGCCCATAACCCGCCTGCCCACGCCTGGGAATACCCCATCTCATTCACCAGGTAGGCCGCAAAAAATACCATGTAAATAATATAGGACATGCCGTAAAAAAAATACACCACACCGAGAAACCACAGGGACTTCATCTTGTAGACACTGCCCCAGTCCAGGGAAGATACTTTTGCAGCGGGTTTTGTGCTGTCCGGGTTTTCTTCCTGCCCCACCGGCAAAAGGTCTTTGTCAGCCGGCTGGTTGCGCAGAAACATCCCCACCAGCACCGCCACCGCAAGCACCAGTATTCCCAGGATATACCAGGAATACCGCCACCCGTCCGCGTTATAGGATTTTAAAATAAAGGGTACGATCAGACCGGATAGGAACGTGCCCAGCCCGATGCCGCCAGACACGATGCCGGTGGCAAATCCGCGTTTTTGAATGGCAAACCAGGCCGATCCCAGGGCCATGGCCGGCACAAAGGCGGCCCCGTTGCCAAGACCGGTGAGAAGCCGCATGGCAAAGGCAAACCCGAATGATTGGGCAAGTCCCGTGAGGATCATGGTTACGCCCATGAGGCCTAAGGCCGCAGTGATAACCGCTCTTGTGCCGAACCTGGCAGCCAGAAATCCGCCGATAAGGGCCATGGACAAGTACCCGATGAAGTTGCCCGTGCCCAGCAGGCCCAGCTGGGTGTAGTCAAAAGAAAGCCCGTCTTTCATGGCCGGCAGCAGAAGGGTATAGGCCATCCGGCCGAAACCGTGGGCTGCCACTGTTGTCATCAATCCCATGAAAATGACGATCCATCCATAGTGCATTTTTTTATCCATGGGGATCTCCTTTTTGTATCAGGGTAAGTCAAATGATGCTTTTTCAACCAGGCTGTCAGACATATTTCCTACCATTCTTATGCCCGCAAATGCAATTGTTTTTCCATCCTGCTGCCCGGTAAAATTATCCCCTTTAGGGGAGGGACATCCAGAAGCCAACCGCAACGGGTTGCAGGCTATTATCCCGCTACCAGCCCGGGTGGGGGTTGATTTTCTTTGGCGAACGATATATTGCTTGGATCGGTTCTGCGAATTTGCAGGCCATTGTGTATAAGGAAACATACCATGTCCTATATTCTTCTGTATCTTGCCCTGGGGTCTGTGGCAGGGGTTCTGGCCGGTCTGCTGGGGATCGGCGGGGGGCTTGTGATTGTGCCCATGCTGACCGTTGTTTTTACAGGCCAGGGTGTTGCCCATGCACATGTTCTGCATCTGGCCCTGGGAACCTCTCTGGCCAGTATTCTATTCACCTCCCTTTCCAGTCTCAGGTCCCACCATAAACGCGGTGCTGTGATCTGGCCCGTGGTTTTGAAGATTACGCCGGGTATACTTTTCGGCACTTTTCTGGGTACCTGGATCGCCTCCGGGCTGTCCACCAATTTTTTAAAAGGGTTTTTCGGGGTGTTTTTGTTTTATGTGGCCACACAGATGCTGCTGGGCATAAAACCTGCGCCTGCCCGGGAAATCCCCGGCACTGCCGGGATATTCAGTGCCGGCAGTATCATAGGCGTCTTTTCCAGCCTTGTGGGTATCGGGGGCGGCACCCTGTCTGTGCCGTTTCTCATGTGGTGCAACACCGTGGTGCACAAAGCCATAGGCACGTCAGCCGCCATCGGTTTTCCCATTGCTGTGGCCGGGACACTGGGGTATATACTCAACGGCCTTGGTTCGGATGGGCTGCCCCCCGGGAGTCTGGGATTTGTGCATCTGGGGGCACTGGCCGGTATTGCTGCCGCCAGTGTATGCACCGCTCCTTTAGGAGTCAGGCTTGCCCATGCACTGCCTGTGGACAGGTTGAAAAAGATATTTGCCCTGCTGCTTTATCTGGTCGGGGGGCGGATGGTGTTTTCCATATTCTAGTATCCGGCTGCCAGTGCACCGGCAAGGATAACAAGGGTGACCACCAGGGCCGCGGGTTCTCTCGCAGGATGGCGGCAGGTGGAAACCAGGGGAAAAAAGAAAACACCCGCGAAAAGTCCGCAGAAAAATCCGAATACATGGGCCCAGACATCGGTGTTTTCGCCATGGCTTAAAAATGCCATCAGGGTGGCGCCGGCAATGAGCGGCAGGATCCTGTCCCGTTTGCGCATGGGGCCCTTTAGCATCATCTGAAAGGCAGACAGCCCGCCGGCAGCAGCCATGACAGCAGTGGAAGCCCCGATGGACAAAAGGGCATTGCCATGGAACCCTGCATTGATCAAATTTCCGCAGGTGCCGGCAAACAACAGGAAAAAAGGCCCGGTGCCGTATCCGGACAACCGGATCACAGGTCCGGCAAACAGGAGGATTCCGGCCAGATTTCCTAAGAGATGGGCGGTGTCTGAATGCAGAAACAGGGCGGTGACAGCCCGGAAGGTTTCCCCCTGGCGGATGAACATGGATGAGGCACCATAGGCCAGGATATGGTCCCACCGGGTGCCGCTCATGTCAATGCCCATGTGGATGGCTGCCAGCAGGCCCATGATGACAAAGGCGGCCGGGGTTGCAAAACCGGAAGGACCGGCCGGAAGAGCGGGCAATAGATTCCGGCTGGTGCGGTTTTCTCTGAAATAGGCGGCCACATGGAATCTGGCCTCTGCCGCCTGTTCCGGGGAGGTCAGGATGTCTATTCCCCGGGTGCCGAAGGATTTTCGGGCAAAAATATTCTGGGAAGCCAGTATCAGCAGGATCAGATCGGCGGATTCACCGGAGCGGCCCGCAAAAATGCGTTTCAATTTATCCTGGTTTTGTGGTACATGCGTATGCATGAGCAACAGTCTATCTTAAGTTCAGGAGAAATAAAAGCATGCAGATCATTCGGTTCAGAACGCCGGACAACCAATTGTGTCTGGGAACAGGGTATGACGGTACCACCGCATCGGTCCTGGAAGGAGATCTGTTTTCCGGGGTAAAAGACACCGGCAGGCGGGTGGATGTGGCAAAAATAGCGGTGCCGGTGACGCCTGCCGCCATTTTCTGTATCGGCCTCAATTACCGGGGCCATGCAAAAGAAACCGGCATGGATATTCCCCAATATCCGGTGGTGTTCATGAAAAACCCCGGTGCGGTAATCCCCCACAACAGTAATATTGTGATTCCTGTTTCCTGTCTGGAAAAACCGGAGGTGGATTATGAAGCGGAACTGGGGGTGGTGATCGGGCGCCCTGCCAAACATGTGTCCGAAGCTACGGCCCTGGATTATGTGCTGGGGTATACCTGTGCCAATGATGTGTCGGCCCGGCGGTGGCAGAAACATGCCGGCGGGGGCCAGTGGGTCAGGGGAAAAAGCTTTGACACCTTCTGCCCTTTGGGGCCGGTCCTGGTGACACCTGATGAGGTGCCTGATCCCCAGAACCTGGCCATTGAAAGTGTGCTCAATGGACAGACCATGCAGAAAAGCAATACCAGGGACATGATTTTTTCAGTGGCACAGCTGATTGCTTTTTTATCCCAGTCCACCACCCTGGCCCCGGGCACCGTGATTCTCACCGGTACCCCTGAAGGCGTAGGATTTGCCAGAAAACCGCCAGTGTATCTGATGCCCGGGGACCATCTGCAAACCCGGATCCAGAAGATTGGTACCCTGGAAAACCGGGTGGCGGCGGAAGAAACAGATGGAAAATAATGCCCTGGAACCCGGATGTACCGGATTCCAGGGCATTGTCAGATAGGTTACAGGTTTAAAAAATCTCCGGTTTTTTTTCTTTTCGGCAGTGCTGTCGGATGCCAAAGCCGGGTTGGGTGTTTAATACTGGTTCATCATACCCTGGCCACCGCCATGCCGCCGGCCCTGGTTCTGGTCATAGCCTTTGCCGGAAAAGCCTCTCGGGCAGTTTCCTTTGCCATAGCCTTTGTGGTATCCTTTGCCCATACTTTGGCCGAACCGGAGTTCAGGGGCCACTTTTTTGGCTGAGAGCATGAAATCAATCCGGTTTTCCTGGAGTTGGTTCATAAGATCGGCAGCTTCATCTGACAGTCGGGTCAACTCAGCCCGGTTCGGTTCCGAGGTTTCCATGAGCATGCGGATCTCATTGTGTTTCTGCATCAAAGATGTCCGCAGTTCATAGGTGTCGTCAATGAATGTCTGGCGCAGGGCTGCCAGTTCATCCTGCTGGGCCTTGGACAGATCATTGTAGGCATTCCGATCAATGCCGGGACAATTTGTGCCTGAACCGTAACCGCCCATGCCGCTTCCCGGTCCCCAGGAAAAAGCCTGGGAGGCCATAAATGTGATGCCGATGAGTGCGGTGATGAAAATCATTGTCTTTTTCATGATGGTTTCTCCTTTGCTGTACATTTTTGGTTGTGTCAGATAGGGCACCCTGGTGGTGCTGATATCTGCGTTGTCTGGTAATAATATAAGGCAAAGGGCGTGCCAGGGAATGGATAAATTTATATCTCATTGAAATTACAGTAATAATTTTATTTGCATCCGGTATCAGCTTCAGGGAACCTGCATGCGTTGTTGTATCTTTTCTACCCGATTCCGGTATCCACCTGGGTATTTTATATACAGCTTTGCCAATGGTGCTGCAGGGTTGTGCCATTTATTTTGAAGATTTGAAATGAATAGACGTAAGATTACGGTTGTCGTTGGCCGGGAAAAACAGGTACCGTAAGCCCCCTCTGGAGGCATCCTGTGTCCGGCCCGGAATTCTGCAGGGCTGCTGACCATGATCCTTATATAGCAGAGTATCTGTTGCATCCGGCATGGTCTTTGCTATACAATTAAAGTTATGAAATATTTTTTGCCCAGATCATTTTCCACCCTTATTTCCCCGCTCATGCTGGCGGGGGTGCTTCTGGTGCTGACCCCTATTTTTGCGGTCATGACACTGGACCGGATGGAAAAGCTCAAATCCCACATAACAGACCAGCAGCTGGCCAAAGGCATTTCCCTGATACGGACCTTTGAGGCCGGCACCCGCACCGGCATGATGACCATGCGCTGGGGGATCCGGCGGATCCAGGACATGCTTGGAGAAACATCGCTGCAGCCGGACGTGGTATATATCATGATTACTGCAGAAAATGGCACTATTCTGGCCCACAGCGACCCTGCACAGGTGGGCCAGGTTCTGGCAGATCTCCCGGATACCGCTTTCCGCAATGAAGCGGCCCATCCGGTATCCCACCGGACCCGGATGGCGGACAAGGAAAAGGTGTTTGAGGTATATAAACGGTTTGCCCCCATGGAAAGCAGGTTCCAGGGACGTCACATGCAGATGCGCGGCATGTCCATGATGATGAACCGGTCGGAAACAATGCCTTTGACAGATTCTGGAAATGGGGTGGTAGGCGGTTTTGCCAAAGAAGAAAATGCTGTGATCCTGGTGGGGCTTTCCATGGAACAGGCTGACCAGGCCCAGGCCAGGCTGCTGCGGCATGCCGTCAGCCAGGGGATCATCTTTTTTGTCATGGGGTGTGCCGGGATTTTTTCTCTCATGGTTTTCCAGGCGTTTCGCACCACAAAAGCCCGCCTGGTAAGCGTCAAGGCACTTTCAGAAAAATTGAAAAAAGAGGTGGAAACCACCCGGCACCTGGCTGCCATCGGCAAGCTTGCAGCAGGGGTGGCCCATGAGATCAGAAATCCTTTAAGCTCCATCAAGGGATTTGCCACCTATTTTGAAAAACGGTATAAAGACAATCCAGATGATCAAGAAACTGCCCGGATCATGGTTCAGGAGGTGGAGCGCATCAACCGGTCCATCACCCAGTTGCTGGAATTTGCCAAGCCCATGGCTGTGGAAAAAAAACAGGTGGATATCCAGGAGATGATCGCCCATTCTTTGAAACTGCTGGCCCATGACCTGGAAAAAAAATCCATCACCGCACAGGTGGATATCCGGTCTGCCCGGTCCCGGTTTTATACGGACCCGGACCGCATGAACCAGATTCTGCTCAACCTGTATATGAACAGCCTGGCTGCCATGGATCCAGGCGGCACCCTCCAGGTGACGGTTTCAGATATTCTGCCGGACCAGGATTTGGAGATCCGTGTGACAGATGACGGCTGCGGCATGGATGACACCCTGCTGGCGGATATTTTTGATCCCTATTTTACCACCCGGCCTGACGGCACCGGACTGGGCCTTTCCATCGTGCACCGGCTGGTGGAAAAACTTGAAGGAGAAATCCGGGTACACAGTACCAGAGGTGAGGGGACCACCTTTTTTATCCGGCTTTTCCATCCCCAAAAGGATACCGCACATGAAACATGATATACTGGTGGTTGATGATGACCCGGCCCATGCACGGATGCTCAAAACCCTGATAACAGACTGGGGATATGACGTGCACCTGGCTGATGACGGGGATACTGGTGTGGAAAAGGTAAAATCGTACAGCTTTGACATGGTGCTGCTGGACATGAAGATGAAACGCATGTCCGGTATGGAAGCACTGGCGAAGATCTGTGAATTCAATCCATCCCTGCCTGTGATCATGATGACGGCCTATTCATCGGTGGATACAGCAGTGGAGGCCCTGAAAATCGGTGCCTATGATTACCTGACCAAACCTCTGGACTTTGATAAACTTAAATTGACCATTGAGCGGGTACTGGAACGAATTTTTTTGCAGTCTGAAAACAAAAACCTGAAAGAGCGGCTCAAATCCACCTCCTTTCACCACAATATCCTGGGAAAAAGTACGGCCATGGCCGCGCTCCTTGACACCCTTTACATGGTGGCGCCCACAGATGCCAATGTGCTGGTGACCGGGGAATCAGGCACGGGAAAAGAGCTTGTTTCAGCAGCCCTGCATGACAACAGCCCCAGAAAAAACGGCCCTTTTGTGCGCATCAACTGTGCGGCCATTACCCAGACCCTTCTGGAGTCTGAACTGTTCGGCCATGCCCGGGGGGCGTTCACCGGTGCGGACAGAAAGCGCAAGGGAAAATTTCTCCAGGCAGACAAAGGCAGCATCCTGCTGGATGAAATCGGGGAGATGAGTCTGGCCATGCAGGCCAAGCTGCTGCGGGTACTCCAGGAAAAAGAGATCACCCCTGTGGGAAGCGATGAAACCATCCAGGTGGATGTGCGGGTGATTGCCGCCACCAACCGGGATTTGAAAACCATGGCGGAAAAAGGGGAATTCCGGCAGGACCTTTTTTTTCGCCTGAATGTGGTCAGCCTTGATATCCCCCCCCTGCGGACCCGGCCCGAGGATATCCCGGAGCTGGCACTGCATTTTCTGGAGCATTTTTCCCAGAAAAACCGCCGGGATATCAAAGGATTTGCACCGGATGCCATGGATGCCATGATCCGGTATGCCTGGCCGGGAAATGTCAGGGAATTGATGAATGCTGTGGAAAGGGCGGTGGTCCTGGCCAGAACAGATTTCATTACCCAGGCGGATCTGACCTTTACCGGCAGTGATGCATCACAGGATACAGCCTTGTCCTCCCAAAACTGCAACCTGGAAAACATGCCTTTGTCCAGCATTGAAAAAGAAGCTGTTTTGTCCACCTTCGCTGCAGCCAACGGTAATAAGAGTGAAACCGCCCGGCGGCTGGGTATTACACGCAAAACCCTGTTAAAAAAACTCAAAGCATATGGAAAACACAACACAGAAGAATCCGGGGACAAATCCTGATACAGGTGTCAGGGTTGTGTGTGATTTGTATCTCACACCTTGACAATACCGTGTCATTTGCATACAAATTTGAAACGACACCCACATAACCGGATGATGAGATTATATTCAGATGCCCAAAACTTTTTTCGGGCATTTTAAGGAGGCGTTTTATGACAAATCCGCGGCATTACCTGTTTCTTACCTTTATCTACCTGTTAGTGGTGGCTGGTGTCTGCCTTCTGCTGGTAGTCCCTCTCAAGGCTGCATTCATGGCTAACTGGGGATTCAACCTGCTGATTCTGGCAGCACTGTGTGTGGGCATTGCCATCAATGTATTCCAGATCCTGCGGCTCGAGCCTGAAATAAAGTGGATCAAAAAATTCCGCACAGGAGATCCGGGCCTGTCCACAGTTGAGCCGCCCACACTGCTGTCTCCTCTGGCCAAACACCTGGAAGAGATTCACAGAGACCGGTTCCGGCTGTCAGCCGGTTCCCTGAGCACAGTGCTGGACGGCATCCGGGGACACCTGGATGAGGCCAGGGAGATTTCCAAATATATGATCGGACTGCTGGTGTTTCTGGGGCTTCTAGGCACCTTCTGGGGGCTGCTGCAGACCATCGGTACCGTGGGCCAGGTCATCGGCGGCCTGGAGGTGGGCTCCGGAGATTTTGTCAATTTGTTCGAGCGGCTGAAGCAGGGGCTCCAGGACCCGCTCCAGGGAATGGGCACGGCATTTTCTTCTTCCCTGTTCGGTCTGGGGGGGAGTCTGGTTCTGGGATTCATAGATATCCAGGCCGGGCATGCCCAGAACCGGTTTTTCAATGAGATGGAAGAGTGGTTGTCCGGGGTGACGCGACTGGTGGACACTGATGAGATTCCTGATGGCCTCCCGGGCGCATCTGTTGAACTGCTACGGGGCATAGACAACAACCTGCGGGTGCTGGTCAACCAGATGCACAAAAACAACCAGGCCATGTCAGTGCTGCTCAAACAGCAGCAGAAAAAATCTTCAGATTCATCTTCTGACCCAGCAACCTGACAGGAGACAGCATGTTATCCAGAGCGCGGCGAACCGCAAGCCCTATAACAGCCTGGCCCGGATATGTGGATGTCCTGTCAGCCCTGCTGATGGTGGTGATTTTTGTACTGATGATTTTTGTTGTGGCCCAGTTTCTGCTCAGTGAGGTGCTCTATGGCCAGAAAAATGAACTGGCCAGGCTGCACACCCAGGTAAATGAGCTGGTTGAGATGCTGGGACTTGAAAAAGAAAAATCAACCCGGCTGGAAACGGAAGTTTCCCGGCTGTCAGATACCATCATCGGCCTGTCTGAAGACAGAGATATCCTCATGTCCCAGGTGGCGGATTATTCAGCAAAGTCAGAACAGGATCAGGCAAAAATCAAAGAACATATGCTCACCATTGCCAGTCTTAATGAAGATATTACCGCCTTACGGCAGGTCAGAGAAAAACTGGAACAGGAGGTGGGGGATCTGGCAGCCACCCTGGCGGCCAGGGGCCGGGAGGTGTCTGTGCTGCGGGACCGGTCCAAACGCCTGGCAGCCCGTCTGGCTGATAAAACAGAAACAACCCTGCTGGCCCAGGAAAAAATAGAAGAACAGGATATCCGTATCCAGGCCCTGTCCGCAGTGCTGGCATCCCAGAAGCAGGCCATTGAAAAAGAGCAGCAGTTGTCCGCTTCTGCCCGGGCCGAGGTGGCACTGCTCTCAGATCAGATCTCCAGACTCCGGGACCAGCTGGATGTCATCAAAACCGCTTTGGCCCAGACCAAAGCGGCTGGTGAAAAAAAGGATGAAAAAATAGCCGATCTGGGCAAACAGCTGAATATCGCCCTGGCCAGAAAAGTGCATGAGCTGACCCAGTACCGGTCGGAGTTTTTCGGCAGGCTCAAACAGATCTTAGGGGACAACCCGGCCATCGTCATCCGGGGGGACCGGTTCGTGTTCCAGGCGGAACTGTTGTTTGCTTCCGGATCAGCCACTCTGGGGGATGCAGGCAAAAAACATCTGGCCGCACTGGCTGAAACCCTTCTTCTGGTTGCAAAAAAAATTCCCGATGATATCAACTGGATTCTGCGCATTGACGGCCACAGTGACAAAGTACCCATAAACAATGAATTTTTTTCCTCCAACTGGGAACTGTCAACTGCCCGGGCCCTGTCAGTGGTCCGGTTTTTGAGCGGCCAGGGGATTCCGGAAAAACGCATGGCAGCCGCCGGGTTCAGCAAATACCATCCCATTGATCCGGCAGATACCACAGAAGCGTACCGGAAAAACCGGCGCATAGAAATCAAGCTGACCAACTATTAGGCGTAAGATGGGACCCCTTCCGCTGCCCCTTAGAACCGCTCAATGAGCCGTTCGATGAGAAAGGTGGATTCCCGCAGGGCCTGGTCGGAGAAGGGACCGAACCATTGGGCGATGTCGTGGAAATGGTGGATGAACGCCTGGGTGTCGTTGGTTTCCAGCATGTCCAGGTGCTGGTTCAAAGAGGTGATGAATTGTTTTAAAAGCTGGCGCCGTTCTTTTGTGGCAAAGATGATCTGGGCATACAGACCTGCGTCCTGGGCAAACAGCCGGCCCACCATGCCCAGCTCCAGCCGGTAGATGGGGCTGGAAAACTCCAGGGTCCGCTGGATTTGCACCCGGCGCTCATACAGAAACCTGCCGAAGCAGAAAGTGGCAAAATGGCGCAGGGCCTGGACGATTTCCATGATCTCATCATGTTCCTGGGGTGTGGACTGCACCAGAACTGCCCCCCACAGACCCAGCTGTTCCACCAGCCAGTGGCTGGCCGCAGGATCACGGCCCGGGGTGACCACGATGATCTGCTTGTCCAAAGAGGTGGTGGTGGGGCCGAACAGGGGATGGATGCCCAGCACAGGTCCTTTGTGGCAGCGGCACATGGCGGCAATCGGTTCTTTTTTTACCGATGTCAGATCAGCCAGCAGGGCGGTTTCGGGCAGATGCGGGGAGATCTTTTCAACCACTGCACCGGTTTTTTCAATGGGCACAGACACCAGGACCAGGTCGACATCAGCACACAGGCCAGGGGCGTTTTCCCAGTCGGATTCCGTGAGAATTCGGACCTGATATCCGGATTTTTCAAACAAAGCGGCAAACATGGCCCCCATCTGTCCGGCACCGCCGATGACCAATACCCTGGCATTGGGGCGGATACCTTTGCCGCGCATGTCAGATGCCTGGTTGACCCGGGAGTGGCGCAGGATTACCCGGAAAAGGTCTTCAATGACATCCGGGTCCAGTTTTTTTTCTTCAGCCCGGGTTCTGAGGCGCGAAATCAGATCCTCTTCTCTGGCAGGGTGGAAGACCGGGACATCACAGGTTTTTTTCAGGGCTACCACCTTTTTCACCTGTTCCTGGCGCCTGGCCAGCAAAGAGAGGATATCTGAATCAATCCGGTCGATTTCATCCCGCAAAGGCTGGATCTGTTCTGCAAATTTTTTCTGGTTTTTTTCCATTGAAAAAGGCCCGGAGCTGTTCACGAGGCAAACTGCCTGGCCCGTTTCACCAGCAGCTGGTTGCAGTTTGCGATATTTTCCTTTGTATACAGGGTAAATTCATCCCTGTAGCTTTCTTTTTGCAGCTGCGCAAAGAGTTTCTGGTCCGGCAGCCGGGTGCGGGTCACCCGGTTGATGAAAGAATGTGCCGCATCAATGGCAGCCTGGATTCCTCTGGCCGCTGCTTCATTTTTTAGTGGTCCCTGGTGGGCAGGGCAGATTATGGCAGGTGCCAGGTTTTGTAAGTATGACAGAGTGGACAAATACGCTTTTGCACCGGTGAAAAACAGCGGCCAGAATCCCCTGCCTGGAAAATGAAACCCCAGGCTGTCTGAGCAGAACACAATATCCTGGATCCTGGCTATGATGTTTCCGGGAGAATGTCCTGAAACAGGTATCAATTCCAGTGTGACACCCCCGAGATCCAGAATGGTTGTGCCTGAGACAATCTGTGCATCTGACAGGTCTGGCACTGTGTCAATGGGGGGGCGGCCGGGGGTGATTCCCCTGTGCAGAAGGCCTTTGGACATGAAGGCATCTTCTGCCAGCATCAAAGGACCGGCCTTGGGGTGGGTGATAAATTCCCTGGCACCTGCCCCTGCCAGCACCACGGCATCCGGAAAACGTGCTATCAAACCCGGAAGCCCTGTGGCATGGTCTGAATGGGGGTGGCTCATAATCAGATAATCAGGTGTCACCCCCAATGCTTCCAGCTGAGAGATAACCGCATCTGTTATGCCTGAGATGCCGGTTTCAAACAGGGCGGTTTTTTTGTCGCCTGTAACCAGGAACAGGTTGATAAAATAATTTCCCAGCACAGTGACCCGGCCGGACAGGGGCATGGGAAAATCTGTTTCATGGTTGTCAGCTGTTGCCGGCGGTTTTTTCATAACAGATCAATCCACATTGCAGGCAGCGGTCAGACTCGTTACGGGCATTTTTTTCAGAAAAACCGGTGGAGGCGGCATCTGCACGGCCGGATCTCTTCTCACCCTGGTTCTGT
>JAABSO010000020.1 GCA_011390335.1 Desulfotignum sp. | reverse complement strand
TGGGAAACACCCCCGAGGTTTCGGTGATCTTGTGGGACCAGTACACCCCTTCGGACACATTGTTTTCATTTCTGCAGGCAATGCTGCACGCACCGCAGCCCACACACCGCTGACGGTCGATTACCATGGCATATCGTGGCATTGTTTTTCTCCTTTACGCTTTTTCAATCTTCACCCGGGTGACGCCGTAGTATGCGGAGCTGCCGCTCAATGCCTCATACTGTGCCGGAATGATGTCGTTGTTGTTGCCGCCCCTTGCCTCTTTGCCGAACACTTTTGAAGCCAACCGGCCGTAGGCCCAGTGGCCCTGGCCGAAACACTTGGCCACAGTGCCGGGACGGGCCCCTTCCCAGAGTTTGGCATTGCAGGTCAGGCTGCCGGTGGGGGAGGTGATCCGGATGGGATCTCCGTCCTGAATGCCAAGTTTGCGGGCATCCTTTGGTTTTCATCTTGCCCCACCGTTTGCGGAACGGATAGGGATCGGAATTCCACACCCCGATCCTGACAAATTCCTCCCACCCGCTGAATTTGTCCCCGCCCTTGTAATGGGCCGGGTCCCACAGGCTTTGGGTGACCAGCTTGAGGGAATACAATGCAAATTCCTTTTCATTGGCAGGTGCTTTGCCGGTTTCCGGATCATTGTATGTCTGATAATGGCGCAGCAGGTTGTCAAATCCCCGTTCCGCCAGTTTTTCAGCAATGAGCCAGGGGATTTCGGTTTCATCGATCTTGTAGTCCCCGATATTTTTTATGATGGGCTGCATCAGGGTGACATGGCGGTAACCGTTGCCGATGGCTTTGACATATCCCCATTTCTCAAACATGTAGTGGGTGTCGGGCAAAAGGATGTCGGCAGACCAGGAAAATTCCGAGGCATTGGTGGTAATGTGCACCAGAAAAGGAATTTTGGCCAGGGCCCGGTCCCACCGTTCCGGTTGGGGACATGAAAAGGCGAAATTGTTCATGTAACCGATGGCCACTTTGATCTCATTGGGATCTTCGTTCAGGATGCCGTCGGCCGCATTGTTGGTGACCACCCCGCCCCCGGATTTACCGGATTTGAGGGCCGGCAGGTGCAGCCGCCCCCGCTGATCGATTTTTTCATGGCTTTTACCTTTTTTGGCGATGTCATCCAGAAAATCATCCGGTTTGGGGAATTTGCCGGTGTATTCCTTGTTGCTGACCAGGGTGCCGCCCACGTTGTCCACAGCCCCCACCAGGCCGTTCAGGGCATGGCATGCCATGCTGTTATATCCGCCCCGCACCTGCATGCACGGACCGCCGCCCACCCAGGAGATGGCGTGGGGGGCAGCGTTGCCGTATCCTTCAGCCACCCGTTGGATCTGCTCCACGGGCAGGCCGGTGATGGGGGCGGCCCATTCCGCAGTCTTGTCTTTGAGTTCCAGGTTCCACCACTTGACCACCCCATGGGTGTAAATTTCTTCAAAAAGGGATTCATCAACGGTTTCTCCGGGTATAAACCGGTTCTCCCCATCTGTGAAATCTCCCACAAAAGGTTTGTACCACAAGCCTTCTTTCAGCAGGATATGGGCGATGGCCAGGGCCAGGGCCCCGTCCTGTCCGGGTTTGATGGGCAGCCATTCATCGGCCTTGCCCGCGGATGCGGACAGCCGGGGCTCCACAATGGCCACGGTGGCCCGGCTCACCACATCCCCCCAGACCTTGGTATAATAGGATACCTGGCGGTTGGCCGCCAAAGGATCCGCTCCCCACAGCAGGATGTAGTGGGCCTTGAGTACATCATACTGCCGGTAGCCCCAGTATCCTTCCGTATAGTAGGGACCGAACTTTTCCGCTTCCGCGCAGATGGAGCTGTGGGAGATGTTGTTGGGAGACCCGATGATCTTGGTCATCCGGTCATACAGCACATCCCGCATATAGGAGTAACGGCCCCGCATGAGCATGTATTTGTGGGTTTCGTTGTTGTCCCGCAATTCCATGATTTTATCGGCAATGGTGTCCAGGGCCTCATCCCAGGAGATGGGGACGAATTTGGGGTCCTGGTCTCTGCCTTTTTTCGGATTGGTCCGTTTCATGGGGGTTTTGATGCGGTCCGGGTCGTACACCTGCTGGAGCGCCATGTGGGACCTCACACATCCCGCCCCCAGATTGACCTTTGAATGGGGATTTCCCCGGATTTTTACAGCCCTGCCGTCAACGACATAGACCTGTTTGGAACACCAGGAGGTGCATCCCTGGCAGGTTGCCGGAAGCCATTGGCCAGGTTCCGCGCTCGGGCTGCCGGATGCGGCAGCCAGGGCCTTCATCTGTGGCACCACCCCTGTGCATAGGGATACGGCGGCGCCTGCGGCTGCCGTGGCCTTGAGAAAGGAGCGCCGGGAGATCCCTTTGTCCTTGAGATACTCAGACATCAGGGGAGTTGATTGGTTTTTTTTCATTTTCCCTCCGCGTGATAAGGTTTATGGGTAATCGTTTGAAGATTCATTTTTTTATTCCGGGGATGCCGCATCGTTTTTAATGCACCGCAGCCAGTAGAGCAGTTCATCGTGGTCCAGGGGCTTGGTCAGGCAGGCATAGATGTGGTAGCAGATGGCATCCTTGAGTTCCGGGTGAAACCTGTTTTTTGACATGCACAGAAAATAGATCACCGGATACTGAATGGTCAGCCTCCGGATGGTCGGGTTGTCGATGTCCAGGGCATCTATATCCAGGATGACGCAGTCGGCGCTCACATCTACCAGGGCTTGATCCAGGGATGCAATATTTCCCACCACAGCCCTGGTACCCGGCTACTGGCTGCAGGAAGCAGACCAGAACCCTGCCGATTTTTTTGGCCGCATCACCTATACCTACAGCCATGATAACTCCATTCTTGCCGTAGCCAGAGGGCTGGTGGACGGGGCAGCGGTGGACAGCCATAAATGGGAATATTTTCAGGCTGCGGATCCGTTTTTCACCGAAAGGACCCGGGTGATCAAAAAATCGGAAAAATACGGCAGTCCGCCCCTGGTGGCTGCCGCATTTCTGGATGACCGGATCAAGGCACAGATTCAGGATGTGGTGTTGTCCATGCACACCTCAGGGCCGGGAAAAAAGATTCTGGACAGCCTGATGATCGACCGGTTCGTCGCATCCCGGCCTGAATGGTACCAGCCCATTCAGGCCATGCACGGTGCGCTGGGCCGGGTCCGGTGAATGTTTTCATGATACGCGTGTTCCCTAAAATTCCCATGGTGAACAGCCTGCGCACCCTTTTGTTTTCAGCGGTTTCGCTGCTGGTGATCGTCACCGGGCTGCTGGTTTCCCAGATCGTGATCAGAAACTACAGTGACACCCTGCTTTCCGGGGTGAAAGCCCGGGCGGAAACCATTGCGGCCCGGCTGGCAATGGATGCGGCAGATAAGATTCTGATCAATGACCTGGTAGCGGTGCAGAAAATGCTGGATGATCAACTGCACAGCGAACCGGCCCTGTTATATCTGTTTGTTCTGAATAAAGAGCAGGTGCTGGTGCACACCTTTCCCAAACAGGTGCCTGCAAGCCTGATCCAGGCCAACACCGAAGACCGGAATATGGTGAAGCTGATGTCGGAAAGCCATGAACGGTTCATGGATATTCAGTGGCCCATCCTTGACGGCAAAGCCGGTGTACTGCGCCTGGGTATATCGGAAGCCCCGCACCGGGAAAAAATCCGGCACCTGGACCGTGTGCACCGGCAGATGCTGACCACGTTTTCCGTCTCCCGGCAGATTGCGGCACTGCCGGATCTCAACCGGATCACCGCTTTTTTGCTGACTACGTTTAACGATATTGTTGCCTGCCAAAATCTTTTTTTTATCATACTGGCGCATGACCAGAAAAAAGTCTTTCTGGCAGTTGCAGGAAAATTAAACCTGCTGGCCGATGAAATATTTGACGTATTTCATGAAACTGCATCCCGCAGCGGTTTTCCTGTTTTTTTAACCCCGGCGGATATCAATGCCCTGAAGCTGCCTGATGAGATGTGCAGCAGTTCGCGGATGGCGGTGTTTCCTTTTTATTAACACCAGCAGGTGCTGGGAGCCATGCTCATATCCTGCCCGAATGACTGCACCTGCCTTAAAACCGAAATGGAGGTGATTCGTCTGATCCTGGAACAGGCTTCGGGTGCGATTTTCAGAGCACTGGAACATGAAAGGCAGATCCAGGGCCTTAATGTCAGGACTGAGCAGGTCTCCGGATACCGGGGAATGGTTGGCAAAGATCCCAAAATTCAGGTTATCTACAAGTTGATCCAGGATGTCGCCCCCACGGATGCCACCGTGCTGATCCAGGGGGAAAGCGGCACCGGCAAGGAGATGGTGGCAAGGGCCCTGCATGAGGAAAGTCCGAGGTCCGGGCATCCTTTTGTGCTTATCAACTGCGCGGCCTATCCTGCCACCCTGCTGGAAAGTGAACTGTTCGGCCATGAAAAGGGCGCGTTTACCGGTGCAGTGGAACGGAAAATCGGAAAGTTCGAGCAGGCGGGCGGCGGCACGGTGTTTCTGGATGAGATCGGTGAGATTCCCATGTCAGCCCAGACCATGCTGCTGCGGGTGCTGCAGAGCAAGAAAATTGACAGGATCGATCCTGAGGCGATGCGGCTGCTGGTGGACTACGACTGGCCCGGAAATATCCGGGAACTGGAAAACAGCATTGAGTATGCTGTCACACTGGCAAAATCCGAGGCTGTTTTCATGAATGACCTGCCGGCACATCTGTTACAGACAGCCGGTCCCTAGCCGGAAAAACAGAGCCAGGTGCTGCAGGTCAGTGAAAAGGAAACCATCTGCCAGATGCTGGACCAGTGCCGGTGGAACAAGACAGCTGCCGCCGCCAGCCTGGGAATCAGCCGCAGCACCCTGTATGAAAAAATTAAAAAATATGCCATCCTGCCGCCGGCCGCAACCAACAGGAGATGACCAGAAAATGAAAAAAAATCCGGTTCAGATTATCGGGCATCCGGGCTGTGGAAAAACAACCCTGATGGTGGAGATTATCCAGGAACTTGTGAACAGACAGATCACGGTCGGTTCCATCAAGCACAGCGCCCATTCCCATGAACTGGACAAACCGGGCAAAGATTCCTTTTGTCACAGAAAAGCCGGGGCTGTGCCTGCTGCCATGATGACCAGAGATATGGCTGCAATCTTTCTGCCAAGAGATCAGAACATGTCTGTGGATGATCTGATCCGGCAGTATTTTACCGGAACGGATATGGTGCTGATCGAAGGGTGGATCAGCGGTCCCCATGCAAAAATCGAGGTGTATGGCAATGGTTGTGACAGGCCGCCTTTGTTTCACCAGGTGAAAAATGTCAGGGCCTTTGTCACTGACCAGCCCCTGGCCCCATCTGATGCGGCTACAGCACAAACCCTTCATATCAAAATCTTTGACAGATCCGCCATCCAGAAGCTTGTAGCGTATATTTTACTTGCAGCACCATCCGGGATCTGATTTTAATTAGTATTCTATTATAATCAATTAAGGTTGACTTTCATCGGGTGATCCAACTATAGATAGAGGCTATGAAATTGCAGGCAAATATGGTGTGAAAACAGGAGAGGGGGTAGCATGAAAATACTGAAAATCGACCACCTGGGCATTGCGGTAAACAGCATTGACGGCCGGAAAAATTTCTGGACAGACGGGTTGGGGCTTTCTCTGGAAGGCACGGAAACCGTGGCGGAACAAAAGGTGACCACGGCATTTTTACCGGTGGGGGAAAGTGAGGTGGAGCTGCTGGAATCCACGGCCCCGGACGGTCCCATTGCCAAATATATTGAGAAAAAAGGGGAAGGTATCCAGCATGTGGCCTTTCAGGTGGAAGATATTGAACAGGCCCTGGCGGAACTCAAGGAAAAAGGCATTCAGCTGATCGATGAAACGCCGAGAAAAGGGGCCGGTGGCGCCAAAATCGCTTTTCTGCACCCAAAGGCAACCGCCGGGGTTCTGGTGGAGTTGTGCGAAAGATAACATAGGCGGAGCCCCAAAAATCCTTCCAAGCCACTCATTCGAGCTGCTGGTCGGTTTTGTGCCGGGCATAGTCCCGGTGGAAGGCTTCTGACGGACAATTTTGGAGGAAAAATCATGTCTCATCAGTCTGATATTTCAAAATGGGAAGCATTGGCAGAAAAAGAGTCGCGGGGAAAACCCCTGGCATCCCTCACCAGAAAAACCCCGGAGGGGATTGATATCAAGCCCCTGTACACGGATCTGGACACAAAGGATCTGGAATGTGCCGGTACCCTGCCCGGGTTTGATCCCTTTGTCCGGGGACCCAAGGCCACCATGTATGCGGGAAGGCCCTGGACCATTCGCCAGTATGCCGGATTTTCCACAGCCAAGGAGTCCAATGAATTTTACCGCAAAAACCTGGCCGCCGGCCAGAAAGGGCTGTCCGTGGCCTTTGATCTGGCCACCCACCGGGGATATGATTCAGATCACCCCAGAGTGACAGGGGATGTGGGCAAGGCCGGTGTGGCAATCGATTCTGTGGCGGACATGAAAATTCTGTTCGACCAGATCCCTCTGGACCAGATGTCGGTGTCCATGACCATGAACGGGGCGGTCCTGCCCATCCTGGCCGGGTATATTGTGGCGGCCGAAGAGCAGGGGGTGAAGCATGAGCAGCTCATGGGCACCATCCAGAATGATATACTCAAGGAGTATTTGACCAGGAACACCTATATCTATCCGCCGGAACCCTCCATGCGCATCATTTCCGATATCATCGGGTTCTGTTCGGATCACATGCCCAAATTCAACACCGTCAGCATTTCCGGATACCACATCATGGAGGCCGGGGCCGATTCGGTGCTCCAGACCGCCTTTACCCTGGCTGACGGCCTGGAATATGTCAAGGCGGCCCTGGCCACGGGCCTGGACATTGACAAATTTGCCCCCAGGTTGTCGTTTTTCTTCGGCATAGGGATGAACTTTTTCATGGATATCGCCATGCTCAGGGCGGCAAGATTCCTGTGGGCCGAACTGATGGGACAGTTCAACCCCCAAAATCCCAAATCCAAAATGCTGCGCACCCACTGCCAGACATCTGGCTGGAGCCTGACCCAGCAGGACCCCTACAACAATGTCATCCGCACCACCTTGGAATGCCTGTCCGCCGTGCTGGGGGGCACACAGAGCCTGCACACCAACTCCTTTGACGAGGCAGTGGGCCTGCCCACGGAGCTGTCTGCCAGGATTTCGCGCAACACCCAGATCATTGTCCAGGAGGAAACCCATATCTGTGATGTGGTGGATCCCCTGGGCGGCTCCTATTACGTGGAGACCTTGACCCAGAACATCATCGATGAAGTCAGAAAAATTTTACAGGAGATCGAGGACTTAGGCGGGATGGCAAAAGCCATCGAGTCGGGCATGCCCAAGATGCGCATAGAAGAGGTGGCAGCCCGGCGCCAGGCCCGTATCGACCAGGGCAAGGATGTGATCGTGGGGGTGAACAAATACCGGGTGGAAGATGAAGTCCCCATACCGGTCCGGGAGGTGTCTGAAACAGTGCGCAAAGAACAGGTGGACCGCCTGGCACAGATCAGAAAAACAAGAGACAATGCCGCCGTGGAAAAAACTCTGGATGATATCACCAAAGCCTGTGAAAACGGGGATAACCTGCTGGCAGCCTGCCTGCCTGCGGTGCGGGCAAGGGCCACAGTGGGGGAGATCTCCGATGCCATGGAAAAGGTGTTTACCCGGTTTGTGGCCACCACCCAGTGTATCTCCGGGGTGTATGCCCAGAACGCCGATCCCGAGATTCTGGCATCATTGCGCAAGCGCACCGCAGATTTTGAGAAAAAGACCGGCAGACGTCCCCGGATTCTGCTGTCAAAGATGGGCCAGGACGGCCATGACCGGGGGGTGAAGGTGATCGCTACCGCGTATGCGGATTTCGGCTTTGATGTGGACTTAGGACCCATGTTCCAGACCCCGGAGGAAGCTGCCAAAATGGCGGTGGAAAACGATGTGCACCTGGTGGGGGTATCCAGTCTGGCTGCCGGCCACAAAACCCTGGTGCCCCAGGTGATCGCGGAACTCAAAAAACAGGGAGCAACAGATATCAAGGTGGTGGTGGGGGGCATTATCCCGCCCGGGGATTACGACTTTCTGAAAAAGGCCGGTGCAGCCGGGATTTTCGGGCCCGGCACCGTGGTGACAGATGCCGCCAACCAGACCCTGAATGTCATAGGGGCGTAACCCATGCAGGATGTGGACCTGGAAGCATTGATCCAGGGAGTTATAGACAGAAACCGGAGGATGACAGCCAAAGCCATGACCCTTTTGGAAAGCCGGGTCCCGGAACACCAGGAGATGGCGGCAAAGATCATGGAAAAGCTTCTGCCGCTGACCGGTAACAGCATCCGGTTAGGGGTCACCGGGGTACCCGGGGTGGGCAAAAGCACCTTTATTGAAAATCTTGGGGTGTATCTGGCGGATGCCGGACACCAGGTGGCGGTGCTGGCAGTGGATCCCTCCAGCAAACGCAGTGGGGGGTCCATTCTCGGGGACAAGACCCGCATGGAAAAACTGTCCGCCCATGCCAATGCCTTCATACGGCCTTCCCCTGCAGGAGAGACCTTAGGGGGGGTGGCTGCCAGAACCAGGGAAATGATGCTGGTGTGCGAGGCGGCCGGATTTGATGTCATCCTGGTGGAAACCGTGGGGGTGGGGCAGTCTGAAACTGCTGTGGCCGCCATGGTGGACTTTTTTCTGGTACTCATGATTGCCGGGGCCGGGGACGAACTCCAGGGCATTAAAAAAGGGGTGCTGGAACTGGCGGACGGCATTGCCATCAACAAGGCGGACGGTGACAACCAGGACCGGGTGGCTCAGGCCAAAAAAGACCTGGAAAATGCCATGCACCTGATCCTGCCGGCAACCGCTGCCTGGCAGACACCGGTGATGACCTGTTCTTCTGTTGTGGAAAAAGGCACGGTGCCGGTATGGGAAAAGGTGCTGGCACACAGAAAAATCTGCAAAGCATCGGGTGATTTTGACCAGCGCCGGAAAAACCAGGCCCTGGAATGGATGTGGACCCTGGTGGATGAAGGGTTGAAACAGATGTTTAAAAACAACCAGAACATAAACGCACAGATTCCAGCAGTGTCCCATCAGGTGGCACAGGGGAAAATATCCCCGTCCGCTGCAGCCAGGACACTGCTGTCGTATTTATAATAATGGCCATGCCCTGACGGGCATTATGATAGCTTTTAGCTGTTAGCAATTAGCTGTTAGCTGGTAGTAAGCAGCTGGAAAAAATGTGTAATTGTTTGCTGGAAGTTGGTAATTACTTACTGACGGCTTTCATATAAACACTTATGCCTTTGCGGGCACAACAAAGTATGAAAGCGTTAGCCCATGATAACAGCAGGGAAAATTTTGTTTACTGGAAGCGAATAATTGCGTACTTATAACTAACAGCTAACAGCTAAAGCTTTCAAATAAAAGGAAATGTCAATGAAGATACATGAATATCAGGCAAAACAATTGTTTCGGCAATACCAGGTGCCGGTTCCTGAAGGAAGGCCTGCGTTTTCGGTGGAAGAAGCTGTGGATACGGCCAAAGCCATGGGCGGGTTTCCCGTGGTGGTCAAGGCCCAGATCCATGCCGGAGGCCGGGGAAAAGGCGGTGGGGTGAAACTGGCCCATTCCCTGGAAGAGGTGCAGGACCTGGCCGGCCAGATGCTGGGCATGACCCTGGTCACCCACCAGACAGGACCAACCGGCCGGCTGGTGAAAAAACTGTTCATCGAGGCAGGTCAGCAGATCGAAAAAGAGTTGTACTTAAGCCTTCTGATGGACCGGGCCACGGCAACGGTGGTGATCATGGCCAGCCAGGACGGGGGTATGGATATCGAGGAGGTGGCTGCAAAAACACCGGAACGGATCATAAAGATCCATGTGGATCCCCTCATGGGGATTCAGGGATACCAGCTGCGAAGGGCCGGATTCGGCCTGGAACTGCCCCCTGCCGCCATGAAAGCTTTTTCCAGCCTCCTGGCCAATCTCTATAAATTTTTTGTTGCCAATGACTGCTCCCTGGTCGAGATCAATCCTTTGATCCTGACATCCGACCACCAGGTCATGGCACTGGATGCCAAGGTGGATTTTGACTCCAATGCCCTTTTCCGGCACAAGGACCTGCTGGCACTGCGGGACCTGGATGAGGAAGATCCCATGGAGGTGGAGGCCTCCAAGTATAATCTCAATTATATCAATCTGGACGGCAATGTGGGCAATATTGTCAACGGTGCCGGCCTGGCCATGGCCACCATGGATATCATCAAGAAAGCCGGCGCTACCCCTGCCAATTTCATGGATGTGGGGGGCGGGGCCTCATCTGAACAGGTGGAAAACGCCTTTCGCATCATTTTGGCCGACAAAAAGGTCAAGGCGGTGCTCATCAATATTTTTGGCGGGATCCTGCGGTGTGATGTCTTTGCAAAAGGGGTGGTGGAATCAGCAAAAAAAACCGGGGTTACCGTGCCGGTTGTGGTGCGCATGGAAGGCACCAACGTGGAAGAGGGTCGGCGCATACTGGCGGAGAGCAAACTGAACCTGACCAGTGCATCGGATCTGTCTGATGCGGCCCAAAAAATCGCAGCAGCTGTGAATTAAAGGAGAATGTGGTTGTGAGTATATTTGTAAACAAGGACACAAAGGTGCTGGTCCAGGGAATTACCGGCAATGAAGGCAGTTTCCACACCAGACAGTGTGTGTCTTACGGCACCCGTATTGTGGCAGGGGTTACCCCGGGCAAAGGGGGGCAGAAACTGGATGATATCCCGGTATTCAATACCGTGGCCCGGGCAGCGGAGCAGACCGGTGCCACAGCCTCTTTGATTTTTGTGCCCCCACCCTTCGGGGCCGATGCCATCATGGAGGCGGCTGATGCCGGGATCTCCCTTATCGTTGCCATCACCGAAGGGATTCCCATCCTGGACATGGTGAAGGTGAAAAATTTTTTAAGCCGAAAAGACTGCCGGCTCATCGGCCCCAACTGCCCGGGCATCATCACGCCGGAAGAATGCAAGATCGGGATCATGCCCGGCATGATCCACGCAAAAGGCAACGTCGGTGTCATATCCCGCTCCGGTACCTTGACCTATGAAGTGGTGGACCAGCTCACCAAGCTGGGCATGGGCCAGTCCACCTGCATCGGCATCGGCGGTGATCCGGTGAACGGTACCAGTTTTATTGATGTGTTGTCCGCATTTGAGGCAGATCCCGACACCCATGGCATTGTCATGGTGGGAGAGATCGGCGGCAGTGCGGAAGAAGAGGCAGCCGCCTACATCAAGGCCCATGTCACCAAGCCGGTGGTGGGGTTTATTGCCGGATTGACCGCCCCGCCGGGCCGGCGGATGGGCCATGCAGGTGCCATCATATCCGGTTCCAGCGGCACCGGAGAGGCCAAGATCAAAGCGTTTGAGGAAAACGGCATCCATGTGTGTGACAACTTGGGGCTGATTGGCCGGATATGTAAAGATGTTTTTTAGCTGACCTTAAAGGAGGTTACTTTGGAAAGTTATATTATTGAAGAAAACACGGCAAAGAGCAGCCGGCTGCCGGCCAGACTGGATCTGGCCCAGAGCGGCACAGGCCTGATACTGGGGCTGTTCATGTGGGTGCACATGCTGCTGGTGGGCAGCATCATTCTGGGCAAGGATGCCTTTGACTTTGTGGCCAAGACCATGGAGCTGGCATTTTTGTCCGATAACGGACACGGGTATCCCATCGCCGTGTTCTTTGCGGTATCAGGTGTGTTTACCCTGTTTATCATCCACGCCCTTTTAGGGATGCGCAAATTTCCCATTTCCTGGCGCCAGCACCGAATTATCAGAGACCAGATGCAGATGATGAAGCATCCCGATACCAACCTGTGGTATATCCAGGTGGTGACCGGATTTATCATGTTTTTTGCCGGATCGGTTCACCTGTATACCATGCTGGTGAACCCGGGGAGCATTGATCCGTTTCTGTCCGCCGACCGGGTGGTATCCGGCAATTACTGGTTTTTATATCTTGTGCTGCTCATCTGTGTGGAACTGCACGCCGGCATCGGGCTCTACCGCCTGTGCATGAAATGGGGGTGGTTCGGTGGCAAAGATGCCAGAAAATCCCGCAAAAAACTCAAAACCCTGAAAAACCGTCTGATGATCTTCTTTTTCGGCATAGGATTCCTGGCCCTTTTCATGTTCATTGTCATCGGGTGGAACCACCGGCATAATGCTGGTGAACGGTACCAGGGAACTGCCTACCAGCAATCCCATGCTGCCACGGCAGGGGCACCTGCAGCATCTGCTGTGGATGAGATGGAAAAGACAGCGAATGAAACCGGTGCCGCATCCCATGAGACAGACATGCAGGCGACAGCAGCACCGCCCGCCGACCAGGCGCCGGCACATGATGATGCACCGGCTGATGCACCCTCGCCGGCAGATGAGGCAGAACCGGTGGATGAAACAGCACCGGCAGCGGGTGCAGCTCCGGAACATGATACTGAAGCTGTCCAGGATGCAGGGACATCAGATGCGGCAGCGCCTGCAGCAGCAGACAGCCACACAGAAGCAGATACCAATGATCAGGGATCTGATGCCCATGAACCCACCCATTCTGCGGTAGAAACTCAATAAGATAAGGATATTTCAATGAAAGTCATATATACGGATTCACTTGTCATCGGCGGTGGCCTGGCAGGACTCAGAGTTGCCATTGCCTCCATGCAGCGGGGGTATGACACCATCGTTCTCTCGCTCATCCCTGCCAAGAGATCACATTCCGCAGCAGCCCAGGGCGGTATGCAGGCCAGCCTGGGTGCCTGCATCAAAGGGGACGGCGATGATGAAGATGTGCATTTTGGTGATACGGTAAAAGGCAGTGACTGGGGATGCGACCAGGATGTGGCACGCATGTTTGTGAACACCGCACCCAAGGCGATCCGCCAGCTGGCAGCCTGGGGGGTTCCCTGGTCCCGGGTCAGGGGCGGGGACCGGGAGGTGATCATCAATGGTGAAAAGGTTACCATCACGGAAAAACATGAGGCCCACGGCCTGATCACGGCCAGAGATTTCGGGGGCACCAAAAAATGGCGCACCTGTTTTACTTCCGACGGTACCGGCCATACCATGCTCTATGCCATGGACAACAAGGCGATCCAGCTGGGGATCCCGGTGCATGAAAGAAAAGAAGCTTTGGCATTGATCCATGAGGACGGGGTCTGCTACGGCGCTATTGTCAGGGACCTGATTACAGGAGAACTTGCCGCCTATGTGGCCAAAGCCACCACCATTGCCACCGGCGGCTACGGCCGGCTCTATTCGGTGACCACCAATGCCGTGATTTCAGAAGGTATCGGCACGGCCATCGCCCTGGAAACCGGCGTGGCCACACTGGGAAACATGGAAGCGGTGCAGTTTCACCCCACCGCCATCGTGCCCGTGGGCATTCTGACCACAGAAGGGTGCCGGGGAGACGGGGGCCTGCTGCTGGACAAGGACGGGTACCGGTTCATGCCTGATTATGAGCCTGAGAAAAAGGAACTGGCCTCCAGGGATGTGGTGTCCCGGCGCATGACCGAACACATGAGAAAAGGCAAGGGTGTGCCCTCTCCCTATGGAGACCACCTGTGGCTGGATATCACGCTTTTGGGTAGAAAACATATTGAAAAGAACCTGCGGGAGGTTAAAGAGATCTGTGAATACTTCCTTGGTATCGACCCGGTAAAAGAATATATTCCGGTGCGGCCCACCCAGCATTATTCCATGGGCGGGGTGAGAACCAATGCCACCGGTGAGAGTCCCACCCTCAAAGGGTTGTTCTCCGCTGGGGAGGCTGCCTGCTGGGACATGCACGGGTTCAACCGTCTGGGAGGAAATTCCGTGGCCGAAACCGTAGTAGCCGGCATGATCGTGGGGGAATTTGTGGCAGATTACTGCGGTGCCAACCCGTTGAACGTATCCACCGCCACCATCGCACATTTCCTCAAAAAAGAAGAAAAAAAGATCACGGACCTTCTGGTGCGGGATTTCGGGGAAAACCCCTTTGCACTCAAGGCTGAAATGCAGCAGATCATGATGGACAAGGTGGGCATATTCAGAAACGGGCCAGACCTGGAAAAGGCTGTGGAGGAACTGACCGTGTTGAACCAGCGGGCTCGGCATATTGCCCTGCGCAACCGGATCTCCTCTTCCAACCCGGAACTGGTGGAAGCGATCCGTGTGCCCAAGATGATCAAACTGGCCCAGTGTGTGGCCTACGGGGCCATGCTCAGGACCGAAAGCCGGGGCGCCCATGCCAGAGAAGATTTTCCGGAAAGAAATGACAGAGACTGGCTGAGACGCACCCTTGCTGCCTGGCCGGATGACAGCACTGACCTGCCGGATATCACCTATGAGGATCTGGATGTCATGAAAATGGAAATGCCCCCCGGTTCCAGGGGATACGGGGTGGACAACATCATTCTTCATCCTGATTCGGAAAAGCGCATGGCAGAAATTGAGGAGATTACAAAAGCCAATTCTGCGGCAGGCCGGTTTGAATTGCAGCAGTTGCTGAATCCCACACCTATTCCGGAAAAATTCAAAGGCAAAAACGAGCGTATCGGCAGGGGGTATAAATAATGAGTGATCAGGCACGCGTGTTGAAATTTCAGATATTTCGGTATAACCCCTTGAAAAAGGGGGATAAACCCCGGATGGTGACCTATGAGGTCACAGAAGCCCCGGGCATGACCATTTTTATTGCATTGAATGAAATCCGGGAAACCCAGGACCCCTCTTTGCAGTTTGACTTTGTGTGCAGGGCCGGTATTTGCGGTTCCTGTGCCATGGTGATCAACGGGCAGCCGGATCTGGCCTGCAGAACCCTGACCGCCAATTTTGCCGACGGGGAGATCAAACTTTTGCCCCTGCCCGGATTTGAACTCATCGGGGATTTGTCCGTGAACACCGGCAAATTCATGCGGGCCATGAGCGAGCGGGTGGAATCCTGGATCCATGACCAGCATGCAGATGATGTCAATTATGACAAACTTGAAGAGCGCATGGACCCGGATGTGGCAGATGAAATCTATGAGCTGGAGCGGTGCGTGGAGTGCGGGGCCTGTGTGTCCGCCTGTGCCACCAAGCGGATGCGGCCCGATTTTTTGTCTGCCGTGGGATTCATGCGCCTGGCCCGCTTTGCCCTGGATCCCCGGGACAAGCGCACTGATGATGAATTTTATGAAATCATGGGCAATGATGACGGCGTGTTCGGGTGCATGACCCTGCTGGGGTGTGAAGATTACTGCCCCAAGGATCTGCCCCACCAGACCCAGATCGCGTATCTGAGACGCAAAATGGCGCTGATCAGATAAATATATAATGGTGATTATCAATAAGGTAAATCATGACTGAATTCAAATACGATACCCTGTTCCCCTTAGGTGAGGATACCACGGAATACCGCCTTTTGACCAAAGAGCATGTCCGCATCAGAGAATTTGAGGGCAGCGAGGTACTCCTGGTGGAACCCAGGGCACTGACCCAGCTGGCGGAAGCCGCGTTCAAAGATGTGGCCCATCTCTACAGGACCCGGCATCTGGAACAGTTGCGCGATGTTATCCATGATCCTGAAAGCTCGGACAATGACAGGTATGTGGCCCTGGAGCTGCTCAAAAATGCAGTAATTGCCGCCAAAAAAGTATACCCCATGTGCCAGGATACCGGTACCGCCATAGTCATGGGCAAAAAAGGCCAGCAGGTGTGGACCTGGTCTGATGACGGGCAGGAGTTGTCCAGGGGCGCATTTCTGGCCTATACCAAAAATTATCTGCGCTATTCCCAGAATGCGCCGCTGACCATGTACAAAGAGGCCAACACCAAGACCAATATGCCTGCCCAGGTGGATATTGCCGCGGTCCAGGGGGAGGAATTCAATTTTTTGTTCATGGCCAAGGGCGGGGGATCTGCCAATAAGACCGCCCTGTTCCAGATGACCAAGGCGGTGCTCAATTCCGAGGATACGCTTCTGGATTTCATGACCGAAAAGATGAAAGCCCTGGGCACGGCGGCCTGTCCGCCTTATCATATCGCCTTTGTCATCGGCGGCACCTCTGCGGAGACCAACCTGAAGGCCGTGAAGCTGGCATCTGCCCGGTACCTGGATTCTCTGCCTACATGCGGCAGCGACACAGGACATGCCTTCCGGGATACCGGCCTGGAAGAAAAAGTGCTGGCCGTATCCCGGAAACTGGGACTGGGTGCCCAGTTTGGCGGACGGCATTTTGCCCTGGATGTCCGGGTGATCCGCATGCCCAGACACGGGGCATCCTGCCCCGTCGGCATCGGGGTTTCCTGTTCCGCGGACCGGCAGATCAAAGGCAAGATCACCAGGGACGGCATTTTTTTAGAACAGCTGGAGGAAAATCCGCAAAGATTTCTGCCGCCATCGGAACCGGAGATGACACCGGCGGTGGCTGTGGACCTGAACAGGCCCATGCCCGATATTCTTGCCCAGTTGACCCAGTATCCGGTGTCCACCCGCCTGTCGCTCACCGGAAAGATCATTGTGGCCCGGGATATCGCCCATGCCAAATTCATGGAACGGTATGAAAAGAAAGAAGAGCTGCCCGATTACATAAAAAACCACATCATCTACTATGCCGGTCCTGCCAAAACCCCGGAAGGCGAGGCATCAGGTGCTTTCGGCCCCACCACCGCCGGACGGATGGACCCCTATGTGCCGGTGTTCCAGGCCGAAGGGGCTTCCATGATCATGCTGGCCAAGGGTAACAGAAGTCAGCAGGTCACTGATGCCTGCAAAAAATACGGTGGGTTTTATCTGGGATCTCCGGGTGGCCCTGCGGCCCGGCTGGGAAAGGATTTCATCAAGCAGGTGGAGCTGGTGGAATACGAGGAACTGGGCATGGAAGCGGTGTATATGATCACGGTGGAAAATTTTCCCGCATTTATCATTGTGGATGACAAGGGCAATGATTTTTATGCCGGGCTGCTGTAATATTAGGTCAGATTACGCAATCTCGTGCCGGGCAAGGGTGGGATACTCCCCGGGAAAAACAAAAAACCCGTTGCCGCCTGATTGATTTTTTCATGGCGGCAACGGGTTTTGTTTGCAGGATCCGGCGGATAAGAATGCCTGATCCAGATCAGGTCGGGCTAGCTTTCAATAACCCCGGCTCTGACCCCTTTAAGGTAATTCATGCAGTAGTTGTCATGGCCCAAAAGCATGTCTGCGGTTTTGATGGCAGCCATGATTTTTTTGTCCAAAGGATCAATGATGGCGGAATCCATGCCTGCCAGCATCATCAGGGTGACAAAGGTCCGGTTGATGATGTGGCGCTGGGGCAGGCCGTAGGAAATATTGGACAGTCCGCCGGTGATGTGCACCTCCGGGTATTTGGTTTTGATGGCCCGCACCGCATCCAGGACCATCACCCCTTTGGTGGAGTCGGTGGAAATGGGCTGCACCAGGGGGTCCACATAGATATTGTTAGTGGGTATGCCGATCTTGTTGAGTTCCGCCACCAGGGAATCGGCCCTGCCCACAATGTCATCAGATGCAGTGGGCATGCCGCCGTCATCCATGCACAGGGCAATCACCTTGCAGTCCTTGTCTTTCAAAAACGGAATCATGTTGTCGAACCGTTCTTTTTCCAGGCTGATGGAGTTGATCATGGGGGTCTTTTCCACCATGGCAAAGGCCATTTCCAGGATGGCAGGATCCGGGCTGTCCAGAGACAGGGGCACGGTGGCAATGGGCTGGATGGTTTCCAGCAGCCATTTCATGTCTGCTTCTTCATGGCCGATGCGGGCCCCGGCATTCACATCGATAAAAGCGGCCCCTGCTTCCTGCTGTTTTTTGACATCGTCAATGATATAGTCGGCATTCCTGTCTGCCACAGCAGCCTGGACCAGTTTTCTGGAGGTGTTGATACGTTCTCCGATTACTTCAAACATGGGTTTCTCCTTATCTGTATCCCTTATGCTACAAGGCTTTTGGCCAGTTTTGCAGCCGAGCCTGCATCTGCTGCAAACCCGTCCGCACCGATCTCATCGGCAAAGGACTGGGTCACCGGGGCACCGCCCACAAGGATTTTCACCTGGTCACGCAATCCTGCTTCCACAATGGCATCTACGGTTTGTTTCATCATGGGCATGGTGGTGGTCAAAAGCGCTGACAGGCATACAATCTGGGCATTTGTCTCTTTTGCCTTGGCCACAAAATCTTCAGGCGGAATATCAACACCGATATTGTGTACCTCCATGCCGGCACTTTCCAGCATCATGGCCACCAAATTTTTGCCGATGTCATGGAGATCCCCTTTAACCGTGCCGATGAGTACGGATGCGGCAGCTTTTCCTTCCCCTTCTGCGAGCAGGGGCTTGAGAATGGTCACACAACTTGCCATGGCATGGGCGGCCATCAGCACTTCAGGGATGAACATGTCACCGTTTTCCATTTTTTCCCCCACAATGTCCATGCCGGCGATCAATCCTTTGTTGAGGATGTCGTTGGGAGATGCATTCTGGGCCAGGGCATCATTGACAAGGCTTGTGAGTTTGGCTTCATCGCAGGCAACAAGTGCTTCTGTCATGGCATTAAAATCAGTCATTTTTGTTCTCCTTTATTTGGTTTTGCGTTTTTCAACGTAATCAGTCAGTTCTTTTTCAATATCCGGGTCGATTTCCGGTTTTTCATAGGCAGCCAGACGCTGGGCCACTTTGTCTTCCGCCACCTGATAAATATGCTGCCTGCCTGCTTTTGCCCAGGCATCCTTGTTCTTCCGGCTCATGAGAGACGGCATATGAAACTCGGTCCGGCAGAGCTGGAAGGTCTTGGGGTGGGTCAGGTACTGGCCCCCGATACCCACCTGTTTGATTATATCCAGGTCAATGGCATCATCTGTCAAAGAAACCGGTTTAAACATGTTTCTTATCATACCACACAGTTCTTCGTCCACCAGAAATTTTTCAAAACTCATGGCAATATAAGAACCCAGGATACCGCAGGCATGGAGAATGAAATTCACACCGCCCCTGGCAGCCGTGTAAAGAGCCAGGGCGGATTCAACTCCGGCCTGGGCATCAGTGCACAGGGAATCGGTAAGCCCGCCGCCGGATCTGGAGGGCAGGTTGTAGAACCGGGACATCTGTGCCACCAGGTGGATATTTTTGGACAGTTCCGGTGCCCCGATGGACAGGGCACCTGTTTTCATGTCCATGGCAGAGGATGTGGAGCCGTATACAACAGGCGCCCCTGTCCGGACCAGCTGGGTAAGGGTGATGCCGGCCAGAATCTCCGCATTCTGCAGGGCCATGACTCCTCCCAGGGTCACCGGGCCGGACCCGCCTGCCATGATCAAAGAGGCAACAATACAGGCCTGGTTGTGCCGGGCAAGTTCAATAAGGGACCCGATCATTTCATCGGAAAACTGCAAAGGGGAAAGAGAGTTGATCAAAGAGACCGAAACGGTTTTGTCCATGATGTTCTGCTTGCCGCCCCAGAGAATGCCGGCCATTTCAATTCCTTCCAGCGCTGCCTGCCTGGAGACCGGGCTGCCCATGAAGGGTTTGTCGCACAACAGCATGTTGGACAGGTTCAGATCAAGGTGAACCGTCTGGTGGGGCATGTCTGCGGGTTCCACCATCATCCAGCCGTTCATGTCGATATACGGGGATGTCTGGATCAGTTTGCAGAAGTTGTCATAATCTTCCATGGTGGCCTGGCGCTCAATGCCCTTGGCATCCATGACAAACGGGGCACCATAGCCCGGCAAAAAAACAAAGTCATCTTCTCCCACCTCCACACTTTTTTCGGGATTTCTGGCATGGACAGTGAAGCGTTTGGGCGCGGTTCCCAAGGCCTTCTGGATGGCGGATTCTTCAAAAAACACGGTGGTGCCTTCCACTTTGAACCCATTGTCCTTGAAAATCTCAAGCGCTTCCTTGTCATTAAAGGCCACGCCTGTGTTTTTCAGGATGTTCATGGCAGCATCATGGATTTTTTCCATGTCCTGCCTGCTCAGTTCCTGCATGCGGTCATACATAGGTCTACTCCTTTGAAGACCCCCGAGGTCCTCTCTTAAGGGTTGGCAATTATGTTTCATGGGTGTTTTGTATCCTGTACCGGCGCAGCCCCCTGAAGGTGCTGAACAGGGCCAGCAGCAGTAAAAACATCAGGGGGAAGGCCGTGGCAATGGAAGCTGTCTGAATGGCCTTGAGGCTGCCTGATCCGGCCAGCACGGCAGCCACAGCACCAAGGGTGATTCCCCAGAAAGCCCGCAGGTTTTTGTCTGGATTTTCATGGCCTGATACAAACATGGCCAGGGAAATGGCGGCGGAATTGGCAGAGGTTAAGAAAAAAGTTCCAATCAGAAAGATCAATGCTACGGCCAGAATGCCTGTCATGGGCAGATGCTGGGCAATGGCGAAAATAGCGCTTTCAACCCCGTGTTCTTGTAAGGTGGCGGTGACATCAAAATGGATACCGGCCCCGCCCATTACGCCGTACCAGAGAAAGTTCCCGAAAGAGGGGAGAATCAGGGATGCTGCAACAGTCTGCCGGATGGTCCTTCCCCGGGAAATCCGTGCGATGAACACGGCCACAAAGGGGGCCCAGCTCATCCACCAGGCCCAGTAGAAAACCGTCCAGGAGCCGATCCAGTTGCCTTCATATCCCGGGGCGGTGAACAGGCTCATGGGAATGAAATGCAAAAGGTACTGGCCTATGGAATTGACTGTAAGGTTGATAAGGAAAATGGTGGGGCCGAATACCAGGACAAAAAACCACACCAGGACAAACACCCACATGTTGATGTCCCCGATAAGCTTGACCCCTTTTTGCAATCCGGTGTACACGGACAGGGTAAAAATACCTGTGAGCACCCCGATGATAATATAGGTGCTGGAGGGGCCCAGCTGGAGACCATACTGGTATTTGAGGCCGGCGGACAGCTGAAGTGCCACAAATCCGGTGGTGGTGGCCAGACCACCCAGGGTGGCGAACACGGCAAAGATATCCAGCACTTTTCCCCAGGTTCCGTGGATCCGATCCCCGATGGCATAGTAAAAAGCGGAAGAAAACTTTAGGGGCAGGTTCTGGGTGAAACAGGCATGGGCCAGGGCAATGGTGAGTATGGCAAAAATGGACCAGGCGCTCAGGCCCCAGTGGAAAAAGGAGTAGGTCATGGCATTGGCACCCGCAGCCGGGGTGTTGGCTTCCCCGCCAAAATAGGGGGGTGGGCTCATGTAATGATAGGCTGGTTCTGCCGGTCCCCAGAATACAATGCCTGCAGCAATGGCGGATCCGAACAGCATGGCAAACCAGGAAAAATTGGAAAATTCCGGTGTGTCTTCGGCAAGCCCCAGTTTCATGGGGCCGTATGTGGGTCCCATGAGAATAAAACATCCCATGACCAGAAAAAACACGGTGATAAGATACAGCCATGCCCATACGGTGGTGGTCCAGTTGAAAACCGCATTGATAACAGAGGCCATATTGGCAGGAAAAATAATGGACCAGAGCAGGAACAGGATGGTGACACCGGCGGAAATCCAGAAAACCATGGGATCAAAGGGTCTGGTTGAAGCAGTGTTTTTTGCCACAGAAAGTCTCCTGTTACAGGGGTTGTCATTTTTTGTTTTTATCAGGGCAGAAAGCTGCCTGCATTCGCTGATCAGATAAGCCCGGTTAGGTTAGAAAGATGCAGGATATGTGCCAGTGAATTTTGGTACAGACACAGAATCTGACAGAGACGGTTAACCCATTGATATGATGACACCTATCCATAGAATCATCACGCCATGCCTTCAGACGGATTCGTGAAAATGATGAAAATTATTTTTCACTTTCTGCAAAATAGCGAAAAATTTTTTTCATATGACAATCATGTGCAGTTATGGCCTGGGCATATAATCGGCCCGGCATAACCGGTATTTTTTGATCTTGTAATGCAGGAGCTGCCGGGAAATTCCCAGGTTCTTTGCAGCCCGGGTCACATTCCCCCGGGCTGCTGCAAGAGCAGCATCCACAGCCGTTTTTTCGTGCTCTGTCTGGAATGCTGTAAGGGATGAGGGATTGTCATGCATGTCGGGCAGGTCTCTTATTCTTGGAGCCGGGGGATGTCCGGCCGTTGTTTCAACCGGTTCCAGGGTATCCAGACCAGGCGTGAATTGATCAATTCCCAATAGTTTTTCCTGGCCGGCCATGTTCATAGCGCCTTCGATGAGATGTTCCAGTTCCCGTATATTGCCCGGCCATTGATAGGTAAAAAACAGGTCCATCACTCCTGAGGAAATTTTTTGCACGTGGGTTCCCAGCCGGAAATTGTATTTTTCAATAAAATGGGAAACCAGCTCCCCCAGGCTGTCGAGCCGGTCCCGCAGGGGAGGCAGTTTGACCATGACCACCCCCAGCCGATAGTACAGATCCGTGCGCAGGCGGTTCTCCCGGATGGCCACCCGGGGATCCTGGCTCACCGAAGAAATAATTTTTACATCAACAGCAACCTCTTTGACAGAGCCCAGCCGGCGCACTTTTTTTTCCTGGATGGCCCGGAGCAGTTTCGCCTGCAGTTCCACAGGCATGGCCAGCAGTTCATCTAAAAACAAGGTTCCTCTGTGGGCTGTTTCAAAAAGGCCGGGTTTGTCGAGAGCTCCTGTGAATGCGCCTTTTGTGGTGCCGAACAGCATGCCCTCCATCAGGTAATGGGGAATGGCCGCACAGTTTACCGCCACATATTTTTCCTGGCGCCTGGGACTGAAATTGTGGATGGACTGGGCAAACAATTCCTTTCCCGTGCCGGTTTCTCCCTGGATCATGATGGGAGAAGGAGATGCAGATGCTTTCTGGGCGGTTTCTTTGACCCGGATAAAGTCGGTACTGGAGCCGATGAGATCATCAAAGGTGAACCGGGTCCCGTTGCCCAGTTCAAAGCGGCATTCCGGTGCGGCTGTTCCGGGCATGGATCTGCGCAGCAGTCCATAATCCTTGACAAAGCAGATGACCCCGGTGATGGTGTTTTCATCAAACAAAGGATAGACTGAAGTGATGGTATTGGCCACTTTTCCGGAAATGGTTTTGTAGAAAAATATCCGGTTTTTTATGGGGCTTTTACGGGCGGTACACTGCATGATCATGCTGGTGCGGTTGTTCAGCTCATAGATGTCGGTTACCTTGAGGCCCATGGCTTTTTCGGGCAAGATACCGTCAATTTTCGACTGGGCCTGGTTGTAGAAATGGATGACCCCGTGTATGTCGGCAATGATCACCCCGTCATCCAGGTGATCCAGTACCGAAAAAAAATCAATGCAATGCATGTCCAGCATGCCGGGTACTCCCATATCTTCTTCCATTAACCTGTTTTTGGTTAACTTGGAAACATGTCATCTTCTATTTCCACAGCTGCCGCACTGGTGTTCATCAATGCCGCAAACCTGCCCAGGGTGATGGGCAGCATGGTTTCCGTGTAAAACTGCAGGGATTTGATGATGCCCTGGTAAAAGGGTTTGTCTTTTTTCTTTGCTTTTTCAAGTTTCTGCGCCGCAATGACAGCACGCCACAAAAGCATCCAGGCCATCACCGTGTCACCGGCCGCATCCTGGAACGGGTGGGCATTGGCAAAGGCGGACAGCACTTTGTCGGACATGGCGGTCTGGCCCATGTGGATGGAGACCTCCGCCAGTTTGTTGACCACCTCTTCCACTTTGACGGCATAGCCCTGGATGCTGTCAATCTCTTTGGCCTGGGCAAGGGTTTTCTGCATCTCTCCGAACAGGTCCATGATGGGTTTGCCCTTGTTCAGCCCCAGTTTTCTGCCCAGAAGATCCATGGCCTGGATCCCGTTGGTGCCTTCGTAAATCAGGGTGATGCGGCAGTCGCGGAGCAGCTGGGCCATGGGGTATTCTTCGATGAACCCGTATCCGCCGTACACCTGCATGCCCTGGGAGCAGACTTCAAAGGCCCGGTCTGTCACATATCCCTTGGCAATGGGGGTGAGCACCTCCACAAATCCCTGGTATTTTGCCTTTTGTTTGTCATCAGGGGCAAATTTTGCCATGTCAGAACAATAGTGCACAAAATAGAGCAGCGAGCGCATGCCCTCCACATAGGTTTTCATCATCATGAGCTGGCGCCGGACATCCGGGTGGCGGATAATGGGAACCCCTTTGGCATCCGGGTTCATGATTTCGGTGAGATCTTTTCCCTGTATCCGGTTTCTGGCATAGTCCAATGCATACATATACGCGGTGGTGGCACAGGCAAATCCCTGGAATCCCACCAGGAGCCGGGCCGCGTTCATCATCAGGAACATGGCTTTCATGCCCTTGTTTTCTTCTCCCAGCAGGGTGCCGACGCAGTTGCCCTTGGAGCCTAAGGACAGAGAACAGGTGGAGTTGCCGTGGATTCCCATCTTGTGCTCGATGCCCGTGCAGATCACATCGTTGAATTCCCCTAAAGATCCGTCAGGCTTCACCCGGAATTTGGGCACCAGGAACAAAGAGATGCCTTTGGTACCGGCAGGGGCGCCTTCAATACGTGCCAGCACCGGGTGAATGATGTTTTCCGCCAGGTCATGGTCACCGCCGGAGATAAAGATTTTTTCTCCCACAATGGCATAGGTGCCGTCCCCGTTGGGAACTGCTTTGGTGGTCAACGCCCCCACATCAGATCCGGCTTCCGGCTCTGTCAACAGCATGGTACCGCACCACTTGCCGGTGTACATATTTTTCAGGTACAGGTCCTTTTGCTCTTTTGTGCCGAAATGTTCCACCAGGTGGCCGGCCCCCTGGGTCAGGCCAGGATACATCATGAACGGGTAGTTGGCCCCGTTAAAATATTCAGCCGCAGCCGAGGCCACTGTCCTTGGCATGCCCTGTCCCCCCCATTGGGGATCTTCAGTGGGCGCCAGCCATTCCCCCTCATTGAACAGTTCAAGCAGCCGCTTGAATGAGTCCGGTGTGGTTACCTGGCCGTTTTCAAGGGTGCATCCCTGCTGGTCTCCGTCCTTGTTTGCCGGTAAAAGTTCTTTCACCGCAAAATTTTTTGCTTCTGAAATGATCAGATCAATGGTTTTTTTGTTGAAGTCTGCAAACCCGTCATGGAGTTTTGACAAATCTTGTGCATTGAGCTGTTCATGCATGACAAATTCTATGTCCCGCCGGTCTGAAATTACCTGTGCCATGTTACATTGCCCTCCTGAAGTTAACGTCTGCCATGGATACTGAATAGTTGCTCATTGCAATATTTTCCATATTTTTTGCAGGCATATCCATGAAAAAGTGTTGGTTGAAATATTTTTTTTAAATTAAAATAAGCTGTTGTGTTAAATCTTTACAGGATATCCCATGCTCGTAGCGGCGGGATACCCCGATTTTTATAAAATGAATACTGATTCATTACATGGAATTTTATACCTGTCAATGATTATTTTTGAAAATCGATCATAACTTGAATATACATTGTTATCATCCGGTGTGATACTGCTTGACCCGGTCATTGTTTTTTGGTAATTTTATTTATTTAGAATACAGGGCTTGTTCAACGCAACTGAAAGGTTTTTCAATGCGTTTCCTGATTTTATTAACACTAATTTGGAGGATGAGGATGAAAAAATTACTACTGACTGTGTTAAGTATTTTTATGGTGGTGTCTTTTGCTGCTTCTGCCGGTGCAAAGACATTTAAAATGGGCCTGGATGCCGACCCGGTATCCCTGGATCCCCAGGTGCAGCTTTCCGGCGGCATGCTGCAGCTGTCCCACTGGGTGTTTGATCCCCTGGTACGCTGGACCCAGGAAATGGATTTCGAACCCCGTCTGGCCACCAGCTGGGAACGGCTGGATGACCTGACCATGCGGTTTCATCTGAGAAAAGGTGTTAAGTTCCACAGCGGTAACAGTTTTACCGCCAAAGATGTAAAGTGGTCCTTTGACCGCATGAGAAAAAGTGTGGACTTCAAAGGCCTGCTGGAACCCTTTGAGGGATGTTACATCGTAGATGATTACACCGTGGACATCAAAACCAAAAAAGCGTATCCCCTTGTGCTCAACATGGCCACCTATTTCTTCGCCATGGACTCCGAATTTTACACCGGTACCGATGAAAACGGCCAGCCCAAGGATGCTATTTTAAAAATCGGTGAATCCTTTGCCTTGAACAATGCCTCCGGCACAGGGCCCTTTATTGTCACCAATCGCCAGCACAACGTGGTGCTGGAAATGAAACGGTTTGCCGACTACTGGGACACAAACAGCCCGGGCAATGTCACCGAATTCATCCTGAGCCCCATCAAGGAAAACGCCACCCGGGTGGCAGCCCTGCTGTCCGGCGGGGTGGACTGGATCTCTCCTGTGCCCCCCCAGGACTTTGCCAGAATTCAGTCCGATGAAGATACCAAACTGGTGAACATTAACGGCGGCCGGATCATCACCTTCCAGATGAATCCCGACCGGGTGGAGGCTTTCAAGGATGTGAAGGTCCGCCAGGCCATTGTCCATGCAGTGAACAACGAAGGCATCGTCAAGCAGATCATGAAAGGCACGGCCACGGTTGCGGCCCAGCAGGGTCCTGCAGGCTATCTCGGATACAAGGAAAACCTTAAACCCCGCTATGACCTTGAAAAGGCCAAGGCCCTCATGAAAGAAGCAGGATATGAAAACGGGTTTGAAATCACCATGATGGCCCCCAACAACCGGTATGTCAATGATGCCAAAATTGCTGAAGCCACGGCCCAGATGCTGGGCAGAATCGGCATCAAAGTAAACCTGAAAACCATGCCCAAGGCCCAGTACTGGAATGAATTTGATGCAAGGGCAGGGGACATGATGATGATCGGATGGCATTCCGACACCGAAGATTCCGGAAACTTTTCCGAATTTTTGACCATGTGCCCCAATGCGGAAACCGGCTACGGCCAGTATAACAGCGGATACTGCAATCCCCGGGTGGATGAGCTGACCATAGCGGCCCAGTCGGAAACAGATCTGGAAAAGCGTACAGCAATGCTCCAGGAAATCGAGCAGATCCTGTATGATGATGCCGCCTTTGTGCCGTTTCACTGGCAGAACCATTCCTATGGCGTTAAAAAGAACGTCCGTGCGCAACCGGTCATCAATGCCCAGAACTTTCCGTATATCGGAGACCTGGTAATCGAATAAAAAATTCGGTTGTTGATTTTTGCAGTTTAATCTGTCACTGCCGCCCGGGAAGATTTTCCTGGCGGCAGTGACAAAATCTGGAAACAATGGCATTTCATGATTGCATTTATCATACGCAGAATCCTCCAGGCAGTGGTGGTCATGCTGGTTATCAGCCTGGTGGTATTTGCCATAAAAAAAGAGTTTGGTGATCCGGTCCGAGACCTGGTGGGAGAGCGGGTCACCCCGGAAGAGCGGGAGCAGATCGCCGATAAAATGGGGCTCAATGATCCGTTTTTGGTCCAGTACGGCCGGTTTGTCAAAAATGCCGTCACCAAAGGGGATCTGGGGCGGTCATTTTTGTACAACAAACCCAACCTTGAGGTGATTGTGAGCCATGCACCGGCCACCATTGAGCTGGTGCTGGGGACTGCGTTTATCATCATCGTCCTGTCTTTACCCCTGGGGGTTTACTGTGCATTGAAGCCACGGAGCTGGTTGTCCCGGTTCACCATGAGCTTTTCCACTTTAGGGGTATCCATGCCGGTGTTTTTGACCGCCATCCTGCTGATTTATCTGTTTGCGGTGCATTGGCGGATCCTGCCCTCCTACGGCCGGGGGGAAACCGTTGACCTGTTCGGCAATGGCATCTGGATGACCGGGCTATTGACCATTGACGGGCTCAAACATCTGATTCTGCCCTGTATTTCGTTGTCCACACTCATGCTGCCCCTGTTCATACGCCTGATCCGCTCTGAGATGATGGAGGTGCTGGAAACCGAATATATCAAATATGCCTGGGCCAAAGGGCTCTCCCCCAGGCGGGTCTGGCTGGTCCATGCATTCAAAAACACCCTGCTGCCGGTGATCACGGTGTTCGGTGTACAGATCGGGATCATGTTTGCCTTTACCCTGCTCACGGAACTGGTATTCCAGTGGCCGGGTATGGGATTCATGTTCTTAGAGGCGGTGAACCGGGCGGATCTCTCATTGCTCATTGCCTATCTGGTGGTGGTGGCAGCTTTGTTTGTGGTGGTCAATACTGTGGTGGATATTCTCTATGGCTTTATCAATCCCACGGTCAGGATAGCAGGAACCAAATGAAAACAAAATTACAGCAGTTTAAAGAATCCTATTTTTTATACAGTTTCAGGCGGGACATGGTGGCCATGGCAAGCTTTGTTGTCCTGGTATTTTTTTTGGTTATAGCGTTTGCCGCCCCCTGGATTTCTCCCATGGACCCATATGATTCCGCCAATATCGACATCATGAACTCGGAAATTCCCCCCATGTGGATGGATGGCGGATCGATGGAATTTCCTCTGGGTACGGACAATCAGGGCCGTGACATGCTGTCAACCATGTTCTACGGGCTGCGCACCTCCATTATCATAGGGCTTGGGGCCGTGGCCATCCAGGCGGCCATCGGTATTGTCTTAGGGCTTATGGCAGGGTATCTGGGGGGAAAAACAGATGCCATTCTCATGCGTCTGGCAGATATCCAGTTTTCCTTTCCCTATCTCATGGTGGCCATCTTCATGAGCGCCATTTTCCAGGTTGTGTTTGGTGCCGGCAGTTTTGAGCAGCTCGCGATACCGCTGTTGACCATTATCATCGGACTATCCAACTGGCCCATGTTCGCCAGAACCATCCGGGCATCGGTCATGGGGGAAAAAAACAAGGAATATGTGGAGGCGGCACGGGTGATCGGCCTGCCCCAAAGGATCATCATGTTCCGCCATATCCTGCCCAATGCCCTGACCTCGGTGATGGTCATTTCCACCATCCAGGTGGCCAATGCGGTCATGAGTGAGGCGGCCCTGTCGTTTCTGGGACTTGGCATGCCCGTGACAAAACCGTCTTTGGGATCGCTTATCCGGTCAGGGCAGGAGTTCTTTTTTTCCGGATCATGGTGGATTACGGTGCTGCCGGGGCTGTGGCTGGTGCTCTTTGTCCTGGTTATCAACCTGCTGGGTGACTGGCTAAGGGACGTGCTTAACCCGAAACTATACAAAGGATAACAAAATTTTACGATGCCTTCTCTTTTAGAAGTCCGGGACCTTGAGGTGAAATTCGCCCTCAGGTCCGGTGATATCACGGCAATCGACGGTGTCAGCTTTCAACTGGATCCCGGAGAACGCATGGGCCTGGTGGGGGAAAGCGGGGCGGGCAAATCCGTTACCGGGTTTGCCATCATCAACCTTATTTCCAAGCCCGGCTATATTTCCAGGGGCAGTATTCATTTTGAAGGAAAAGAGATATCTGCCTATCCCCCGGACAAAATGCGCAAAATCAGGGGAAACCGGATCTCCATGATTTTTCAGGACCCCATGATGACCCTGAATCCGGTGTACACCATCGGGTTTCAGATGATCGAAACCCTGAAAGCCCACAGGAATATATCCAAATCCCAAGCCCGGGCCATTGCCCTGGAAAAATTGAAATTGGTCCAGATGCCGTCTCCTGAAAAGCGGCTGGCCCAGTACCCCCACGAATTGTCCGGGGGCATGCGCCAGCGGATCATCATTGCCATATCCCTTTTGGCCGACCCGGCCATTATCATTGCAGATGAGCCCACAACCGCTTTGGATGTCACCATCCAGGCCGAGATCATGGACCTGCTCCAGGAATTGTGTGAGAATGAAAAAATGGGGCTGATGCTCATCACCCATGACTTAGGAGTGGTGTCCCAGGTGACCGAAAAGATTGCAGTCATGTATGCGGGCAAGATCATTGAATACGGCCCCACGGAAACCGTGGTGCACCATCCGGTGCATCCCTATACCATCGGGCTCATCGGATCCATTCCCGGTTCCATTGAACCGGGCAAAGACCTCAAGCAGATTCCGGGGATGATGCCCACCCTTACCAATATCCCGCCCGGGTGTGCATTCAATCCCAGGTGTGAACTTGCGGCAGATATCTGTACCCAGCAGACCCCGGTGCTGGAAGAAAAACAAAACGGCATTATGGCAGCCTGTCATATGAAATAAGATAAGGAATATCCATGACGACGAATCATACCCCTTTATTACGCGTCCAGGACGTGGTCAAGCATTTTGATATTTCCGGCGGATTTCTGGACCAACTGCGTTTCAAAGGCGGCATTCACCTGGAAAAAACCACTGTCAAGGCCGTGAACAACGTCTCTTTGTTTGTCAACAAAGGAGAAACCCTGAGCGTTGTGGGGGAAAGCGGGTGCGGAAAATCCACCCTGGCACGGGTCATCCTGGGACTTTACCGGCCCAATGCCGGTAAGATTTTTTATGACGGCCAGCGTATTGATACCCTCACCCATGAGCAGTGGCTTCCCTATCGCAGAAAAATGCAGATGATTTTCCAGGATCCCTATGCGTCATTGAATCCCAGGAAAACCGTGCGTCAGACCCTGGAAGAACCATTGCGGTTCCACAACCCCAAGATGACCTCCCAGGAAGCCATGGACAAGGTGGCCTATGTCATGGAACAGGTGGGGGTTGACCCGGCCTGGATCGCCCGGCACCCCCATGAATTTTCCGGTGGCCAGCGCCAGCGCATCTCCATTGCCAGGGGACTTATACTGGATCCTGATTTCATCGTGGCAGACGAGCCGGTGTCTGCCCTGGATGTCTCCATCCAGGCCCAGATTCTGAACCTGCTCATGGACCTGCGGGAAAAACATGACCTGACCTATCTGTTTATCACCCATGACCTGTCTGTGGTGCACCATATCAGCTCCCGGGTGGCAGTGCTGTATCTGGGCACCCTGTGTGAACTGGCCTCGGCCAATGACCTTTTCAACGAACCCCGGCACCCCTATACAAGGGCTCTTTTGTCTGCCATCCCAAAGATAGGAGAAAAAAAGGCCAAGCACATCAAACTCAAGGGCGAGGTGCCCACACCGGTGCACCTGCCGTCAGGGTGTGTGTTTCACAACCGGTGTGTCTTTGCCCGTGACCGGTGCAAAAAAGAATTTCCCCGCCTCAATGAACTGCCCAACGGCAGTTTTGTGTCCTGCCATGGGGTGGAGGAAGGGTGGCCCATGGCGTAATTTGCTGTTGTATTCTGTATGCAGATAGATTATACCTTGGCCGGATTGATAAAAATTAAGAAGGTATGACCAAAACCTTTTCTGGAATTGAAACAATGCCTGAAAATCCGTCAGCGCCTGCAAGCATACTTGTCATTGATGATGAAACAGCAATTTTGAAAATGCTGGCCATGGCATTGTCCAGAAAAGGGTACCGGGTTGATACAGCGGACAGCGGTGAAAAAGGCGTAAGAAAACTGCAGTCCAATGAATACAATCTGGTGATAACCGATATAGTGATGGGCAAGATGTCGGGGGATGAGGTGCTGGAAAATGTCAGAAACCTGAAAGGGGACAGCATCCCGGTCATCGCCATGTCCGGCACCCCCTGGCTGATGGATGAGAACCTGTTTGATGCAGTCATTCCCAAGCCCTATTCCTTGAAACTGCTTTTTGAGATGGTACAGAATTTTTTATCCCCGCTTTCAAAAAAAGATACCCTTGCCTGATGCATAACCAGGAATATAACACCATCCTGCCTTTGCTCTGTACCTTATTCACCGCATAGCCAGCCAGATGCCCAGAAGCATCACCAGCATGCCGGATACCCGGGACAGACTGATCTGCCTGATCTCTGCCCCGAACAGGCCGAACTGGTCAATCAGGGCCGCTGCCATGAACTGGGCCGCCACCAGGATGGTGAACGCCGGCACCAGGCCCAGGCGGGGGACGCTGTATCCGATGGCAGCGATGAGCACCAGGCCCATGGGACCGGCCAGAAGGGTGTACCAGGGGATCTGCGACAGGCCTGACAGGTTTGCCCCCCGTAACAGAATCATGATGATGCCGATGATGAATCCACCGCCGCCATAGGTGACAAAGACGCTTTCCAAAGTCCCCACCTGCTTGTCAATGCTTCCCATCAGCTGTCCCTGAACAGCCACGGCAATGCCGCCCACGGCTGCAATAATGACCAGGTATATGAAGTTCACCTTCTCTCTCCTTTTTTATTACCTTCATGCCCTCGCGAGCACAACAAAACATGAAAGAATGCAGTAGGTTGATCTGTTCTTTCATATAAAAAAAAATCGGCCGGTCCCGAAGCATTGTTCTGCCGGTGTCCGGCCCCGTGGATTTTGTTCATTCACCTTCTACTAAAAAAGATGCCGAAAATCAAGCCGGTCAGGCAGGACAATTGCAAGTAACCACATCCAGTTCAGCTGCTTGATACCATGCCCTTCAGGTGCTGTGTGACTGGTCAGAGACTGGCATCTGACGGTCCTGTCACACGGCACCCACAGGGGGCTACGTCAGGGGACACTCCCTCTGCATGCGATTCCCCTGGCTGTTCAGGTTTTACTTTTCATCCGGCGCTGCCTGGGGTATTTTAGATCCCAGAAATAATATGGCGGGACAAGGAGGCGGCAATGAGAATTGTATTTATTCTGGTGGCAGGGGCAATGGTTTTTCTGGCAGGACTCTATTTTTTTTCACGCAAACTGCTGTATTTTCCTGTGTCTGTCACACCGGACCGCCAGGCATATATCACAGACAATATGCCGGATGTCCAGGAACTGCTGATACAGGTGGAAAAAAATGTGGTTCTCCACGGCTGGTTTTTACAAAAAGACCTGGCAGGCCTGCCCACTATATTTTATTTCGGGGGCAATGCTGAAGAGGTGTCTTCAAACCTGGAAGACTATGCTGCAAAATTTTCTGCCAATGTGGTTTTGATGAACTACAGGGGATATGGGCTGAGCCAGGGGGCTCCCACTGAAACCCGTCTCAAATCAGATGCACTGGCCATATATGACCACATGGCCGACAGGTTTGGTCTTGATCCGGAAAAATCTGGGGCCTGGGGCCGTAGCCTGGGATCTTCCATGGCCGCCCACCTGGCCCTGAAACGGGGCCTTGGCAGGCTGATACTCACCTGTCCCTTTGACAGCATACAGGGTGTGGCAGGTGCCTATTACCCGGCATGGCTGGTGAATCTGGTTCTCCAGGACCGGCACCGCACCATTGATTTTTCATCCCGGATACAATCCTCAACCCTGGTGCTGGCATCTATTGACGATGAGGTCATTCCTATTGACAATACCCGGAACCTTTTTAACAGCCTGACTTGTCCCAAAAAACTGGTCCATATCCATGGGGCCGGTCACAACACCATTTCCTTGTTTGATGACTATTATGACCATGTAAACCGGTTTCTCAAAAAAGATTCTGTTCCGGCAGCGTTGCCGGAACAGCCGGCATCAGGAAAAAGTTTTTGACATCCAGGCTGATTCTTATATAATCAGGTATCTGGTGTTGAATTTCATTCTGGTCTGTTTTTCTGTTTCTGCCATTCATTTTGTGCTCTCAAGGGTAACTTTTTTCAATCTATTTTAAAGGAGGGTATCATGAGCGACAGTGTCTACAAAATCATCGATCTTGTTGGAGCCAGCAACACATCCTGGGAAGATGCAGCCAACAAAGCCATTGCAAAAGCATCCGGTTCCCTGCGGGACCTGAGAATCGCGGAGGTCCGGAAACTGGATGTGAAAATTGAGGAGGGCAAACCTGCCCAGTTTCGCACCAATCTCAGGTTGTCCTTTAAATACCAGGATTAAACGGGTGTAAAACCTTTCATTTCAAGTTAGGTATTCAGCCGGTCAGTCTTTTTGATGGCCGGCTGAATACTATCCGGGCTTCTATAAAGCAGCCAGGATACTGACAAGCAGATCGACGGCCAGCATGTCAAAAACATGACACAATCTGCCGGGATGCCGTTTTTTCCTATCTTTTTTTATAAACAGGCCCTTTTAGAGGCTCCTATGATTTTGAGGTTTTGTTCACTGGGCACCACTATGACTATGGGCGGTATCCATGGCACAGACCCGCCCTTGTTTTAAAAAGTTCGGGATATCGAAACGATATACCTGCCCAATTTGCAGTTCAGACAGCATGAGATTGGATTTTTGGCACCTGATTTGCATATTTCATTTGCAAAGGTGTTGCTTGGTATGGGTAGTGGATGTCTTCGCAATGGCAACCCAAACGAAAAAAGATCGAGAGGGAAATATGGGAGATTCGCGGATTTTCGGCTATACATCAAAAATGATTGCAAAGGCAATGGATGTTTCTGCCAAACGGCACAACCTGATTACCGGAAATATAGCCAATATGGATACCATTGGTTATAAGCCCGCAGACCTTGATTTCAACAACACCCTTGAACGGGCAATGAAAGGAAAAGAACCTGACTATATAGACAAGACCCATCCAAAACATCTGCCCGCCCCTGGAGATGATGCCTTTGTCATGAACGGGGAAAACAGTGAAGATGTTGATATTTATCACCTGGATTCCGTGAATATCGATACGGAAATGATGCACCTTATGGAAAACAACATCATGTACCGGACAGCAGTGGAATTAAAAGCAAGAAAATCAGCCTTAATGAATACTGCCATAGAAGAAGGCGGCAGATAAATCACGGATACTTGGTGCAGCTGACATGAAATTAGGTATTGCCCAATCCCTGTGCTGCAGGTATAGTGACAGTCCAGACAATTTTTATATTGCATAAAAGGGATGGGATGTATGTGTTTAGCCGTACCCTCAAAAATAATTGATATCCAGGACAGCCTTGCCAGAGTAGAGGTGGACGGGGTGGTGAGAGAGGCCAGCCTGCTCATTTTAGATGATGTGAAAATCGGTGATTATGTCATCGTGCATGCCGGGTTTGCCATCAGCAAACTGGATGAACAGGCCGCTCTTCAGACCCTGGAAGATATGCGCAGTATGCTGGCAGCTGACAGAGACCGGGACGGGGCCTCTGCCGCAGATGTATGAATTTAGAGTGTATCGCCAGCCGGCTTGAAATCAGCGGGGTGGTCCAGGGCGTTGGTTTCAGGCCTTTTTTGTTCGCCCTGGCACAAAAGCACAGAATTAATGGAGAGGTCTCCAATACCGCCGGCGGGGTTCTGGCCCGGGTGGAGGGCCCCGCTTGCAGCATGGGTGAGTTTGTGAACGGGATCACCGCCAATCCCCCGGTTCTGGCCCGGGTGGATAAAATCGATGTAACAAGGATACCTGTCACAGGATTCACAGATTTTCACATCATCCCCAGCCGCGCATCCGAAAACCGTGCCACCCTGATATCGCCGGATGTGTGTGTATGTGACGACTGCCTCACAGAAATGCGTGATCCAAAAAACCGGCGGTTTGCATACCCCTTTATCAACTGCACCAATTGCGGGCCCAGGTTCACCATCATCAGTGATATTCCCTATGACCGGCCCAGCACCTCCATGAAGGATTTTGCCATGTGTCCGGACTGCCGGGCCGAGTATGAAAATCCGGCAGACCGCCGCTTCCATGCCCAGCCAAATGCCTGTCCTGTGTGCGGGCCCCATGTTTTTTTAACCGACAACCAGGGGCGGCAGGTGGCAGGACCAGGCAATGCTGCTGCCATGGCAGGGGCTTTGCTCAAAAAAGGCCATATCCTGGCCATCAAGGGCCTGGGCGGGTTCCACCTGGCTGCAGATGCTGCCAACGACCAGGCTGTCCGGCTGCTGCGGCAGCGAAAGCACAGGCCACACAAGCCTTTTGCCCTTATGGCCCGGTCTGCTGGCGTGCTGTATGACCATGTGCAGGTGTCTGATGATGAAAAAAATCTGCTTCACTGTTATCACCGGCCCATTGTTCTGGCAAAAAAAGATCTGCAGCAAGGCTGTGCCGCACTGTCTCCGGCCCTGGCGCCCGATAATACCTGTCTTGGCATCATGCTGCCCTATACCCCGCTGCATCACCTGGTTTTTGACAATGGTCCGGATATTCTCGTGATGACCTCGGGAAACCGGTCTGGTGAACCCCTGTCTGTTGACAACCAGGATGCCCTGGATGCATTTTCCCATATTGCAGATTATTTTCTTTTGCACAACCGGGATATCTATTTTCGAGCAGATGATTCCATTGTCCGGTTTCAGGCACAAAAGCCCCGGTTTATCCGGCGGTCCAGGGGATATGCCCCGCTTCCTGTGCAGTTGAACAGGTCTTTGCCGCCTGTTCTCGGCTGCGGGGCAGGTCTGAAAAACACCATCTGCCTCACCCGGGGGAACCAGGCGTTTTTAAGCCAGCACATCGGGGATATGGAAAACCACAAAATTTATGAATTTTTTACCCACACCATTGCCCATTTTACAAAAATCCTGGATACCACCCCAAAGATAGTGGCTCATGACCTGCATCCGGGGTATATGAGCACAAAATTTGCCGGACAATATGCCGCTGACAGGGAACAGATGGCGGCTGAATCCGGCGATCCTTCTGCTTTCAGAATTGCTGGCCAGACCCGGATTTCCCTGGTGGGGGTGCAGCACCACCATGCCCATGCCGTATCCTGCATGGCGGAAAACAACCTGGATGAGCCGGTGATCGCCATTACCCTGGACGGCACAGGATACGGCACTGACGGCCATATCTGGGGGGGAGAGATCCTTGCAGTCACCTGTGAAACCTTTCAGCGCAAAGCCCATCTGGGCTATGTGCCCATGCCCGGCGGGGATGCTGCTGTGCTGGAACCCTGGCGCATGGCTGCCGCTGTCTTGTATACCGCCATGGGCAGCAGTTTTCTGGACCTGGACATGCCCTATATCCGGCAGATGGACAGAAAAAAACTGGTATTTGTCTGTCGGATGATGGAAAAGCAGATCAATTGCCCGAAAACCTCCAGCTGCGGCCGGCTGTTTGATGCTGTGGCTTCCTTGCTGTGCATCCGGCATACCATTTCCCATGAAAGCCAGGCAGCCGTGGCATTGGAAACAGAGGCCCGAAAGGATACCGGTAAAAGACCGGCTGATCCCTATGCATTCAGCCTGGATCAGGCCATGTCCAATGCAGACGGGCCTGAATACATCATTGACATGATGCCGTGTATCAAAGACATTGTGGCAGATATTGCCGGGCAGGTGCCGGCACCCGTCATCAGCAGACGGTTTCATCAGACCATCGTGGCCGCCTTTGCTTTGGCAGCGGAAAAAATTGCCGGTTCCGCCGGTCTTGGCAAAGTGGTCCTGTCCGGCGGGGTGTTTCACAATGACATTATTCTTACAGATATGATCCAGGCTCTGGAAGGAAAAGGCCTGGCAGTTTTTTCCCATTCTCTTGTGCCCACAGGTGACGGTGGGATCTCCCTGGGCCAGGTGGTGGCGGCCGGGGCCATGATGGGACAGAACCAATAACGGCCATGCCCTTCCGGGCACAGCACAAAATGAAAGCAGTTAGCTTTTAGCTGTTAGCCGATAGTAACAAACAGAGACAGAGAAAAAAAATTGTAATTGTTTACTGGAAGCTGATAACTGAATACTGACGGCTTTTTTATAAAGCATGTTGTACCAGAAATAAGGAGCAGGTCCATGGGGCTGAAATATATTGAAGAATTCCGGGATGCTGACCTGGCAAAGACCCTGATAACATCTATCCGCCAGGAGAGCAAAATACCGTTGCGCCTCATGGAGGTGTGCGGCACCCATACCATGGCCATCTTCCGCCATGGTATCAGGAGTGTGCTGCCGGACAGCATCACCCTGTTGTCCGGTCCGGGGTGCCCTGTCTGCGTCACCGCCCAGAAGGACATTGATGCTTTTGTGGCATTTTCCCGGCTGGAAAATGTGATTGTCACTACCTTCGGGGACCTGATGAAAGTGCCGGGTTCGGGCACCACCCTGGCCAGGCAGAAAGCTGCGGGAGCAGATGTGCGCATTGTGTACTCGGTGTTTGATGCCGTCACCATTGCAAAACAGAATCCGGAAAAACAGGTGGTGTTCTGTGCTGTGGGTTTTGAAACCACTATTCCCACCATTGCCGCGGGCATTCTCATGGCAAAAGCACAGCATCTGGACAATTTCTGCATCCATTCTGCCAACAAACTCACCCCGCCGGCACTGACCGCACTCATGGAAACCGACGGCGTGGACATTGACGGGTTTATTCTTCCCGGCCATGTTTCCGTGATAACCGGCACAGATGCATACCGGCCTGTGTTTGAGGCCCACCACATCCCTTCGGTCATCGCCGGGTTTGAGCCTGTTGACATTTTGCAGGCCATCCGCATGCTGGTGCTGCAGAATGAGACAGACCGCCCGGCTCTGGAAAACGCCTATACCCGGGCGGTTTCAGACCAGGGGAATCTTAAGGCAAAGGCAGTCATGCATCAGGTTTTCACCCTTTGTGATGCTGTCTGGCGGGGTATCGGCACCATTGCCGACAGCGGTATGAAACTCAATTCGGCCTACAGCAGGTTTGATGCAGATGCCAGATTCAACCTGGATCTGCCTGAGGTTTCCGAGCCTAAAGGATGTGCCTGCGGCGATATTCTCATGGGATTGAAAACCCCGGATACCTGTGCCCTGTACAAACGCACCTGCACCCCCATGACACCGGTGGGTCCCTGCATGGTATCCAGTGAAGGGGCGTGCGCCGCTTATTACAAATATGCTTGAATGGGGCAGCTAATGGGGTCAGGCTTGCGTTATTGTCATTATTGGAAAGGAAATCACAAGGCTTCACCATTGGTATACAATAACGACAATAACGCAAGCCTGACCCCAGCTTTTTACAGCTTTTTACCAGCTTCCAAAGGACAGACAATATGACATCTGATGACACAATTTTACTGGATCACGGCGCCGGGGGCAAAGCCTCCCATGCCATGTTTTCTGAAATCATTCTGCCGCTGTTTCACAATGACCAGCTGGCACGGCAGGATGACGGGGCTGTATGTGAAGTGCCGGCAGGCCGCCTGGCGTTTTCCACTGATTCCTATGTGGTGGACCCCATTTTTTTTAAGGGCGGCAACATCGGGGACCTGGCAGTCAACGGCACGGTGAATGATATCGCCATGTGCGGGGCGCATCCCCTGTACATCAGTGTGGGCCTGATCATTGAAGAAGGCCTGCCTGTAAAGGATTTGCAGAAAATTTTAGAAACCATGGCCCGGGCCGCAGAAAAGGCAGGGGTCAAAATTGTCACCGGTGACACCAAGGTGGTGCCCCGGGGCAAGGCAGACAAAATTTTCATCAACACATCCGGTATCGGCATTATTCCGGAAGGGGTGGATGTTTCCGGAAGCAGGGCTGTACCCAAAGATAAGATCATCATCAGCGGCACCATAGCTGATCACGGTATGGCGATTCTCAGTGCCAGGGAGGGCCTGGAATTTGAATCAGACCTGAAAACCGATTCCGCACCTCTGAACCACATGGTGAAATCCCTGCTGGATGCAGGCTGTGATATCCATGTGCTGCGTGATCCCACAAGGGGCGGCTTAGGCACCACCCTCAACGAGATCGCGGCCGGTTCCGGCGTGGGTATCACCCTGTTTGAGTCTGCCCTGCCTGTAAAAGGGCAGGTCAAAGGAATGTGTGAGCTGCTGGGATTTGATCCTCTGTATATTGCCAATGAAGGCAAACTGATTGCTATAGTGCCGGAACATCATGCCAGCAGGGCGCTGGAAATTATCCAGGCTGATCAGTTCGGCACTGATGCCGCCATTATCGGGGAGGTGACAGACCATCTTCCGGGAAAGGTGTTCCTGGAAACCGCCATCGGCGGCCGGCGCTTAGTGGATATGCTCACAGGTGAGCAGCTGCCCCGTATCTGCTAAACACCTAAAATATCGCTGATGTGTTTTCTGGCCGTATCCATGAAGGCCGGCAGGGCCCTGGCAAGGGTTGCGGTAAGATCCGTTCCCCAGTCGATCTTTTCAGGCTGAATCCCGATCACCCGCAGATAGGGCCGGTGTCCCCGCATCTGGGCCATGCCTAAAGAATCCAGCAGATCAATATCATGCAGGGACAGCATCTGTTTTTCATCTTTGCGCAGATCGTTTTCCTCCAGGCAGAAGATGGTGCCGGGCGCATGACCGGCCCTGACAATGTCTAAAACCAGGATGTTTTCATAGTTTTCAAACAGGTAAAATATATCCTGGGTAAAGGTGCCGCCGTCGATAAAATCCACCTGGTCAGGATATGGGTTTTCCTTTAAGAAAGCATGCACCGCATGCACCCCGATGCCTTCATCCATGAGAAGGATATTGCCCACCCCCAGTACCAGCAGTTTTTTCATAGTATGTCCTGTTTGATTTTGTTCCAATAAACAAGGGAGGCGGACCTGCCACCTCCCTTGTTTATTATCTCTGGTGCCCGGTTAGCATACTGTATCCGGTCACCGATATACACGTTTCAGGTCAGTTTGTGTAATAGGTGATTAAAGGGGTACTTCCACTTTAACGGTCCGACCGGTTTCTACGTCCAGCACGTGGACGGCGCAGCCCAGTCAGGGGTCAAAGGAGCGTATGAGCCGCCCCACATTCACCGGATTGTCAACATCCGGCACGGGTACACCGATGAGGGCCTCTTCAATGGGGCCTCTCTGGCCCATGTCATCTCTGGGATTGGCGTTCCAGATGGTGGCGGATGTCACCTGGTAGTTGGCAATTTTCTGGTCCTTGATGTCAATGTAATGGAGCAGGGCGCCTCTGGGGGCTTCTGTCATGCCAAGGCCTTCTGCGGACTGGGGAATATCTGCCGGCACAAAGGTTTCCTTGCCGGGCTGGGCCTGGGAGAGCCATTCTTCCACAGCCATGGCAACCAGGGCGGTTTCTTCAGCCCGTGCCACATGGCGGCCCAGAATGGAAAAGCAGGCATCGCCGATATCACGCAGGTTTGTAACACCGAGTTTTTCCCGGCCGGTTTTGGACAGTTCCGGGTTTGTGGCCCACATTCTGGCCAAAGGCCCGCCTTCATGGGGTTTGCCGTTGTACCGGGGTGCTTTGATAAAGCTGTAGGCACCGGGTTTGTTGGGATTGGGAAGGGTTTTTCCCTCCGTGGGGTTGAGCCCTGTGGTGGAATCCTCAAACCAGGAATATTTTACATATTCCTTGATCATGGCCGGATCCACTGCATAGTCCTTTCCGTCTGTGTACACACCGGGTTTGAGCAGGGTATTGCCGTTGTTGTCCAGGGGGAAGACACCCCAGGAAACCAGGTTCTTATGGCCCACACCTGTTTTAAGCAGATCACCGTAAGGACCTGCCAGCAGGTAGACAAGGGGAACATATTTTTCCAGGACAAATTGTTTGACCTTTTTAAACCGTTCTGCATAGGCGTTCAACGCTTCTCTGGTGGGGATCTCAGTGGAGCCACCCACAACGATGCCCTGAACATGGGGCATTCTGCCGCCTAAAAGCGCCACCATTTCATGGCAGATTTTGCGGATCTCCAGGGCTTCCAGGTACTGTCCCACTGCCACGTCGTTTAATTCCTTGGGCAGCCGCACGTCATTTTTGGCGTATCTGGGGATAAACGGGGCCGTATCCGGACCATTGACATAGTCCAGGGCAGCCAGATGGTAAAAATGCAGGATATGGGATTGCAGATAGTTGGCGCCCAGAATAAGGTTCCTGGCGATCCGTCCGTTATCTGTCAGTTCCACGCCAAAGGCATCGTCCAGTGCCAGAGCCGAGGCTGTGGCATGGGCCGTGGGGCATACCCCGCAGATTCTCTGGGTGATCTGGGTGGCATCCCTGGGATCTCTTCCCACCAGGATCTGCTCAAATCCTCTGTACATGCCACCGGATACATGAGCGTCAACAACCCTGCCGCCGGCAACCTCAACTTCCGCCTTGAGGTGGCCTTCAATCCGGGTGACCGGATCAATGGGTATTTTTATTTTTTTACCAGCCTGGGCTGGTTCGGTCTGTGGTTTACAGCCTGCCATGTTAAAACCTCCTTGGTTTCAGAATATAGAATATAACACATATCCATTAATAAGCGGGTTCATAAAAAGGTGACATTGCATCGGGAAAACCTGCTTCCACGCAGCCTATGCACACGGCATTGTTAACACACCAGTTCATGCCTGAGTTCCATTTTCTCTTGTAGCAGTCTGCATAGGTGTCCGGACCCTTACAGCCGACATCCATGCGGCAGCCTTGGGGATCGGACAGGCTCATGGCCATGAAGGCTTCATCATAGTCATCCAGTCTGGGGCAGTTGTCATGAATATTATTGCCGTAAAAAAGCTTGGGACGTCCGTCATAATCCAGTTCTGGGATACCGCTCTCCAGCAGATGGACAATAGAGCCCACAATCCAGTCAGGATGGGGCGGGCATCCCGGGATATTGACTACGGGGGTGGAAATGTTTTTGGATAGGAAAAAATCATTAACACCGGTGGCGCCTGTGACATTGCCTTTGGCTGCAGGAATGCCGCCGTATGCGGCACAGGTGCCGACGGCCAGAACAGAACCGGCCATGGGGGCCAGTTCCTGGACCATGTCCACCATGGTAATTTCCTTGTGATCTATTTCCCCTACTATACAGTATTTGCCGTTTTCCGCCACTGGGATGGCCCCTTCAACGACCAGAGAAAATCTGCCCTGGTACTCTTTTGCCACTTCATATACATGTTTCATGGCCATTTCACCTTCGCAGACACTCACTGTGGGAATGAACTGGAGGCTGATCACCTTGAGCAGGATGTCGGCAATGGACGGATCCACACTGTTCAACAAAGTCACGGAACAGCCGGTGCAGCCCTGTCCCTGGATCCAGAGCACAGGATGACGTTCTAGGCCTTTTTCAAGAGCTTGAATCAGGGCCGGATTGAACATTTGGGAAATACCGATACCAGCAGCTGTCCCTGTAACGGTCTTCAGAAAGTTCCGCCTGGAAATCCCTGATTTTTTCGGTTGCACATCCGGCAACACTTGTTTGTCTTTCACGGGCACCTCCTTGATGCAGTTAAAAACATGGTTCACGTTTTATACCTGTTTCAGGTTTCCGGCAAAGCGGGAAACCTTTGTAGCAGTAATAAAAACCTGGTTATCTAATTATCAGATATGGTTTCAAATAGGTATAATGATACACCTGCCTTGTCAATGGAAAAAAAGAAAATAGCAATAGCAGAAGAAATATGTATAGATAAAATTGATACACACAGAAAAGATTGCAGGGGCTGCAGATGCATGCAACGGAATCAGATTTTTTGGTGTTTGTTTTTGCAGGCGGGCGTGTCAGACTGGGCTGCCATATTGAGCAGCTGTTCCACCGTAATGTTGTCCAGGCAGTCAAACATGGCAGTGGATGCTTTCACCCAGACCCATCTGGAGAGGCAGTCACCAGCCTTGTTGCAGATACCGCAGGCGTTTTTCTGGTTTTCAGCACAGTCTGTGATATGGGTATGGCCTTCCAGGGTGCGGACGATCATGCCGATGGTGATTTCACCCGGGGGTCTGGCCAGCATGTGGCCGCCGGAAGCCCCCCGCTGGCTTTTTATCAATCCGGCTTTTTTCAGTTTTACCGTGAGCTGCTCCAGGTATTTCAAAGAAATATTCTGGCGCTCTGACACATCCCCCAGGGGCACCGGCTTTTTTTCGCCGAACACCCCGAGATCCAGAATCAGCCGGGTGCCGTACCGGCTTTTGGTGGTAAGCCGCATGATACTATACGCCTGTGATCACAAAACTGCCGGCTGCTGCTGCCATGGGTTAGAGATCATCTTCTTTGGGTTTGAGGTGTTCCGGGATGTCCAGCATTTTTATGACCAGGGGTTTTAGAAAAGACCATTCAATGCCGATTTCATATTCCTCTTCCAGGTCCCGGATGGCATCCCAGCAGTTGTGGCAGGGGGCAACAACCAGTTTTGCACCGGTGTCCAGGATCTGGTCCCGTTTTTTTTGCAAAGCCTGGTTGCGCTGGGCCCGGTACAGACCGATGCCGTTGAAACCGCCACCGCCGCCGCAGCAGTAATTGTGCTCCTTGTTGGGGGCCATTTCCACAAAATACCCGGGTGCCACAATATAGGACATGATTTCTCTGGCAGCGTTCTTCAGTCCCTGGTTCCGGACATAGTTGCAGGAATCCTGGAGGGTGACTTTCTGTTTTATCCGTTTTTCCGGGTCGATCTTGAGTTTTCCCAGGCGCAGGGCTTCGGCCAGCCACTCCACATAATGGATAGATTCCACAGGCGGCAGGCCGTCTTTGCGGCCGGCCCAGTAGGGGCCTTCTATCACTGTGGCCCTGTGGGCATGGCCGCATTCGGTGCCCACCATGCGTTTGGGCCGCAGCCGCTCCATGGCCCCGTACACCGATTCCACCTGCATTTTGCAGGCAGCCCAGTCACCGGCAAACATGGACAGACTGGTCTGCTCCCAGCCCTTTGACGGCACGGTCCAGTTTTCTCCGGCAATGTGAAACAGGATGGCAGCTTCGGCCAGATCTTCGGGGTAGTGTTTGACCTCCCGGGCATTGACCGTGTACATGATGTCTGCATTTTCTTTGTCCACTTCCACGGTGATGCCGGGAAAATCTTCTTCATACTCTTCCACCATCCACTCGAATGTGTCCACAAAATCTGCATCAGTCACATCCATCTGGGCCCGATAGACCCGGTGCATGCCGGCCCCGATTTTGAGTTCCCATGGCACAAATCCCTGCTGGTACAACAGTCCCCGCAGATATCCGAACATGATGCCGGTGTCGATGCCGTGGGGGCAGTACATGCCGCATCGGTTGCAGCAGGTGCACTGGGACCATGCCACCTCCATGCAGTGGATCATGAAATCAGCATCCACTTTGCCTTTGCGTTTGATGATCTCGCCCAAAGTGGACTGGATCTTGTAGGCCGGCACCTGCGTGGGTTTGCGGCCGTCCACCTGGTAGAGAAAACACGAGTCCGCACACATCCCGCAGTGGGCGCATATTTCCAGCCAGGTGCGGATCCTTGACTTGCAGGTGTTCTGGATGGTTTTCCACAAAAGATCTGAATCCACCTCCAGGTGTTTCATCTCCTCATAATATTTTTTCCCGCTTTTGTCGGCCAAAAGCGTGGTGATGCCTTCCGCCGTATCAATGGGTTGTTTGTTGCACAAAGTTCCCTCAGGCATGGGTAATTCTCCTTAAAAACGGTTGTGTCAGCCTGTTACCAGGCCATTTTCGTACCTTTCATTCCGCCTCTTTTGATGCCGAAATCCATTCCCAGCTGTGCTCTGGAGGCAAAGAATAAAAATATGTGGGACAGTTTGGTAAAGGGAATGGCAAACAGCAGCAGCTCGCCGGTCAGAATGTGGGTGGTGAGCCAGAAACCATAATCGCCTGCCTGGTACCGGGCCGCAAGCCCGGTGGCAAAGGGCAGAAAGGTGAGCAAAAGGATGCCCCAGTCTTTTTTGTCGGTGAGAATGCGCACTTCCGGCAGTACCAGGCGGCGGAGAACCAGAAAGAGCAGCCCGGCAATGGCCATCCAGCTTAAAAAATCCGCCATGGCAGCACCCATGGTGGGAAAAGAAAATCCCAGTTTCTGCTGAAGCACAACATTGTGGCCCGCAAGAAACAACGGAACGGCAACCGCCCCGATGTGGAAGCAGAAAAAAGCGATGGTCATGATGGGCTGGGTACGCCACCCATAGGTGCCGAAAGGTATCAGCCATTTATAAATGGATCTGACAGCCCCATTGAAACCGGCCTTTGGATGGGCCTTGTAAGCCACCCGGTCCAGCTGCCAGGAAAGACCTCTGAAATACAGGTAGAACCGCACAGCCATGCCGATAAAGCACACCGCTAAAGACAGGTAAAAAACAGGTCCGGTTAACACTGCATACATATGATTGCCTCCATGTTGCTGTAATATTTAAATGAAAGTTTTAAGTTTTACGTTTTAAGCGAATACCTGACCGCTTAAATTTTCATCATTTGTTGTGGTCTCTCAGGCCATAATCATTATGAATATTTTTGTCTTGTTTTTATTCCATCAGGATCAGCCAGGATCAAGGTCTGAACGATTTTCCGGATCAGTCATCATCCCGGTCTGTGAGATACAGCCAGTAAAGCGGCATGAACACCAGAATACCGCCCATGACCAGATAAGTGACTCCCTTGGTATAGGTCATAAAATCGTGGAGTGTGAAAAATTCCATGAAACGTTCTCCTTAAGGTAATATATCTTTGTTGATATACGGCCGTTGTCATAATGCCCCGAGCTCATGAAACATTGTCCTAATAGTATGTTCAATATTATGTTCAGTGGGCTTGTTTGTAATCCGGATGTTCATGTAAAATGGGCATTTTCAAGGCAATGAACCGGTATACCACCACCCCCAGGGTCACAATGAAAATGGTGGTGCCCACTTCCATGATGGAGGGAACATACCGGTCCGCTGCCGGCAGGTGCCAGTTGAATGCGATCAAGGACACATTGAGCCGGTTGAGCACAATGCCCAGAACCGCCCATACAGCAGCCACCCGGATAAAGGTCAGGTTCTTTTCCCTGGCCCCCATGCTGAAAAGAATAGCCGGAAGCAGCACAAACCCCACCAGTTCCACCAGAAACCACATCCCCCAGCCCGTGGCCAGATAATGCCAGTTGTTGTCCACAGCCAGGCCGATGATCTTGATGCCCACATATCCCATCATGATAAAGGAGGCGGCCCTGCCGAATCCCAGCACCACCCCGTCTGATTCAGCCAGGTGGGTGTCATCCATTTTGTGGTGCAGCCACCGGTGGGCCAGGGTGCTTTCAAAGATGACCATGGAAAGCCCGGCAAACATGGAGGAGATAAAAAAGTACACATGCAGGTATCCGGAATACCATAACGGGTGGAGCTTGGACGGGGCAATCATGAACAATGCGCCCAGAGAAGACTGGTGCAGGGTGGACAGCACCACCCCGAAAATGGTGAGCATCAGGGTCAGGCGCACCACTATGCCTCTGATTTTTTTGTATCCCAGCCATTCAAAAGCAGCCGGTGTCCATTCGATGAACAAAACAGTGAGGTATAAAAACACGCACAGGCCCACTTCAAAGAGCAAAGATGAGGTGCCCTGGGACCAGAAAATGGGGTAGGGCAGCCGCCAGGGCCGGCCCACATCATAATGCAGGGCAAACACCACCAGGGCGTAACCCAAAAACGCTGTGAGAATAGCCGGCCGTACTGCGGAGTGGTATTTTTTGAGTCCGAAAATGTAGCACGCTGATGAGGTCATGTAACCGCCGGCAGCCAGGGCCACCCCGCACAGCAGGTCAAATCCGATCCACAGGCCCCAGGGGTTGTTGTTGTCCAGGTTGGTGACAGCACCGATACCCTTGGTGAACCGCAGGACAGTCAGCACAAATCCGATCACCAGAATGATTCCGGTGATCACATTAAAGGGGGTGAGATATTGCTTTCGGGCAATGGGGGTTTCCTGGGACATGGTTATTCCTCCTGTTTCCCTGAATCATCAGGCGGGGTATCAGCTGCCGGATCCGTATCCGTGGTTGTCTCATCTGGGTCTGCTGCCTGTTGGGCTTTTTCTTCTGCTTCTTCCAGGGCTTTTTTAACTTCAGCAGCAATGGCGGTTTCTTTTTCTTTGGCAAGTTTTTGCTGCAGGGCTTCCAGAGCTTTGGTCTTTTCCTGCGCTGCCTGCTCTGTGGCAGCCTGGACTGCGGCCGCCTGTTCCTGTTCGGCAATTTTTTCTTTGCGCTTGTTGATGGCCCAGATACCGGTAAGAAAAACCGGCCACAATCCCACTACGATTGGCACGGCTGCCAAGGGGCCTGCTGTAAGTTCTGGGGCGGATGTGGTACCTAAGTCTTCTCTCATGCCGATATCGGCAAACGGGATGCCGGACAGATACAGCCAGGCGGTGCCCCCCATTTCATGCTCGCCGTAGATATGGTCCACATACTGGCCGGGATTTTTTGCCATGCGCTGTCTGGCCATTTTGATAAGGTCCGCCCGCCTGCCGAATGTCAATGCCTCTTTGGGGCAGATATCCACGCATCCTGGCAGTCTGCCCTCCTGTATCAGGGGCAGGCACATGGTGCATTTGGTGATCTTGGGGGTCAGGGGATCAAAATAGGTAAAAGCAGGTATGTTGAACGGGCAGGCCACCATGCAGTACCGGCATCCCACACACAAAGATTCATCATACACCACAGCCCCGGTTTTGTCCTTGTACAGGGCTTTGACAAAGCAGGCTGAAGCACAGGCAGGTTCCTGGCAGTGGTTGCACTGGATTTTGGCAAACACATTGCCGTCAAATTTGTTGACCACCGTGTATGCAGATTCATCGGTGCGGCGCCTGTCATCCAGGACAGAAAGGTCGTCAAAGGGTTTGTCAGGCTTTTCCAGGTTGTTCACTTCGTTGCAGGCCTGTTCGCATTTTCTGCACCCGATGCACCGGGTGCTGTCGTGCAGAACCCCGAAGCTGTCCGGATATCCGGTAAATTCCTTGCCGGATGCGGCATGGGCAAGGCCGGTTGCCCCTGTGGTTGTTCCAAGTGCAGCTGCAGCCATGCAGCCTAAGAATTTTCTTCGGGAGATATCCATATATCCACCTATATTCATGGGGTCAGAAGTTAACTTTTTTGCCTTTTTTTGCAGATGGCCAGGGGGCCCGGGTTTATTTTTTTTCATGGCATTTAATACAGTCTGTGGGCAGTACACTGGCCACCGCCATTTCCTGGTGACAGGTGATGCACTGGCCGTGATAGGCCCCCATGAGACCGGGTTTGTCTGCGGCAATATCCGGCGTGTTTCCGTGACAGGAAGCACATTTGGGCGGAGTCATGGAAGGGGGGCTGTTGTGGTGGCACCCGGCGCACAGGGTCAGCTCCTGTCCGTGGAATGCCCGGGCCATTTTACTTTTATCTGCTTTTTCAAATACTGCCTTCACCACCATACGGTGGGGGAATCTGCTGGGTTTATATTCTTTGGAAATCACCCCGATGGTCACAATATCAGGAACCTTTTCCATGTCTACCTTTTCAAAGGCTTGTGCCCGGTTTTGTATAACTGCTGCAGCAAGGCCGGCAGTAAATTCTTCGTCTGTGAGCAGTTCCTGGGGCCGTGCTTTTACATCCACATTGTGGCAGGAGTGGCAGGTCCGGTCTTTCATGGATTTTTCCGGCATCTGGACATGGCAGCCGGCACAGTTTTCAGACTGTTTGAGCTCCGTGTGGCACCCGATGCAGCTGGCGGTGCTGTCCATGCGGTGCATGGCATCTGCCAGTTTCACATACCCGCCTTTTTTGTCACCTGCTGCCGTATGGCAGGTGATGCAGGCATCCAGGCTTTCATGGTGGCAGGCGGTGCAGGTGGCATTCTGTGTTTCATGGAGTTTGTGATCAAAGGCTACAGGGTCCATGTGGGCGGCAATGAGTTTTGCATTTTCTTCACGGTCGTCACCCAGACTCTCCCACCCGGTTATCAGGACAATATCCGGCTGGTTGCGTTTGAGCCGGGGAACGTCGTCTATTGTCGAGATTTTGGCCTGCTCTGCTGCATCGTGGCAGCCGCTGCATTCCACAGGACCGGTTTTGGTCTTTTTTTCTGTCAGGGTAAGATGGCAGACAATGCAGGAATCATGGGCAGCCTGTCTGGCAGACCGGACCTTTTGCCGGTCGTCCTGCCGGTCGTCTGCAGGGGTGCTGCCCTGCGGATCTGCAGGACCGTCTTTGTGACAATAGATGCAGGCGCTTTCTTTGCCCTGTTCATAGAATAGCTTTCCGGATGCTTCATCAAAACTGTGATGGCAGGCACTGCAGTTGTCCTGTGTTCCGGAAACAGTGGAAACAATGGCATCAGATGAGACATGGCGGTAATGCAGGGACCGGTCAAAGGCAAGGTCCTTCCAGGAAGAGCCAATGGCAGTGTCTGCATTGTGGCAGGACCGGCATGCGGCTTCCATGGGGCCGGAGCTGCCTTCCGCCTTCATTTGCTCATGGCAGGCGATGCAGTTGTCGTGAAACATTTCCATGCGGGCGGTGATGTCTGCTTCTTCAATGCCCTTGAAGGTGAATTCCGGTGTGTTTTGGGCTGTCTGGTCATGGCATTTTGCACATTGGCCATCCACAGCCCGGGTGTGGCGGTCGTGCAGAAACTGCACAAGGGGCATCTGCCTGTCTGCTGCATGGGAGCTGCTGCCGATGGTCAAAATGTCCGGGTGTTTTTCATCTGGATCATTCATGGCTCTTGCGCCGGAAAAGGCGGCAAAGGAAAATAAAAACAGCACTACTGCTGCAAGCAAACATTGACCATATTTTTGTCTGGACATAATCCCATCCCCTGCAAGAATTGTTACGGAATTAGTGATAGCATTCTTAAATATTAATCCTACTAAATTTGTAGGGATTTGTTTTAAAAAAACCGCCGGTTTTTGTCAATAAAAAATTTCCAGGTCTGGAATGGGCATCAGGCGTTTTTCAGGACCCAGGCAGACCAGTTCCAGGGTGCAGGTGACCGCCGGCTTTGTGCCTTTGGGCCGCCAGGCTTCGTGGAAAAATACCACCCGGTAGTCACCCTGTTTTTCCCACCGGGTCCTGATTTCCAGCAGATCCCCGAAAACCGCCCCATCCTGATACCGCAGATCAGCCGTATACACGGCAAACCCGACCCCATCATTGTGCCACATGTCAGACAGGCGCTGTATGCCGATGATGTCTTCTCTGGCCCTTTCAAAGAATTTCAGGTAATTGGCATGGTAGACCACACCGGAGTGGTCGGTGTCTTCATAATAGACCTGGGTCTTGAAAATATGGGGGTCTGGCTGTGGCATATGGATTTTTCCGGACACGGTTTTTTTACTTTCTGTCTCTTATACCCTATACAGAAAAAAAATCAAGGATCTGGAGACGAGACAACAGAATAATCGCATATAAAAAGGCTATTTGGCAAGGATTTTGATGGGGAATGGTTTTCTTTCGGGCAGCTTTGAGATGCGGCCCTTGCCGCACCACGGATAATTTATTGACAAAAGTAACCCTGGGCGTTACCGTTCAGAGAAAAGAAGGTGAAAATGATACTTACAAAGCGCCGGCCTGGTTGACAGGGCAACGCCTGTCCGCAAGATTTTGACATAAGGAGACATCCCATGAAAGACCATACCCCCAGACTGCTGGATGCTCTGGATGCGTTTGAAGACGGCATCTATATCGTTAGCGAGGACTTTACAGTGGAGTACATGAACCGGTTCATGAAGGACCTGTTCGGGGAAGGGATGGGCAAAAAATGTCACAAGGTGCTGCTCAATTATGATGCACCCTGTGAATGGTGCAATTACAAAAAAATATTTGACAACAATGAAACCCGCCATTCAGAGATCTTTCTGGAAACTGTGGGAAAAACCTTTGCCCTGTCCGAGATACCGGTGACCAATCGGGACGGGACCCGTTCCAAGCTTTCCATCTACAGGGACATTACCCGGCGCAAAGAACAGGCAGCCAGGCTCAAGACTTCCATGGAAAGTTACCAGCGATTGTTCAAACATGTGGGGTGCGGGGTGTATATTTCCAGCAAACAGGGCCGGTTTCTGGATGTCAACCCGGCCCTGCTCAAAATTCTGGGATATCATGACAAGGATGAGTTTTTATCTCTGGATCTTGCCAGAGATGTGTTTCTCAAGCCGGAGGACAGGAAAAAATTCCAGAAGATTATCGAGAAAAAAGGCCGGGTGGTGGATTATGAGGTAAAATGGCGGCGCAGGGACGGCCATATCATCCATATTCTGTTGACCTCCAATGTACGGTATGACGACAAGGGTAAAGTTTTAGGGTATGAAGGCATTGTGGTGGATGTCACCGAGCGCAGGAAAAGCGAAAATAAAATCAGGGCAGCCCATGATTTTCTGGACAATATCATCTCCTGTTCGCCCAATGCCATCATGGCCATGGACATGACAGGCAAAATCATTCTCTGGAACCAGGGGGCTGAGGAGGTGTTTGGCCTGCCTGTTGATGAAGTGGTGGGCCGCATGACTGTCCAGCAGATCTATTCCAAAGAGGTGGCTGCAGAAGTCACACAGATGATGCGGGATCCAAAGTACGGGGGGGTGGGCCGGCTCAATTCCTATCCACTGACCTTTGAACGTCGGGACGGCCAGGTGGTGGAAGGTAATTTGTCCGCATCTTTTCTTTATGATGAAAAAGGAAAGGAAACAGCCACCGTGGCCCTTTTTGTGGACCTGCGGGAGCGCCTTAAAACCGAGCGGGAACTGTCCGAAGCCCGGCAGCACCTGCTCCAGTCGGAAAAACTGGCTGCCATGGGGCGGCTCACCTCCCAGATCGCCCATGAACTGAACAACCCGTTGTTCGGCATCATGAATACCCTTGAGCTGATGAAAACAGAGATCCCGCCTTCCAACAAGCGGCGAAGACTTTTGGACATGTCGCTGTCCGAAACCATCCGTCTGGCAGATATGCTTAAAAAAATGCTTTCCTTTTCAAAGCCGGACGAGGTGGAACGGTCGGAGCTGGATATCAATACGGTCATCGAAGAATTGATGGTTCTTTATGAAAAACGGTTCCGGGAAAACAGCATCAAAGTGGCTCTGGACCTGGCCCCGGATCCGGGCCTGATCATGGCCTCCAGGGACCAGCTGCGCCAGGTGTTCATCAACATGTTTTCCAATGCCATGTATGCCATGCCTGATGGCGGGAATCTGACGATTACCACCAAAAAAAATGGGAAGATGCTCCACATCGTTGTTGAGGATACCGGCACAGGCATCAAATCCGAGCATCTCAAAAAAATATTTGATTCCTTTTTCACCACAAAAACCGACAGTATCAAGGGCGTGGGACTGGGACTTTCTGTCTGCTACGGGTTCATCAAGGACCATGACGGGGATCTCACTGTGGATTCCAAATACGGGGAATGGACCCGGTTCACCATAAAACTCCCACTCATATAGGGATCAGAAGTTAGTCCCGGTACCGATCCCGGTTCACGGTAGGCCACAAGTCTATATTCGATCACTGATCACCCGGTTCGAGAATTCAGCCCATTCCATGCTTCGTGTCATTCGAGTGCTTCGCGTTAAAATTCATCGACACGCTTCCCTTGTCTAAAAGCTAAAAGCTAACAGCTTTCACGCTTTGTTGTGCCCGTCAGGGCATGGCCATTATAAAAAAAAGGCAAAAAAGGTAACTTCTGACCCAATATATTTATTATAGTTATTTTATTTATTATTTTTTCTTGACAGATGGAATTTAATATAATAACAATAAAAACTATAAACCATAAATGCAAAGGAGGCATTATGGAAGACACATTGACTGTATTCACGGCCAGCAAGTACTGCAATGTTTCGTCAAAAACCATTATCAACTGGGTGGAGGCCGGTCACATCAAGGCCTACAAAACCGTGGGCGGGCACCGCCGCATCAAAAAAACGGATCTGGAAACCTTTATGCGCGATCAGGGTATCCCCATTCCCGAGGAAAAAGAGGATACCGCCCGGAAAAAGATTCTGGTGGTTGATGATGACTTGATCATTGTGGAGTCCATTGTTCAGTCTCTGGAGGAAGATGAATTTGATTATGAGGTCATTTCCGCTTCCGACGGGTTTGAAGCCGGGCTCCAGGTCAATCATTTCAAGCCGGATTTGCTGATCCTGGATATCATGATGCCGGACATCAAAGGGTATGATGTCTGTAAAAAAATCAAGACCAACGAAGAGACAAAAGACACAAAAATCATTGTGCTGTCAGCCTATCTGGATGATGAAAAATTTGCCCAGATGAAGGAAAATGGTGCAGATATCTGTTTTTCCAAGCCGCTGCCCCTGCACCAGCTCAAGGAAGAAGTCGCAAAATTGCTTGGACTAAAATAACAAGGAGGCGGATCATGAATTTAAAAGAATCTTTGGAAAAAAAGAGATTTGTTGTCACCTCTGAAGTTCAGGCACCCCTTGGCGATGATGAGCCCGAAGCGCTGGTGATGAGCCTGAGCAAGATCAGGGGAAGAGTGGACGGGGTGTCTGTCTCTGATGTGGAGCTGGAAGGCGTGGTGGGAGACAGCATTTTGACCTGTGACCTGCTGCGAAAAAATCGGTTCAATGCCATCTACCAGACCACCACCAGGGACAAGAACCGGTACCAGCTGCAGAAGGATTTGACCAATGCCCATGATATCGGCGTGGACAACCTGCTGGTGTTTACGGAAGACTACCGAATTTCCGGGGACAGCCTCCAGGAATCCATGTTTTTTCACGTGGATTCCGGCAAACTGGGATCTGTTCTGGATCACCTGCGCCAGGGCGTAAGCATCGAGGGCAATGAACTGGATAAAAAGGTGGACTTTACCCTGGGATCCGGCGTGGAAACCCCCTGGGGAAAACAGATGCCCAAACGGGGCATGGAGGAGATGGAGGACATGCTCAACGTGGGGGCCGGTTATTTTCTCACCACCCCTATTTTTGATGTGGACCAGTTTGAAAAGTTCATGAAACAGGTGCAGCCTTTCCGGGTGCCGGTGATCGCCGAGGTGATGATCCTGCGCACTGCCGGCATGGGCAAATTTTTAAACCGCCATTTTAAATCCGGACTGGTGCCTGAATGGGTGATCCAGAAGCTGCTGGATGCACCGGACAAAACCCGCGCCAGCATCGAGCTGTTTGCGGATACGGTCAAAAGTTTGAAAGATATCTGCCAGGGGGTGCACATCGTCACCATCGGCGGGGAAGACAAACTGGCCCGGTATCTGAATGCAGCCAAACTAAGATAAATACGATTTAGACAGGGGGGCGTGAAACATGGCAGAGGCAATCAAGATCGACACCCTGGATTGTGAACTCAAAGAGGCAGTGCTGGACAAGGTGCCGGATGCAAATTTTGATCTGTGCCTGACCTGCGGCACGTGCACCGGCGGGTGTCCGGCATCGGAGCAGTTCGGCATGGATCCCAGAAAACTGATCCGCATGCTCAATTTCGGCATGGACGAGGAGATCATGAAATCCGACTGGAAATGGGTATGTTCCATGTGCGGCAGGTGCCAGCTTGCCTGTCCCATGAACATCAATATTCCCAAACTCATTTACAACATCCGGGCAAAGGTGGCCCGGGAAAAACGGCCCAAGGGTATCCTGGGGTCCTGCGACCAGCATATCCGCACCGGGTCGGCCATGGGCGCGGCCAAAGAGGATTTCAAATTCACGGTCCTGGATGTGGCCGAAGAGATCAGAGAAGACCATCCCGGATTTGAAGACCTGGAAGTGACCGTGGACCGGGTGGGAGCACAGATGGTGCTCAACCAGAACTCCAGGGAACCGGTCACCGAGCCCGAGGAGATGGGACCATTGTGGAAGATTCTGCACACCGTGGGCGCGGACTGGACCTATCCGTCGGTGATGTGGGCCGGGGAAAATTACTGCATGTTCATGGCCGACGACGAGGGGTGGCGGTACATCATCGAGGAGTTTGCCCTGCATGTGGACAACAACCTCAAAAGCCCCATTGTGGTAAACACCGAGTGAGGCCACTCATATTTTGCAATCCTGGAAGGATTGCGTAAATTCAAGATTCCCCACAAGTTTGAGCTGACCACCATCATCGAGCTGTATGCCCAGTGGATAAGGGAAGGCAAGCTCAAGGTCAACGCCGACTGGAACAAGGAGATCCGTGCGAAATTCACGATCCAGGATCCCTGCAATATCGCCAGAAAAAGCGGGTCCAACAAAATCGTGGATGACCTGCGGTTTGTGGTGAAAACCGTTGTGGGCGAAGAAAACTTCATTGATACCGTGCCCAGCCGCATGAACAATTTTTGCTGCGGCGGCGGGGGCGGGGCGCTGCAGGCAGGGTTCCCGGAACAGCGGCGGGCCTACGGCAAAATCAAGTACAACCAGATCATGGCCACGGGTGCGGATTACGTCATCGCCCCCTGCCACAACTGCCACGGCCAGATCGAGGATATTGGCCACCATTACGGGGGCAATTACCATGTGGTCCATCTGTGGACCATCATCTGCCTGGCCTTAGGGGTTCTGGCGGAAACCGAACGGACCTATCTCGGCCCTGACCTGGCCGAAGTGGGACTTTAACAAGGAGGGATGACATGACCGAAATAGAAAAAGGATCGGTAATGGTGGTCGGAGCCGGTATTGCCGGTATCCAGGCGTCCCTGGATCTGGCGGATTCCGGGCACCTGGTCTATCTGGTGGACAAAAATACCGCCATCGGCGGCACCATGGCCCAGCTGGACAAAACCTTTCCCACCAATGACTGCTCCATGTGCATCATTTCTCCGAAACTGGTGGAAGCCGGGCGCCACTTGAATGTGGAGCTGGTGACCATGAGTGACATTATGTCCGTGGAGGGAGAAGCCGGTAATTTCACCGTGACGTTGAAGGAAAATGCCCGGTACATTGACATGGAAAAATGCACCTCCTGCGGGGAATGCGCCAAGGTGTGTCCGGTGAACCTGCCCAACCGGTTCGACGAGGAGTTAGGGGAGCGAAAGGCCGCCTTCAAACTGTATCCCCAGGCCATGCCCTCTGCCTGGGCCATTGAAAAAGCAGACAAAGCCCCCTGCCGACTGACCTGTCCGGCCGGGCTCAATGTCCAGGGATATGTGCAGATGGTCAAGCAGGGCAAATTCAAGGAAAGTCTGGAAATCATCATGGAGCAGCTGCCCCTGCCCGGAGTGCTGGGCCGGATCTGTCCCCATGAATGCGAGGATGCCTGCCGCAGGTGCCAGGTGGATGCCCCCGTGGCCATAAGAGATCTCAAACGCCTGGCAGCAGACAGTTTTGATCCCAGGGACGTTGAGATCCCCTGTGATCCGAAAATCAATAAAAAAGCGGCCATTGTGGGATCCGGCCCTGCAGGACTGTCCGCCGCATACCATCTGGCAAGAAAAGGGGTGGATGCACAGATTTTCGAGGCCCTGCCCAAACCCGGCGGCATGCTGCGGGTGGGAATTCCGGACCACCGCCTGCCGCCTGATGTGCTGGACAAGGATATCGAGGTGGTCACCAACCTGGGAGTGGAAATAAAATGCAGCACCCGCCTGGGAGAAGATTTTTCTGTGGACAGCCTGCTGGCCGACGGGTTTGATGCCGTGTTCCTGGCCCTGGGTGCCCATAAGGGCATAGATCTTGGCATTCCCGGTGAAGACCTGACAGGCGTGCGCCAGGGCGTGGATTTTTTGCGGGAACTCAACCTCACCGGCAAAACAACCGTGGGCAAAAATGTGGGCATCATCGGCGGCGGCAATGTGGCCATTGACGTGGCCAGATCTGCTGTCCGTATGGGCGCGGACAAGGTCACCATCGTCTATCGGCGGACCAGAAAAGAGATGCCGGCCTGGGAAGAGGAGATCTGCGCGGCGGAAGTCGAAGGCGTTGCCATTACCTATCTGGCCGCCCCACAGAAGGTCCTGGAAAAAGATGGAAAAGTGGCGGGCCTGCGGGTCATCAAAATGGAACTGGGAGAACCCGATTCTTCTGGCCGGCGCCGGCCCGTGCCTGTGCCCGGCAGTGAATATGACCTTTCCATTGACCAGCTCATCTGTGCCATCGGCCAGCAGCCCGACATTTCCGTGCTGGAGGACCTGGCGGATGTGAAGATCTCCCGGTGGAACACCACCGAGGTAAACCCGGTCACCCTGGAGACGGACAAACCCGGTGTGTTTGCGGGCGGGGATCTCCAGACAGGACCCGGTGTGGCCATCGGGGCTGTTGCCGCAGGCATGGAGGCGGCGGAATCCATCTTCCGGTTTCTGACGGGCAAAGATATGGCCGACGGCCGGGATGTGCCGGTAATAGAAGAACCGGTATACCGGCCGGTGGACGAAGAAATGCCAAAGGAAAGTCGGTATAAAATGCCGGAACTGGCTGTTGACAGGCGGGCCGGCAATTTTGATGAAGTGGAGCTGGGATATGGGACAGAGGACGGGCAGAAAGAAGCGGCAAGGTGTCTGAACTGCGGATACTGCTCCGAGTGCATGCAGTGCGTGGATGCCTGTCTGGCCAATGCCGTGGACCATTTTATGGTACCCGAAACCCGCACCGTGCAGGTGGGCGCCATCATCATGGCCCCGGGGTTCAGTCCTTTTGAACCAAAACAGATGGTCACCTACTGCTACGGCCACAGCCCCAATGTCATGACCTCTTTGGAATTTGAACGGATTCTGTCTGCCTCAGGGCCATTTGGTGGTCATCTGGTACGGCCGTCGGACAAAAAAGAACCGAAAAAGATCGCCTGGCTCCAGTGTGTGGGCTCAAGAGACATCAACAAAGGAGATAATGCCTATTGTTCCGGGGTGTGCTGCATGTATGCCTCCAAGCAGGCGGTGATCGCAAAAGAGCATGCAGATTATGACCTGGACTGCACCATCTTCTATATGGACATGCGCACCCATGGCAAGGAGTTTGACAAATACCAGATGCGGGCCCAGGACGATGCCGGGGTACGGTATGTAAGATCGCGCATCCATTCGGTGTTTCCGGAACCAGGTGACCGGTACCGGCTGGTGTATGCCACCGAATCCGGGAACCTGGCAGAAGAAATTTTTGACATGGTGGTATTGTCCATCGGCCTTTCCCCCAACAAGGATGCCCTGATGCTGGCACAGAAAACCGGCATTGATCTGAACGTCCATGGATTTGCACAGACATCGGATCTGTCTTCCGTGGCTACATCCAGGGAGGGGATTTATGTGTGCGGCACCTTCCAGGAACCCAAGGATATTCCGGGGTCGGTCATGGAAGCATCTGCAGCAGCAGCCACCGCCTCCATGGCCATGGCAGGAGACCGGTGGTCCCTTACCCGGACAAAGGATCTGCCCCCGGAAACCGATGTAGCCGGGGCATCCCCCCGCATCGGGGTGTTTGTGTGCAACTGCGGCATCAATATCGGCGGGGTGGCGGATGTGCCTGCTGTGCGTGATTATGCAAAAACCCTGCCCTTTGTGGTCCATGTGGAGGACAATCTGTTCACCTGTTCCCAGGATGCCCAGGACCACATGAAACAGGTGATCATGGAAAACAACATCAACAGGGTGGTGGTGGCATCCTGCTCCCCCAGAACCCATGAGCCGCTGTTCCAGGAGACCATCCGGGATGCCGGCCTCAACAAATATTTGTTTGAAATGGCCAATATCCGGGACCAGAACACCTGGGTCCACATGAATGAACCGGAAAAAGCCACAAAAAAAGCAAAGGACCTGGTACGCATGGCCGTGGCCAAGGCCGCGTTCGTGGAACCGCTGCACCAGGTGAGCCTGTCCATAAAAAAATCGCTGCTGGTGGTGGGGGGCGGTGTGGCCGGCATGGAAGCAGCCCTTATGGCGGCATCCCAGGGTGTGGATGTCCATCTGGTGGAAAAAACAAAGGATCTGGGCGGCATTGCCCGGCATCTGAACACCACCTGGCAGGGGGAATCCATATCGGATTACCTGGAAACCCTGGATAGAAAAATCCGGGAAAACCCGGCCATTACACTGTATCTGGGCACCGAGGTAAAACATACCACAGGGTCCATGGGCAATTTTGTCACCACCCTGGCGCGGAGATCGGATGCGGACACTTCAGCGTCTTCAGGCCAGGCAGATGAAGGCCCGGGGGATTCCGGTCAGGAAGATTCAGGCCCCCCGGGGCAGGAAACCATGATTGAACACGGTGCCGCCGTCATCGCCACCGGTGGCAGGGAATATACACCCACCGAGTATCTGTACAGCGACCACCCGGATGTCCTCACCCACCTGGACATGGATGCGGCGCTCAGGCAGAAAGATGACCGCATTGCAAAAGGCCGCTCTTTTGTGTTCATCCAGTGCGTGGGGTCCAGAAACGAAGAAAATCCCTACTGTTCCAAGGTCTGCTGCACCCACAGCATCAAGTCGGCCATAGCTTTGAAGAAAATGGACCGGCGCAAACGGGTGTTCATCATTTACAGAGATATCCGGTCCTATGGTTTCCGGGAAGATCTGTACAAGGAGGCCAGGGAACTGGGGGTGCTGTTCATCCGGTATGACCTGGAGGAACTGCCGAAACTTAAGAAAAACGGGGAGGGCGGCCTGGTGCTGAAAGTCATGGATCCGGTACTCCAGATGGAGGTGAAGATCAATCCGGATCTGGTGGTGCTGGCTTCGGGCGTGGTACCGGCGGACAACAAGGCGTTGTTTGAAAAATTCAAGGTGCCGGTGAACAGTGACGGTTTCCTGGTGGAGGCCCATGCCAAGCTGCGGCCTGTGGATTTTTCATCGGACGGCCTGTTTGTGGCAGGACTTGCCCATTATCCCAAACCCCTGGAAGAGAGCATTGCCCAGGCAAGGGCTGCGGTGGCCCGGGCCATGACCATTCTGTCCAAAGATTCCCTCATGGTGGGGGGTATCGTGGCCACGGTGGAAAAGGAAAAATGTGCGGTATGCCTCACCTGTGTGCGTACCTGCCCCTATGGGATTCCTTTCATCCATGAGGAGGGGTACGCCCAGATCGAGGCATTTGAATGCCATGGCTGCGGCGCCTGTGTTGCGGAATGCCCGGGCAAGGCCATCACCTTGAACCATTTTACCGACCGGCAGCTCATCGCCAAAACCGATGCCCTGTTTGAAAAAACCCTGGAGACCGAGGAGGCGGCATTATGAAAACAGACCAGCAAGCGGTTGGTAACGTCGGCCAGGAGCGGGAAAAAAAAGCCATTAACAGCCAGAAGTTTGAACCCAGGATCGTTGCATTCTGCTGCCAGTACTGAGCGTACGCAGCAGGGGACCTGGCAGGTTCCATGAGACTGTCCTATCCGGCCAACGTCAAGATCATCCAGGTGCCGTGCACCGGGCGGGTGGATATCATCCATCTGCTCAACGCCCTGGAAGACGGGGCGGACGGGGTATATGTGGCAGGATGCCTGGAGGGCGAATGCCATTACCTGGAGGGCAATTACAAGGCAAGGCGCAAGGTGGAATATGTAAAAAAGACACTGAAAGAACTGGGCATAGAACCGGAACGGGTACAAATGTACAACCTGTCCTCGGCCCAGGGCGCCCGCTTTGCCGAAATCGCCAATGAGATGGCGCAGCAGATCACAGACCTGGGCCCCACCCCGGTCCGTTAAAAAACTTGGGGTCAGTTGAAATATGGGGTCAGGCTTGCTGACACTTCTGACCCCCTCGAAAATGAGAGGTGACACATGATAGTTGCAGATCGCAAGTCTCTGGATGAAATACTGGGGATGGTGGCGGACAAGGACAAGATCCTCATCCTCGGATGTAAAGGGTGTGTGACGGTGTGTAATGTGGGCGGAATCAAGGAGGCGGAGATCCTGGCCGCTTCCGTGAAGATTGCCCGGAAAAAAGAGGGCCGGCCCGTTGAAATCGATACCAGGGCCCTGGAGCGCCAGTGTGACAATGAATATGTGTCCCAGCTGGCAGACAATGTGGCGGACTACCAGGCTGTGGTGTCCATGGCCTGCGGCGTAGGGCCCCAGTTTTTGACGGAAATGTATCCGGACCAGGTGTTTTTTCCGGCCGTAAACACCACCTTTTTCGGCGGGGCGGTCCAGCACGGGGTGTGGGAGGAGCGCTGTGCCGGGTGCGGTGCCTGCGGCATCCATCTGTTCGGCGGGCTGTGTCCCATTGCCAGATGCGCCAAAAGCCTGCTCCACGGCCCCTGCGGCGGTTCATCCAACGGCATCTGCGAGGTGCACAAGGACACGGCGTGTATCTGGGATGCCATTGTGAAAAAGAAAATGGAGACCGGACACCTGGAGGATCTGGTGGCGGTGAAACCCTTCAAGGACTGGCGCACCGCCAGGGACGGTGGTCCCAGGCGCAGTATCAGAGAAGAACTGGTCAAGGGAAACATATAAAAGGAGACAGATGCCATGACAGAATACAAATCAGGCAGCAATCTTGAAAAGGTCCTGACAGCCGGTCATTTTGCCTTTACAGGAGAATGCGGTCCCCCCAAGGGCGCCAATGCAGACCATTTGAAGAAGAAATTTCAGTATCTCAAGGGCAATGTGGACTGCGTCAACATGACCGACAACCAGACCGCAGTGGTGCGCATGTCTTCTCTGGCCGGATCGGCACTGATGGTGGCTGAGGGCCTGGAACCCAATTTTCAGATGGTGTGCAGAGACAGAAACCGCCTGGCCATGATGTCCGATATCTTGGGAGCCTATGCCCTGGGGGTCAGGAACATGCTGTGCCTGTCCGGTGACCACCAGACATTCGGGAACCACCCGGAAGCCAAAAACGTCCATGACATCGATTCCATGCAGCTCATTGCCATGGTGAAAAAAATGCGGGATGAGGGAAAATTTCTCAATGATGAGGAGATTGATGTGCCGCCAAAAATGTTCATCGGCGCAGCCTGCAACCCCTTTGCCGACCCCTATGAATTCCGGGTCCACCGTCTGGCCACCAAAATAGCGGCAGGCGCGGATTTCATCCAGACACAGTGCATTTTCAACATGGACAAATTCAGAGATTTCATGAAACAGGTGGTGGACATGGGACTGCATGAACGCTGTTATATTCTGGCCGGGGTTACCCCCATGAAAAACGCAGGTATGGCCAACTTCATGTCCAAATATGTGCCGGGCATGGATATTCCCGACTCTCTGGTCAAGCGCCTCAAGGGCGTGGACAAACGGGACCAGGCCGAAGAGGGCATCAAATTTGCCCTGGAACAGATCGCAGAGTTTAAAGAGATGCAAGGGGTGGCAGGGGTCCACCTCATGGCCATTGAATGGGAGCACAAAGTCTCGGAAATCGCCGAACGCGCCGGTGTCCTCCCCCGGCCATAACGAGCCATGGGGTCAGGCTTGCGTTATTGTCGTTATTGGAAAAGAAATGACAAAGTTTTTACACCGGTCATCAATAACGACAATAACGCAAGCCTGACCCCGACTTATTCGAACAGTTCGGCATGGGTGCCGAGACGAACCAGCCTGAGTTCAAAATCCGATATGGTATAGATCAGCAGCCAGTCTGGTTCAATATGGCATTCCCGGAAATCGATCCATTCTCCTTTTAATTTGTGATCCTTGTATCTGGGGGGAAGGGGTGTGGGTATGGCCAGCTCTTCAAGTATTTCTTTTAGTTTTGTCAGATCTCGGTTCTGCTTTGCCGCTCTTTTGAGATCTTTTTTAAACCGGGTTGTCGGACGGATCGGCAGCATCAGATATCCAGACCCGTGAACAGGTCATCGACGGTATCGACTTTTCTGCCTTGCCCCTCCCTTGCATCCAGCATCGCCTGGCGGGTTTCTGCATTGGGGATGCGCAGATCAAACGGAATCCCCTGGTGTGCGATAATCTGGCGGTAATACATTTCATATGCCGCAGATATGGAAATGCCCAGATCTTTGAGAATTTTTTCCGCCTGTTTTTTCACTTCCGGTGTCAAGCGGGCATGGGTCATTGCAGTTTTAGCCATGGTACGCTCCCTGTGATTTTTGTTTATGTGTACCAAAATGGTATACATAAACCGGAAAAATGTCAAGTTGGTAAGGCTTTTTTGTTTACAAAAGAAAAAGCAGATGGCATAGTCAGGCCCGGAAGTAACGACCGCACCCATTGACAGGTATCATGCTGAAATCAAAGTTCATAGGCCGGGCGCGCAAAAATATTGCCAGGAGGTCAGTTCATATGGAAGAAAAGGATCTTGTGAACCTGCTGGTGGATGATGACCAGCATGAGATATTAAAAAATCTGACATCATCCATGCCGGATGTGATCCTCAATGACCGGCAGATCTGTGATTTTGAACTGCTGGTCACCGGGGTGTTTTCCCCGCTCACCGGATTTATGACACGGATGGATTATGAGTCGGTCCTGGACCGGATGCATCTGTCTTCCGGTGAGCTGTGGCCGGTGCCTGTCTGTCTGGATATCCATGAAACTCTGGCCAATACATTGGAGGCGGGCCAGTTCGTGGTGCTCCGGGACCAGGAAGGGTTTCTTTTAGGTGTTATGTCTGTGGCCGATATCTGGCCGGTGGACAGAGAAAAAGAAGCTCTGGCCGTATACGGTACCCTGGACAACACCCATCCCGGCGTGAATTATCTGTTCAACAAATGCGGGCAGTACTATATCGGCGGGACCATCCAGGCCCTGAACCTGCCCATTCATCCGGATTTCAGGCATATCCGCCAGACCCCGGCCGAGGTGCGCGCCCAGTTTGAAAAACTGGGGTGGAAGCGCATTGTGGGATTCCAGACCCGGCAGCCCATTCACCGGCCCCAGTTCGAGATGACCATCCAGGCCATGCAGAAAGCCCGGGCCAACCTGCTTATACTGCCTGTCAGCGGCATTCCCGGTCCCGGAGACTTTGACCATTACACCCGGATGCGCTGCTACCAGAAGGTGGGGGCCCAGTATCCCCCCAATTCCCACATGCTCAACCTGCTGCCGTTGTCCATGCGCATGGCCGGCCCCAGGGACGCCCTTTTGCACATGATCATCGGCAAAAATTTCGGATGCACCCATTTTGTCATCGGCCACAACCATGCCAGCCCCGGAGAAGACAGCAGCGGCAACCCGTTCTACCCCCCTGACCAGGCTGCATCCCTTGCCACTGAAGCGGAAAAAGAGCTGGGCATCGAACCGGTATTTTTTGAGGAGATGGTATATCTGCCCTTTGATGATGAATTCCGCCTGGCCAGCCAGGTGAACGGGTCCCAGGAAACCATCTCATTTACCGGCAAGGACATCAGGATGCGGATCCGCAAAGGCAAACGGATACCCGACTGGGCGTCTTTTCCCGAGGTCATTGCCGAGCTGGACCGGTCCTATCCCAGCCCGGCCCGCCAGGGGTTCACCATTTTTCTCACCGGTCTTTCCGGTTCAGGCAAATCCACCATAGCAAAGGTGCTGTATGCCAGGTTTCTGGAAATAGGGACCCGGCCGGTGTCGCTGCTGGACGGGGATATTGTCCGCCGCAACCTGTCCTCTGAGCTTAATTTTTCCAAGGAACACAGGGACATCAATGTCCGGCGTATCGGATTTGTGGCCTCGGAGATCACCAAAAACCGCGGCATCGCCATCTGTGCCCCCATTGCCCCGTACCAGCGCACCAGAGATGAGATCCGGAAGGATATTGAGCAGCACGGCGGTTTTTTTGAAATCCATGTGTCCACCCCCATAGAAGAATGTGAAAAGCGGGACAGAAAAGGGATGTATGCAAAGGCCCGGGCCGGGCTGATCAAAGGGTTCACTGGTGTGGACGATCCCTATGAAACACCGGAAAATGCGGAACTGCGCATAGACACCACCCATATCACCCCGGAGGAAGCTGCCCAGGAAGTGCTGCTGATGTTAAGCCGCAAAAAATTTGTGTGAAATCTGATAACGTCTTTTGCATTTTTGGCCCGGGACAATCGTCCGGCAGGTACCTGCCGGATCTACCAGAACCCCCAGTGTCCGGTGAAATAAACGTACAGGGCAAGGCCCAGGTTGGTGATGCCGTGGGCCACCACACAGGACAGCAGGTCTTTGCGGATGATCCACAGTGCAGATATCAACAGGCTGTAAGCGATGGCGGCCGGCCATTCCACCATCATGTGTCCGGCGGTAAAGGCAATGGTGGAGATGGCAATGGCTGCAAAACTCCAGGCACCAGGTGCCACATCCCTGATATGGCGATGGTCCAGTGCTGTGTCAAGGGCCTTCCCAGGGCCCTGAATCCGGCGGTTCTCATCCCATTGCAATGCCACCCGGAAAATATATCCCCTGATGAACAATTCTTCAAAAACAGGCACAATGAGCGATGCTGCAGCGATCCGCAGAAAAAAAGATGTGTTTGACCATGGTTCCGCACCGATTTCCACAAAAGGCCACAGCAGCACCAGCCATACAATCAGGCCCGCAATCCCGAAAATTATCCCGTAAATAATTGATCCTGCCGTTTTTAACGGCCCTGACAGGGGAACATACCATTTCCATGCCCAGTACAAAAGCAGCGGGACAATGATGATTTTTAACAGATACCGTATTTCATCCGGAACCCGGTCCTGGGTGAGAACAGCGATGCCCACATAGGCAAAATAGGGCACCCCGTAGGGGAGCAGAAGGCTCCGGTTTGATATTGTCTGTGGATCTGGCGCTGTTTTTTTCACCTGTTCCTGCCCTGCCTTTAAAAAATATTTTTTGTCAGAAAAGCAACCATATCCAAATCATCTGAAATCTGTCAATATATTTTCCTGACCCCAGCTGGATATTTGCCATAAGTGCATCAGTTTTTCAATCGTCCCATGCCGTGTCCTGGTCCCAAGACCGCCCCTGGAGGTTTACTGTGACCGGCCCGAGATCCTGCGTGGGCCTGTTCCCATCAGCACAACAAAAGCGCACCATCCCCTTCGGTTGAAAATTAGACATTCCAGCATATCCAGCCAGGCCCCCTCCGGCTCTGACGGTCCTGTCACAGCACACCTCCAGAGGCTCCCTTCCAAGTTCCTTATGGTACAAACTCCATTATAGCAAATATCCAGTGACCCCAGAATTTCCCTTGACAACACCATTCCACTAAAGATAAATTATTATTCGAATTACGTTCGAAAAACGAGCACTCTTTGGCAGGAGATACCAACCCGGTTCTCCCAAAAGGCGGATATGGGCGTAAAAGAGCGGAAAAAAATGGAAAAACAGATGCGGCGCAGCCAGATCCTGGGTGCCGCCCGCAAGCTGATGCTCTCCCAGGGGATGGACAGTATCTCCATCAGCAAAATATCCCAAGAATCCCAGCTGGGTGTGGGCACCATCTATTTTTATTATAAAAGCAAAGAAGATATTTTCATCGCCCTCCAGGAAGAAGGCCTGTCACTTCTGCTGGACATCATCCAGCAGATCCACGGCCGGAAAAAATTGTCCCCTGACCGCAAGCTGGTGGAAATTGCAGATGCCTATTATACATTCACCCGTGACCAGCAGGAATATTTCAACATCATCAACTATTTTTTGTCATCACCCAGGATCTTTTTTAATGAAGACCAGAAAACCCATGTTGATATGGCAGGTTCACGGATTTTACAGGTGATTCAGGAGATTGTTCTCCATGGTATTGACACCGGATATTTCAATAAAACAGATCCCAAAAAATTTTCCATCATGTTCTGGGGGACACTTCACGGACTTGTTCAGTTTAAAAAGCTGGAGCACACCGCCCTGCAGAATGAAAATATCCAACAGGTATATGATTACAGCGTAAAAACATTGGTGCATATGCTGCACAGCAAGGGGGAAGAATGACAGGTATCATTTCACTGGATGAAAAAATCGCTTTGAACGGCAGGGTCGCTCTGGTCACCGGATCAGGCAAAAAATCCGGCATCGGCTATGCCATTGCCAGAAAAATGGCATCCCAGGGCGCACATGTTATCATTGCCGACTATGGCAATGCCGGGGATTTCAAGGCAGATGTGGACACCGGCACCTTCGAAGAGATGGCTACCATTGTGGATGAACTGGCATCAGAATTCGGTGTGGAAACCCTGGCGGTGAATGTGGATGTCACCGATACACAAACAGTGGAACTGATGGTAAAAGATATCCAGAAAAAGTTCGGACACATTGATATCTTGTGCAACAATGCCGGCGCCACCTTCGGGGTGCCCAACGGGGTACATACCTATGATGAAGATGCCTGGATCAAAACAGTAGATGTCAATCTCCATGGGGTTTTCCGGGTATCAAAGGCGGTTGTGCCCCTGATGGCGCAAAAAGGCGGAAGCATCATCAACACTGCTTCCCGGGCCGGCAAGGTGCCGCCCCTTTTCAACGGGGCCTATGCTGTTTCCAAGGCCGGGGTTATCATGCTCACCAAAGTCATGGCAAAGGAGCTTGCCGGCATGCATATCCGGGTCAATGCCATCTGCCCCGGCCAGATCCAGACAGACCTGGAGCGCTGGCGGTTCGGCCTGGAAGCCCAATTTTTCAACACCACGATGGAAGAACAGGAGCGCAAAATGTGCGAAACCATCCCCCTGGGCCGCATCGGTACCCCGGATGAAGTGGCGGACATGGCGGTTTTTCTGGCATCCGGCGCATCCTCCTATGTCACAGGCCAGGCCATAAACATCTGCGGCGGACAGTTGATGGAACTTTAACAGCGTAACAGCGGGGTCAGGCTTGCGTTATTGTCGTTATTGATAACCGGTGTAAAAATTTTATGATTTTTATTCCAATAACGACAATAACGCAAGCCTGACCCCAAATAAAAGGAGGTTACAAATGGAAATGATTACAGGCGCCCAGGTGGCGGCACAGGCTTTGATTGACCGGAAAATACCCCATATTTTTTCTTTGAGCGGCGGCCACATCACCCCGATTTACCAGTTTCTGGAAGGATCAGATGTCAAGATTTTTGATACGCGGCACGAGCAGTCCGCCCTGTTCATGGCTGAAGCCTGGGGAAAGCTCACCCGCAAGGCCGGGGTGGCCATGGTAACGGCCGGCCCGGGGTTCACCAATGCCCTCACCGGTGTGGCCAGTGCCCATTTTTCCAACACCCCGCTGGTGCTTATTGCCGGGTGCGTGGGCCTGGACAACAAGGAGCGCATGGACCTTCAGGATATGCCCCAGGAAGCGGTGATCAAACCCATGGTCAAGCGCACCCTGGTCTGCCAGAAAGCGGAACGGGCAGCCGAATATGTGGATATGGCCTTCAGGATTGCCGAAAGCGGCCGGCCCGGTCCGGTGTATCTGGAATTTCCCGTTGATGTGCTCAACACCCCTGTGGATCCGGCAGCGGTCAAAAAGCCCGGCACCAGTGTAAGCGCCCATCCGGCAGATCCGGACAGGGCTGCAGAACTCATTCAATTGATCCAGTCTGCGAATAATCCCATTGCCATTGCCGGCACAGGCGCCTACCAGTCCGGTGCAGGCGATGAACTGAAAACATTTATTGAATCAGCCAATATCCCGCTGTTCACCTCTTTGTCAGGCCGGGGCCTGATTTCCGACACCCATCCCCTGTGCTTTGAGGGCGCGATTGCCATCCGCCCGGGATGCGGGTTTGCAGCCTTTCTGGAAACAGATCTTATCATTGTCCTGGGTACCCGCATCTCTTTGTTTTACCTGTTCGGGGATATTTTCAACCCGGCAGCCAAAATTGCCCAGGTGGATATATGTCCGGAGGAAATAGGGCGCAACCGCACCGTGGATCTGCCCATCCCGGGCGATGTCAAGGGATTTCTGGCAGCATGCAACCAGGTGATTGCCAAAGAAAACCTGTCTTCCACCCTTGGTGAAAAATTTGCGCCCTGGGTGGAAAAGCTGCACCAGGCCCACAAGGAAGGAAAAACCCAGTCTGAAAAAGACTGGCATTCGGACAACATCCCCATTCATCCCATGCGCCTGGCCCGGGAAGTTGATTTGTACATGGACAAGGCAGATGACATTGTGGTGGCTGACGGCGGGGACACCACCACCTGGATGGGCATGACCCGGACCCTGACATCAGCCGGCCAATATCTGGATTACGGGATCTTCGGGTCCCTGGCTGCCGGCCTTCCAAGCGCCAATGCCGCCAAACTGCTGTATCCAGACAGCCGGGTCCTGCTGGTAACCGGCGACGGATCCGTGGGATTCAACTTCATGGAATTTGAAACCGCCATCCGCAAAAACCTGCCCATCGTGGTGGTGATTTCCAATGATTTAGGATGGGGCATGATCCGCCACAGCCAGGAAATCCGCATCGGCCATGCCATAGAAGAGGGCACCTATATCGGCAGGGTGGACTACCATAAAATGGTGGAAGCCATCGGCGGGAAAGGGTTTTTTGTGGAAGACCCCAAAGATATCCGGCCGGCTCTGGAAGCGGCATTTGCTTCGGGCAAGGTCTGCTGCATCAATGTGATGACAGACCCCACCACCGTGAGCCCGGCCAGCATGGCCCTGGCCAATGTGGGGGCATACAAAGCATAACAGGCGGCATGGGAAACTGCAGAAAGGACAGGGGCAGGCATATGTGATAAATGGCGTACGCCTGCCCCATAATACAAAAGACAGAGGGGTGTTATGGAACCAGTGGTGCTGGATCAGGTGCGGTTGAATTTCAATCCGGCCGGGATTGCCGTGATCAACGCGGCCATCGGCCTGATGATGCTGGGGGTGGCCCTTGAGTTGTCCGTGAAAGATTTTACACGCATTATGAAAAGCCCCAAAGCACCGATCATCGGGCTTTTTGCCCAGTTTCTGCTCCTGCCGGCATTCACATTTCTGCTGGTGCTTGTCATTCAGCCCCATCCCTCCATCGGCCTGGGCATGATGCTGGTGGCGGCCTGCCCAGGCGGCAATCTGTCCAATATCATGACCTATCTGGCCAAGGGAAACTGTGCGGTCTCCATTTCCATGACCGCTGTCTCCACCCTTGCCGCCATTGTCATGACCCCCATGAACCTGTCCCTGTGGGGCGGCCTCAACCCTTCCACCGCCGCAATCCTTGAGCAGGTCAGCCTCAGCCCGAAGGATGTTTTTGTCACAGTGTTTCTTATCCTGGGCATCCCTTTGATAACCGGCATGGTCCTGGGACACTATTTTCCCGGCATGGCCCAAAAGGTGAGAAAACCGTTCAAGATATTTTCTTTGGTGTTTTTCATTATCATCGTTCTTGGGGCCCTTGCAGCCAACTGGCAGCATTTTCTTCTCTATGTGGGGGCGGTG